>JAFSSN010000162.1 GCA_017450985.1 Bacteroidaceae bacterium
AGTTATCCAGTCCGTCAAGCGTGAAGCCTTCAAGTGACACAGGGATGACCAATGCCGTTGCAGCAATCAGGATATTGTCTGTCACCACTACTGGCGCAACGGGAGAGTCCATGAGGATATAGTCAAAGCTACTCCCCCACTCTACCAATCCTTCGCCTGTATGGTCGTCGATGCTCCTGCGGAAGGCACGAGCCAGGACGTTGGCCGCATTGCGCACCGTAGAGAGCTTCGCGCTTGCTTCGGACATTCCTATTGTGCTGGGCGTGTAGTAAAGCCCGCTGCTGTCCCTATACACGGGAATGTCAGCCCCGCGTGTCAGCGTGTCGAAGATGGTAGGGTCGCCCGCCAGCTCTCGCTCCTGTTCCCAATCCGTGCAGGACGTGAGGTTACATTGGTGGTCGAAGTCCATAATCAATACCCGATAGCCTTGCAGCCGAAGCGCCGTAGCCAGATTCAGGGTAGTTGTAGTCTTCCCTACCCCACCCTTGTAGTTGCCGATGGCGATAATGCCATGCAACCGCGTTTTCTCATTCTTACCTTTCATAATATGGTTTTGTTTAGTTGTAACTATACTCCATTATTACTGTGTTCCATTGTCGTTTTGCAGCTTTGCCACTATGTTTATACATTCCTTTGTTGTGCTGCAACATTGCAGAACAACGGCACGCCAACACTATGACATTGCAACACGTCTCTGTCACTTAGTTACCATGTTGCAAAGCTAACGCTATACATAGTTGCAGGGTTGCAAACAAGGCAATGTAAAAACGGAGAGATTTACTTATTTTTATTGTAGCCGATGCAAAAGTACATCTTTCTGCTGTAACAGCAAAACATTTTGGTGCAAAAATGCTACAACTATGCTGCATAACATATTTGTAACACGACATAGAAACGATGTTACAATGTTTTAACATCGCTATGTTATAGCTTTATTGTGTTGCAATGTTGCAACATTACAGGGAAGCAAAAGAGCCGCGATTCACATCGCAGCTCTCCTATAAATTGAAACAGAAAGTAAGTACAAAAACGTGTTTACGGTGCTTATTTGTTATAGTCTGCCGGACGGTGGGTGACAGGAAAGGCCGTGAACAGCTTGCGGTTGTTGCGTTCCCTGGCTGCTTTGCGCTGACGTTCTGTGGCCGCTGCTTCGTCAGCTGCGTATTTGGTAAGTTCTTCCTCGCGTGCGCGTACACATTTATATATTGGACTGCCTACGGCAACATCACCAAGCATTTCGAGGTTGTCCTCGATATAGTCACACACAGAGGCCATCGCTTGCTGTGCATCTGCCATGCTGTCCCTCCGTGCAAGCTTGTCCTTGGCAGGTTCCAATGACGTGCGGCGGGCTTCCACATAGAAAGCAAGGGCAGTTCTCAGCAACGATAGGAGTTCCTGCATGACATCGTTATAAGATGATGCGCTGCCATCATTATCTCTCACCCCATTGGCAAAGGCAACCACGGCTTGTAGGAGCTTCATGCCCACTCTTGGCTTCAGATAAGTACCCTGACAGAATCGAATGTCGCGCACAAGCGATATATACGCCATGCGTTCGCCTTTTATGTCAAGATATTCGTTCAATACGTGGGCTGTCTGGAAAAGCAGATCCTTATGCAGATAGAAAGCGTCTGCCTTGCTCCAGCGTTCCGTGAACCTCTTGCTGCCTTTGGCATCGGCTTCGAGATAGAGTAGGAGGGTGTCTATGGCTCTGCCTGCGCTCATATAGGCATCTTTGACCAGGTGCTCCATGCGCTTGGCATCGGCAGGCTCGTAGTTGTCGGCAGACACAGTATTCATGCCGCCACCTTCATTGAATGATACCGTCAGCAAGCCTGCCTTGTGGCTGAGCATCTTATAAAACTCGATTTGCTGACAGATACGGATGAGCCTGATAGCAGCCATGTCGCCGTCGGATACCGTGCTGAATTCTTCAACATCGGAACTGCTCGATGATGAACTGGAAGTTGACGATGTAGGCGAAGTCGGCTTGGGTGCCATCTGTACCTGCAAAGCATCCAGGCGCTCCGTTACATCGGCATAAGGAAGCTGCGGATTGGTCTTTGCCTTTTTGGTGGGTCGTATGGTGGTTGATGTAATATCGGTATATTTCCCAATCAGCCGCTCGTACTCCGTGCAAAGATACTCGTACAAATCCGTACCAAGAAGCGGCTCAAGCGCTATACGTTCCTCTTCCTCCAGATAGCCGAAGAGTTGTGAGGGACGGTCCCATCGTGCTGTAGGCATGAGAGAAATAATCTCGTTTTGTTGTGTGATAAACATGGCGTTTCTTTTTTGTTGTGATACCCGAATTTAAGCCATAAGGAGGCTTCCGTCAAGGGCAGGCGGGGAGATGCAGCGTTCCGCGTCACTATCATGTTATAAATGCGTATTTCTGTCTTATGGCATCCATGTCTCACAGGGTTTGTTGAACATAATGGGGGCGATGGGCTTCCTGAGACGCTTTGCCCTGTCTGAATTGTGCCAGTACCACGTCATCAAGTCCGAGCCGACAACACTTTCGGGTACAGGCAACACCTTCAGGCGTTCCGCAAAGTACCGGTTGACAACATACGAAAGGAGCGTCTGGTCTATGCGCTCTATTTCTCCGTCAGGAGCAAAGCCGTGAAGCAGCTGGAATGTCTGTTCGTTAATCTCGCTGTTTACCCTATTGTCGCGCACCACCTCGAAACACGCCTGGAACAGCCCTTTGTACTGCATGTCATAGCCAAGGCGTTGCAGCGTTGTGAGAGCGTGGTCTGCATACTCCTTTGGATAGTTTTTTAAGCCAATCCAAGCATCGTACTCTTCCTGCATAGTCAGATGGCTCGGATGAACCATAAGGCAACGGTCATACTGGCCGTCCTGCATTCTCCTTATGAAAGGCCGCAAAGAACCTTTGATGCCAATCGAACTGTCAAGCCTGATGCACAACTCCGTCTTTGCATAGCGGTAGGGATGATAGCGCACATCATAGCATTTCTCCATCACACTGAGTTCCGGCATCTCATCGAGCACGATGTGCCATGTGTCGCTACGCAGCGAAGGATTGTCGGTAACGAGAATGTAGTCTGCATTGGGGTCTTTCGCCTCAATCTCATGCACCTGCTCATAGTCGCCGAAGATGTAGGTCAGTACGGTATAGCGAGGGACATCATGCGCCCATGTCACGCACGGCTTGTTGAACATCACGGGCGCAATTGTCTGGCGCGAGTGATTAGGTAAGAAGGAATTGTGTCTGTACCATGTCATCAGATTCCCATCGGTAACGATGCTTTCCGATATAGGCAACACTTTCAGTCGCCCTGCGAAGTGATGGTTGACAACATACGATAGCAACGTCTGGTCGATGCGGTCAATGTGTCCGTCTGGGGTAAAGTCGTGCAGAAGCTGGAATGTCATGCTGTTTACGTCATGGTTTATCTCATTGTTGCGCACAACCTCAAAGCAGGACTGGAACAGGCCGCGATAGTGCAGGTCGTAACCTGCCTGCTGCATCTTGGAGAGGATATGAGCTGCACTTGCTTGCGGGTAGTTGCGCTTGCGCACCCATATGCAATACTCGTCAGGCAAAGTGTTCCGGCGGGGATGTATCATCAACATTCGGTCGTAGCCACCTCTTTCCATTTCCTCTATAATCGGCAGGAGCGGTTTGTTAATGCCGATAGCACCGTCAAGCCGCACAACGAACTCCGTGCCGACATAACGGAAGGGATGGTAGCGAACCGCGTACATTTTCTCAATTGCATCGAGTCCTGGCATCTCATCAACGACAACGCGCCATGTGTCGCTGTGAAGCAGGGGATTGTCCGTCACAAGAACATAGTCTGCTTCTGGATCCTTCTCTTCGACCTCATGCACTTGCTCGTAGTTGTTGAAAATATAAGACAGTACCGTATATTTTACTTCCGTCCCATCGGCCTTGCGCAACGGCTTTACTGGCTCCCATAGTGAGCGGAACTTGCCAAGCCATGATTCTGGTGTATGCTTCCTCCATGAACCGCCGCCGTAGTGCTCGGCATAGTCTTCTAACCTTATCCTCTTTCCCGCAACTCCGGCATTGTTGCACGCTTCGAGCAGCCATGCGCCTGTATCGTACCAACATTGCGGGCTGGCCGTATGCAGCTTCCACATCTTGTCAGGATTGAAGTATCGGATGTCGTGCTGCCGAAGGATAGGTGTGTTTATCCAGCAGATGAAGGGAGTGATACGCGGAATGCTGACACCATATCTTTTTGTGTTGACATGCACACCGCCGCTCCATGCTACGGACGGGTCGATAATCTCCCTTATATCACGCCTGATAAGGACATCGCTATCCAGGAGGACAAAGCCGTCTGGAAATATGTCCATCATTATTTCCACGGAATAACAATGCTTCGCGCTACCCCAATTGTTCTCTGGGCAGGGCATTTTGTTTGGGAACTGCGTTAACCACTGGTCCCAATCGACAATCTGACCGTGTGTGTTATCAACGAGGGTAAAGAGTTCGTTTTCTCTGTTTGGCTTATTCAGCCTATCCAGTCCAATCGGGGAGAATGGCCTGTCGTCGCTATTGTCGAACACCGTCACCCGCGCATTTGGCGTATGCTTCCATAGCGAGTTAATGGTGGCGGCTGTCAGCTCTGGAGTGTTGTAATGAATGATTAGAACGTCTATCATATGTGCGGAATTTGTGAACACCTTAACAATAATTTCGTTTGTTGAGAATGTCTTTTGTTATTGTTTGCGCCTTTTACACGGATAGGGTAGGGAAGTGTTCCCTTTCTCCTCACATTTCCAGCCTTGCTTCAATCTCCCTGCGGACGATGGCCGCCCTCTGTTTCCAGTCTGCAATACACTCGTTGTCATTGAGGCAGACAATGCCTGGGTTTGGAGAGCGAAGGTATGCCTCCACCTCATTTGTCGGCACTTTAGGCCCTACATAAGCATGGTGGGCTTCATAGTCAATATACTTTCCGCTCAGGTATTGGTAGAAAGCAAATATATACTGATTGAAGTTGTTCTCGGTTCGGTCAAACGTGAAGCTCCTGCTGATGCGGTCGGCATGACGTATGCAAACTTCCTCTACTGCCGTGCGGAGCATGGGCTGCATGGAATGGCCGCCCCTGAGCCATGTGTCCGTGTATTGCTTGCCGAAGTCTGCGGCAATCATGTTCAAGCCATTCTGCACAAACTTGTTGAAGATGTTCGTGTTGCTGGGGTAGGGTCTTTCGACCAAGTGCTGACAGGGGAGAAATGCGCCCGCAATTTTCTCGGAAGGTCTGAAGAAATCGTCCGGCTGCAAAGGAGAGAGGGGGAAGAAATCGTCGTTGCTGTAAATAAAATGTTCAGCCAGTCCAGGGATGCGATGCAGGAACATCTCAATCGTGCAGATGTTGAAGCACGGCAGATGCTTCGCCGGCATAAACTCACGATGATAGACAATGTTGATAGTTGGCCCGACGGCTCCATCCTTCCCATTTGTTCCGACAGCTTCATCTAAATACCTCCGTTGGCTCTCGCTTGCAAGCAGGATATGTATCCTTCTTAGCCAAGGCATGAACTTCATGCAGCATCTTATGAGCAGTCCCTCCGTTCCCCAAGAACGGAAACGAACATTCTTTGTGGCAGCGGAAGCGTTGCCACTGGCAGCGGCATACCTTGCCTGCCATTGCGGGTCTTGCGAAAAGACCATTGGAATCACCAAATCAATCGCCATCATAAAATCGTAAATTGTTAAATCGTAAATAGTAAATTGTCAAATCGTAAATTGCCTTAGTATCTCTGTCCGTAGCGTTGGGCTGTCTTCTTGCCTGTGTCGTAGCTATCCACAAGGCCGCCCTTTCCATAGACATCGAATTTTGCCTGAATAGGCTGTGAGAGACGTTCAAGGAGAGCTTCTTGTATTGCGCTGTTGCGGTCGAGCGAAGCCTGTACTGCAACAAGGTCAATGCCGCCCATAGTTCCAATGCCGCCCATTGCTCCCATATCTCCCAGCTCGTCCAAGTTGCCGTCCGCAAAAGCAGCTATGCCGCGTCCGGGGATTTTTCTTGGGCCAATACGACCTCCGGCAGAGAGTGTCTGTATGGCTCTCCAGATGCCCGCCTCGTCCATCTGAATGTGCCTGGTAGTGGCAGCGTCTATGATGGCTTCGCGGCCACGCTCGCCTGCCAAGTGGAACTCAGGACCATTCGTGATGTGTGTTCTTGGGTTACTGCCCATATAGCGGGCACGATATGTCCTGCCGTCTGCGGCATCCACATTGTACTGCTGCCCCTCGCGAAGGGTGCTTGGGTCTGTAAACTCATTCACGTTACCTTCTGCATAGGTAAGCATACCAGTCGTAAGACGACCGCTTGCCACGCTGTTGCTGGCACCAGTAACGGCAGCGACCTCACTCTTGCTTTTTGCAATCTTTGAAGCGGCGAGTCCCATCAAACCGCCGAGAACGGCACTGATGGCTGCGAAGATGGCAGCACCGGCAATCGGGTTAATCTTGAAGCACTTGGCAGCAATGGTAGGCATAGACGATAATGTCTCACCAGTATCTTGCGACAAGGCTACAGTCAATGCAGTGATAGCAGCATTACCTGCGGCTTGTACAGCAATCATTCCAAACTTCTGAGAAGCGGACATGTTGTCGTTTGACATCGCTTGATAGGCGACACCATAAAGGTTAGCGGCAGCAATCATCTTGGCATACGTGCTCTGTGCGCTGGCTGCCATCTCCTTGTCAGTCTTCTTCTGACTTTTAAGTATCTTCTCTTGCTGTTCGAGCAACTGCTGTGTAAGTTCCTCGTTTGCCTCCTTCTTCCCAATGAGTTCATCGGCCCAATCTTGTGCCGTTGCAGGAGCGTCTGCCGTACCCCAATCAAAGAACTTCACGTTTTGCTCATCTTCTGGAACGAGATAAGGCGAGCCTTCTCCATATAACCCTTCGATTTCGACAGATGCTTTCTTGCCGCCTTCACCTTCAGCTTTTCCGCTCGACAATTTATCAGTAATAGCAACCCCTAAATCGTCAAGTCCATTGAGAGTCATGCTAATTCCTGAGCCGTTGCCGTTCTTTGAGGAATCTATCACCTGTGTCAGCGCATTCAGTGCATCAGTGTTTGCCTTTGTTGCATCGGTGTTGGCATCAATACTTTGGTTCTGCAACATCGCATTGAGTTGGTCGGTAATGGTCTCGTTCAGCTTGGCGCTGATGTCATCCATGACCTTTTTCCAAGCGTCGGCTATTGCGTTCTGCTGTTCAATCTCGTGCTTCTTTTCGAGGTACTCCAGCTCCGTGAGCGATTCCTTGTGGGCTTTCGCGTCGCTGGTGCCGGCGTTCTCTATGATATAATAGTCCTGCAGCGGCGTGGTGGTGCTGACGGTGGTCTTCGTGTAAGTGCCCTTGTCGCTCGTGGTGGTGGAGGTGGTCTTCTTTCTCTTGGTCAGGAAGCTGCCCTCAGCCTCCAAGACCGCCCGCTTGTTGTAGTATTCTGCGTTGCCCGTGTTGCTGGCCTCGAACACCCCTTGCAGTCCGCTGGTCAGCACGTCCGCCCATTCCCTCAGCGAGGTATAGAGGCGGTTCTGGCTCTCCTCGATCTGCTTGGCGATGGCGAGCTGCTGCTCCATGATTTTCTTCTGTTCCTGCGTCTTGGCGAGGTTCAGGCTGCGGCGCAGGTGCTCAGCGTCGAGCCGTTTCTGCTTGGCATCCTCCAGCTTGCCCGCCTTCTCGTCGAGCTGTGCAGCCTCTTTCAGCTGACGGATGCGCATCTCGCCAATCTCTTTCATTTTGGCGTAGTACGTCGCTTGCATGGCGAGGCGGATTAGCATCTGCTTGATGGCGAGCTTGTCGGCTACGCGCTCGCTGGCTTGTCCGGCTCCGATAAGCTGGTTGGCCCGCTTCACGCTTTCCTCCAGGAGTCCCATCTGGCTCAGTGTCCGCTCGAAGGTGTCCTTGCGGCTCTGGTCGGCGCCGGGCGCGATGTCCGCCCACCAGATGTCAACCTCTTTCTTGATTGCCGTGGCTTCCTTCTTGATGGCAGCCTGAATCTCGTCGTAGGTCTTCTGCAAGGCTGCGAGCATCCGTTGCTTGGCCTGCTCGTCCAGGGCGTCTGCCCATACGTCGTAGCCTGCCTTCCGCATGTCGGTGGTCAGATCCTCGGCGGTGAGGGCGTAGGCACGCTCTGCCTCTTTCAGCAGGAAGGCCAGACGCTTGTTGTTCTCCTCGAAGAGCTTGCCGCTCTCCAGCTGCTCCTGCGTCACCACGCCGTAGTCGGCAAACAGCACGTCAATCTTCGTCAGGTTGTCCTGCAGGTTCTTCGTGATGCCGTCGTAGGGACGTTCATTGGCGATGATGTCGGCTATGGCGTTCATGTGCTTCATCACGATGGCCTGCTGACTGGTGATGTCTTTCTGCATGAGCTGGTTGTTGCGCCCTATCTGAGCCGCCGTAGCCTTCGACCACTCGCTCTCCACCGTCTTCCACGACACCTCGTCCAGCTCAAACTGCTTCTCCAGCGCGTCCCACCACTGGCGGAACTGCTTGGTCTCCGCCTCGCCTATTTCTCCCGTGAACGTGCCGCGCAGCTCGGAGCGCTTCTGCAAGTGTTCCTGTTCCAGGAACTCCACCTGACGGTTGTACATCTCCTCGCTTATCTTCTCCTCCGAGCGGGCTTTCTCCATAGCTTCCTTGCGGCGCAGGTAGTAGCGGTCCAGTTCGGCCAGCGCGTAGTCCGACTCTTCGAGCACGTTCTTCCTTCCCTTGCCGTTCTTCTCGTCGCGCCAGTGTCCGGTGTTGGTGGAGAAGCGTTCGCTCTTCAACTCCTTCTGAATCTTCAGGCGCTCCTCGTTGTACCAAGCAAGGACTGACTGCCAATCGTCTTTCAGTCCGTTTTCGAGAGCCTTCATCAGCGCCTTGTCCTGCGACAGCACTTCCTTCACCTCCACACCGGGCTTCAGGATGTTCTTGTACCTGTCCATCTGATTCCTGCGGAACACCAGTTCGTCCACGTTCCAAGTGGCGTAGTCCGTGCTGTCAGCAGGTGGCGGAGTGCCGTAGGGGTTGGGAGTCTTGGCTGGAGGTAATGGGTTAGTACCTGCTGCGGATAGCTTTGACGCTTCTTCCCTTACTGCTTTGCGAGTAGCTTCTGGCAAATCCTTTAATAGGATGTTGACAAGTGAATTTACATTACGGTCGGCTGCATTGATATAACGCCCCCCTCCAAGATAGCCGTTCAAGTCGCTATGCTTCTCGTAGTTCTTGGCAATACCAACGACGGCTTCTGCCAACTGCTTGTTGCTTACGCTATCACCGCGCTGCTCTGCCTGCTCTTTGAGCTTGTCGATATTTGCCTTTGCCTCTTCGATTGTTTGTTTGTGTGCTTCTGTGGCAGATGTAGCGGCCAATGTCTGTTGCATGGCTGTTTCTTTCAGCACTTGGAGGCTTTCACGCGACCAGTCTTTGAAACCGTCGTCCATGCGACCCCAAATGTCATTCAACTTGGTACGACCACCGACAGCTACATTCAGCGCGTCGTTGGATTTCAGTACCTCAAACAAGCCCTCCTTCATGTCTTCAAGGAGCGCGTTCTGGTCTTGGTAGAATTTATTGTTATAAGTCCATCCCGCCTTGCTGTTGTCATACTGAATGCCGGAAAGAACACGCTGCCAGTCCGACATGATGTTCTGTTGTTGCAGCGGGTTAAGGTAGTCCAATTCACTTACTGAGTCGCTGCGGTATTCTGTCAGCTTCTCTTCGTGGCGTTTCCTTACGTTCTCGAAAGCGTTGTTTTGTTCGCGCCAATACATTTCCTCTTTCAGCGAGGCAATGATAAGGTCGTGAGCACTGGCAACGGTCTCTGCCGTAGAAGCCTCGCTGAGCATATAGCCGAGATATTTGCTGTACTTGCTGTTGATGTCGGCAATAAGGCCAAGGCGACGCTCCGTTTGGTGGGCTGCGTCACCCTCTGCGGCTGCAACCTTCCTGTGTGCTTCTTCCAGCTCCTCTTGCTTCTTCTTGAACTTATCGCTTTGTGCGGCGCTATCGCCAAGTTTCTTGGCAAGGTCTTCCACTTGCTTCTTCAATTCCTCTTCTTCCTTCTTCAATTCCTTGGCACTCTTTGCAGCCTCCTTTTGCTTGATGTCGGTTTCACGCAAGCGGTGGAACAGATTGCCCACCTCGCGCTCCGTTGCGGCAAACTCTGCTGCTGCATCAGCCAAAGCCTTTGTCACTTCTTGCGCCGCAGTCTTGGCAGAGTTCAACCACTTTACGAGTTGCCATATTGCAGTTATGGCGGCAACGATGCCAGCCGTCCAAAGGTTTGCAGCACCAAATGCCTTGACCCAAGCAATCATCTTCTTGATGTTCGTGCCGAAGTTCAGGAAGAAGTTTTTGAAGGCTGTAAGCGCATCGCCAGCACCAAGACGCAATGCTGCAAACGAGAATGTCAACGTAACCACAGCACCATGCAGGGGGCCAGTTATAAGATATATAATGTCTCTTAGCAGGTCGATGATGCTTCCGAGCCAACTTTGAGCCGTGTCACCCAAGAACATTTCCTCAAGGTCGTTCTTCAACCTCTGCCATCTTGCAGCCACCGTCTCATTCATCTTGTTGTACTCGTTCATAATGGCAATGTTGTCCTCATAGGCATCCTCTGCCACTACAAGCTGACGGCGAAGCTCATCCACGTTTTGCGAGAGTCCCGCAAACACGATGCCTGCTCTGGCACCTTGTTGGTTCAAATCGCGGAGCACCTCCGCCATGCCGCCGGTGTTCAGCGCTCCCTCGATGTCCTCTGCACTCATGCCTCGCATCTTCTCCAAGAGCATGATGATGACCTCCATAGCACGCCCTTCCTTGTACATCTGCTCGATGCGCTCCTGACTGATGCCGATGGTCTTGCCTATCTCGAACGCATTGTTGCGAATCGCCGGAATCATACGCGACAGTGCCGTGGCAGACATCTCCACGCGCATACCCAAGGCATCGACTGTGGAGCCGAGGGCGGCTACCTGGTCGATGGTGATGCCGGACTGCGCTCCGACGGCTCCGACCCTCTTCACGAAGTCCGTGATGGCGGGAGCGGCGGCGGCACTATTGGCACGAAGTGCATCAATAGTAGAACCAATTTTCGTCATTGCGACCGAGACGGCATCACTGCCCTCCACAAGTCCTTGTTGCATCTGTTGGCGTATCTTTTCAATCTCCCCCGTAGCAAGGGCTACCTTCAACATGGCCGTTGCGCCTTCCTTGCCCATTTCAGGCAGTGCCACCATGAGCATGTTTGCCGCTTCGGTAAAGCCGCGCACATCCTGTTCGGTCTTAAGACCTAATTGCCCAGCAACTGCGGCCAGTTCTTCCAAACCTACAAGACTTGTTCTTGTATCCATTTTTGCAAGAGCTGTCGTGAGCCGCCCAACCTCGTCGGCGGTGAATCCCGTCGTCTTGCGAACCTCACCCATCTTATCGGAAAGCTCCATCAGGTCGCCCATTGTGCCAATTATCTTCTGCATGGCAACTGCGGCGCTCACATAGACACCAACATAGGTTTTTAGGCGCGAGATGGCTTTTTCAAATGCAGTTCCCGATGCGGAACTCTGTTCCTCCATTCGCTTTAATTCTTGTTTGGCCTTCTTGGTTGATGATGCCAACTTTTCGTATTGCGTATTGTTGGTGCCAACAGTGTCCGACATGTGCCGGAGTTCTGCGTCTGCACGCTTCACGGCATTTCTCAGCTCGTCGATGTTCTTTGCCGATCTTGGGTTCCCGAGAATGGCGTGCATCCGCTCACTGGTCATACTGGCATTGTCCATTTCCAGACGAACGGCACTGAGCGCAGCCTTATACTCTTTCCATTCTGAAGAGCCTTTCTTTGTATTTTCAACGGCTTTCTGTAAAGCCTGCTCCGCTTGTTCGAGTTGTTTCTGTGTACCCTCGAATCCTTCTTTGCCTGCGGTAGATGACACCTTTAATGCCTCGTCTAAAGTCATCGCTTCGCCAGCAGCTATCTTCGCTGCCTCGCCGGATTGGGTAATATAGCCGTTAATCTCCTGTATGACACTTGCGTCCGTATGCTGTGGCAACGAGTCACGGTAGGCTTTCAATGCTTTTGCCTGCGTTTGAATTGTATCAGCACTTGCATCACTGGTGTTACCCCTAAAGAAAGACAAGGCTTCCTCTCCTTTTGTCCGGATTGAATCGGAGGCCATCTGCTCTTGCAGGGATTTCACATGTGCAAGGTTTGCCTCGTACTGTTGCAGGCTTTCGGCTGCCGTCTTGGGGTCGTCAATCAGCTTGCGCCAGTATTGCTCTTGCTGCTTCAAGGCACTTTCGGTAAGGTTGGTTCCTTTCTGCAACTGCTGCTGCATCATTTCGTCGGACTTCCTCCGTCTCTCTGCTGCATCTTCTACGGCCTTTGCCTCTCTACGCGCTGCGCGTTCTGCCTTTGTGCCGTATTGTTCCAGGTGTTCCTCTGCGCGGACAATCTCTTCGGCCAGCCTCTTTGCTTCTGGGCTTGCCGTTTCATAAGTCTTTATCAGCTGTTCGCCCGCTTTGATGGCCTCTCTGATTTGGGTTTCGTTATATTGCCCGAGATTCTGGTCGCCAAGGATGCTTGCCGTCTGCTTCAGCTCCTGCTTGTTCATCTCGTCAACATACCCCCGAATCTCCTTCAGCTGTGCGGCATACTTCTTCCATTCTTCGGTGGTTTCGGGTATAAGCTTCAGTATGTCTTCAAGGCCCTTCATCTCCTTGTCGATAACCTCCTTGGCAACGGAGCCGCCTTCACTGAGGGTTTTCAATAGCCTGTCCGTATCATGGTCGATACGGTTGATTTGCTTCTTAATCTCTGCCTCTGCATCGTCGAAGTCCTTCTTCCTTTCGGCATAGTCCGGGCTTTCCTCCTTGAGGTTGCGTCTTCGCATGTCAAGTGCATTAAGCGCACCCTTCAACTCGCCACGGGTATTCTTCTCAATCTCACCCAGGCGTATGTTCTTTACTACGGACTCCAGAGCCGTTGCGCCTTTGATAAGTTGCGCTATGCCGTCGTTGAAACTCTTGGCTTCTGCCTTTGCGCGTTTCAGTTCCTCGGCCACGTTGAACTCAACGCCGTTGGCATCCTTCATGGTTTTTATGCCATTGTCGAAGGCTTTTTGCAGGTCAGCTACTTTTTGTTCTGTCTCCTTTGCACTTTGGCGCATGGACTCAAGAGCGGCATTTGCGCCTTTTGCGTCGGCCTTGAACTGGATGGTGGCTAATGCAATCTTGTTACTCATAATTATAGTGTGCTATATCGTGACTGTTTTGTTTCCTGAAGAGATTCCCATCAGGCGGTTAATTTCTTTATAGTTCTCACGGTTGGCTCCTGCTGCATAGACGAGGAAACCAAGTCCGACGTAAGAGAAGTGTTCGACAAGAAGCCGCTCAAACTTCCTCGCCTGCTTGCGCATTTCTGCCGTAGAGTGGGGCTTTGCCTTGCGCCTGCGGCCAGCTACGGGGATAGGCTGCCATGCCCTGTGGGTGATAGGGTCAATGGGCTTGTATTTGTGAATCCCGCCGACGGCAAGCTCTACGAACTGACCGTATTTGAGGTAGGTTTCCTGGAACACCTCGGCATCGCCTCCGCTTTCCGACCAAGCCTTCCACCCGATACTGCGTACAAGCCTGCCCGTGAGGATGGCGTTAAGACGATGTATGTTCTTCTTTGAGTCAATCTTGCCGTGCTGAATAAAGGCACGGATGTACTTCATGACGCGCTCGTCTCTCCAGTCAAACGTCGTTGACCATATCCCATCGCCGAACCTGTCAAATTGTTGGAAAACTGCTTTCTCTGCCATAATCCCTAACGAGGTGTGTTTATTTGTTCGACTATGCGTGTGTAGTTGGCTTACTTAACGTGCCTACTTCGACAACTTGACGTGCATCGCTGCCGACTCCCAAGAGCTGCACCGTGACCCTTGCAAGGCATCGCTGCCAGCGGTGCTTCAGTTCGCCGCCCTCGCGCTCGATGGTGTCTATCCTGTCGTAAAGGCCACGCTCCAGCTCCGTTAGTTTTGTGTTTTGTGTTCTGTGTCTTGCACTGCCTGCTAATTCCTGCTCACAGTATGCGACATAGCGCATGGCCAGTCGCGCTTCTATGGCGCGTGTGTCGCGGACACGGGAGGAAAGAACGGCATAGTATGCCGGACTGCCTTTTTCGGGTGCGGCTTTTCTGATGTGGCGCAGTTTTGCCATAATACCATTACGGCCTGGGTTGTTTGCACCCGCATCAAGCAGTACCTGCGCGGCAAGCTCTGATGCGTCTGCTACAGGTGTTATGGGTGCCATTCCGATACCCTCTATACGAAAGGGTAGGGGAGTCGGGATTGCCTTGCGGCAAAAGGGGTTTTCCATTGTTGTTGCCTTGTGTTGTTATCGTGTTATATCGAAATTACGATATAACCAAAGCTTAGTCAAGGGCAAGCTTGCCCTTGACGCTCTGGGTGCAGAATGCTATTATAGAGCTATAATGTTAAATGTCAACAAAAGATGGCTCGTTCAAACCCTGTCTATTATATCAATCCAAGCGCAATCAGCATCACGCCGAATGCCAACAACTCCCCAAATGACTTAGCTGTATATATCCAGAGCGGCACGAAAATAAAGGTTTATTCAAAAGCCGAACCCGGACTTGGCTTTGTTGAAAACGAGTTCCAGGCATGGACGCTCACGGGGCGTAACCGCAGGCTAAAAGGCGGCGACGGCCCTTACACCATCTATGCAAGACTGAGCAAAACAAACAAAACCGCCTACCTGGTGTTTGCTCCTAAGAGCCAGGCCGGAAAGGACAAGTACCCATACATTACACAGGAGGGTTTGTTTACGGATACGTCCGAACAAGCAAGCGATACCTATTGGTATGTCCGTCTTGGCGAAGTCAGTGCCGTTTCCAACAGCCAGAGAACCGTGACGCTTGACACTGGCATCCTTGGAACGGCTCAATACAACAACCAATGGGAGGTGGAGAACGCAAACCTGCCCATTCGTATGAACGTAGCCATCACGCTCGACGACAACACCGCAGAGACATTGGTGTCCCCTGTGCCGTATGGAAAGGTGATTACCGTGGCTGCATGGCTCATACAAGGATGGGACACGCCCATAGAAGCCGACCATTGGATTGTTACACGCAACACTGGATCCACGGAAGACGATGCCGCTTGGAATGAAACATGGGGCGACACGGGCGACGTGAACGACGGGCGATTCTCAATTAACCTTTCCTTCTCTGAAACACGCAACGACCTCGGAGGACTCGGCAAAGAGACATTCTTCACCATTACTGCCTACGACGAGGAAAACAATGCCATCGTAAGCCGTACTATCAACATCCCGCATCACGATGCGCAGGCTTGGACGGTGGAAATGGATATGC
Source organism: Bacteroidaceae bacterium (assembly GCA_017450985.1). GTDB lineage: Bacteria > Bacteroidota > Bacteroidia > Bacteroidales > Bacteroidaceae > Minthosoma. The sequence goes on from JAFSSN010000162.1 coordinate 15,387, forward strand.
AGTCATTCGCCATAATGGTTGATGACTTCGGCAACGTAGAGGGCGGTTTGTGGGTAGAAGAAGGCGATTACCGTACCTATCGCCTGCACACGGCGGTCACGGCAAGGCGAGGAAACAAATACCTAACCCTTGCGCCAAATGGTGCTGCTCCTGGCATCGGGCAGTATCAAATATATCCGCAGGCTGGCGACTGTACGCTCATGGTGAGCAACGGCACTGTCTATGTAACAGGTATTGACAACATCAAGGACGGCGTGGCAGGGACAGGCGACGATGTTATGACCGACGGGTGGTACGAGCGTATGCGCCAAATGAAAGAGGCGACGGCAATGTTTACTGTCGTGTGTGAGGGAGCGGCCAGCATCACCAAAAGCCTTCCGATAAGCATAGGACACCTCGACACCTCGATTGTCGATGTGCAGCTCACGCCATCGGCGGCCTCGGTGCAGTTCTATCCCTTTGCAAGCACCTTTAACGGATTGCCTGTGCAGTCAGAGCTTGTTGCGTCCGTTGCAGATAGTCAGGTGCAGCCGAAAATAATGAATATGGTGCTTGACATAAACGGCGACCAGATTCAATGGAGTTCTGAGGATGGGAACAAGCGCCGCTATCGCACCAGCGCAGGGTGGGACATCCGATTGGAGCCTGCAACGGAAAGCTACGATGATTCAAGTTCCAGCTACGACGATTCAAGCTCCAGCAGCTCATCCGATTATTCGGACGAGCAGGAAATATCTTCGTCTTCCTCCGATATTACGAGTTCTTCCTCCGACGTTACGGATGAAGATATAGAACCGCGTTACCGGCTCGTGCTTGCCGGCATCCCAACCAGCTTTGACAAATCTGCCGTCGTGCTTGGCCTGACGGTGCAAGTCAATCTTGCCGGACGGTACTATGAATATCGCCGCACTTTCAATGTTGCCATCGCGAAGAATGGCAGCAGTACGGCTACAATATACCTATATAAGCGGAGTGCGGAAGAGATAACGACAACCGGCATACAATCCCCGCTGTACTATAAGTTCTCAACAAAGAAGCTCTATACGGACAGGGCGTACTCCACACCTCTTGTCACGATAAACGGCTGGAGTCCGAAGATACCGACTGGCTCCGACCCGATATACATTACTGCCGCAACTGCCTTTTCCACAACAGACAGGGACATCATCAACAAAAACGAATGGGTTGAGCCAGCCCTTATGTCGAAAGACGGTCAGGCGGGCGAACAGGGCGAACATGGTGTCAATACGGCCACCATATACGTCTATAAGCGCAGTGCAAACGGAATTGGACTTAC
>JAFSSN010000163.1 GCA_017450985.1 Bacteroidaceae bacterium
GTATAGTATTTTTTTTGTTCCGACTAAGTGACATTTATCTGGGTACTTTTATGCAAATTTGAAGCGTAACTTAAAAATAGTATGGTTTTTCTCTCGGAACTGAGGCCTTGCACCTTTTTTTTATGTAATTTTGAAATGCAACTTCTGATTGGGGGGGGGGCTTTTGCTTGTCGTTCACGTTTGTTATTCTTGCCATGTGATATGTAAACAAAACTTCAAAACTACATACTTTTTCGTTTTGAACAGTGGATTCTATTGAAATTTATATGTTATACATAAAGCTAACTTCAAAATTGCATAAATTAAGATGCTGTTTGAGATAACCTGTTGCACTATTTATTCTATAATGAATAGTAATTGCAAAATTACATAAGTTTCTGTCATGAATGCGGTGTGTAAACGTGATATTTATGCAAATTTGAAATTGAATATCATTGATACATTAAAAATAAGGCTATTTATTTGGAGATGAAAAGCAAAAAATCTATATTTGCAGACAAGAAAAAAAGAGAAGTATGGAATATAGTATAGAAGAATATTTAGAGATGGTCGCAAGCGAACCTACGTTCGAGTATGGGAAGATTGTTGTGCGACGAAGAGTAAGTGCCGAGATAAATGAGGCAATTAAGTATTTCCCTGTACTTACTATCACAGGTCCACGTCAGAGTGGTAAGACGACACTTATACGGTCGCACTTCCCGGATCTTGTGTACTATACGTTGGAAGACCTCGACACAAGAGCCGATGCAATGTCAGATCCGAGAACATTCCTCAACAAACATCCTGAGGGAATGATACTTGACGAGGTACAGCACGTACCGGAACTATTGTCGTACATACAGGGCATAGTAGATGAACATCCCGAGAAACGCTATATACTCTCCGGCAGTAATAACTTCACGTTGCTCAAGTGCATGACGCAGAGTCTTGCAGGACGAAGTTGCGTGTTTGAACTTATGCCAATGTCGCTTGCCGAGGTGGCAGGATGGGCACGCACACTCTCTTTGGACGAACTCATGTATAACGGCTTGTTCCCTGCAATATGTACGAAGAGTAGTTTGCCGAAATATCTTTTCCCGGCATACATAAAGACATACATAGAACGTGATGTGCGTTTGGTTACTAACGTGAAAGACCTTATGCTCTTCCGCACATTCATGCGTCTGTGTGCAGGACGTATCGGCTCAATCTTTAACGCTTCGGAAATTGCAAATGAGGTAGGTGTGTCTGCAAACACCATCCTTTCTTGGGTGAGCATCTTACAGACTTCATACATCATCTATTTGCTTCCTCCTTATTTCGAGAACAGCCGTAAACGACTGACAAAGAGTCCGAAGATTTATTTCTGCGACACGGGACTTGCGTGTGCCCTTCTTGGAATACGAAGCGCGGAGGAATTGAACACAAATGCCATGAGGGGGCATCTGTTCGAGAATCTTATTGTTTCGGAGGCTTATAAGAGCTGTCTCGATGATATGACAGAGCCAGCCTTGTATTTCTATCGTGACTCCAATCAAAACGAAGTTGATCTGTTGCATGTCACGGCAAATGGTATCAAGGCTTACGAAATAAAGAGTGCTGCCACATATACCGCTCATTTCGAAAAAACGCTGAAAGCTTTGCCGGGATGGATAAAGCCGAAGGTCTTGGAACGCAGCGTCATATATGCCGGAACGTATGAACGCACTAATGCGGAGATAAATATACGCAACTACATGACGGCAAGCGAAGAACGTATCTGGTGAGGTCGGGTGGATGTACGGCTTTTACGGTTTTGCGGTTATGAGGTCATTCGGTTATTCGTTTTTGCGGTTGTACGGTTATGATACCTTTCGGCATTTTGTTGTGCGATGTGTATTTCCTGACTATACGATTTTTCCAATATTAGATTATGTTGATTTTTATGGATATTATTCAAAAAAATAAAGCCCTGCTAAAATAGCAGGGCTTTATTGTGTATCGTTACTTCACATAGAATATCGGCTCGTCAGTCTTTGGATCTTCGGGATAGAAATGAATGGCAGAGTCGTTCATCTTGATGCAGTGCGAAGTGATGAGACGGTAAATCTCGGCACCAGCCCAGATGACAGGGCCATAGCCGTGTGCGGCGAAATTGTTCACGGGACGATAAGCGTAGAACGCCGGGTCGAAAGCCAATCCTGTGCCTACACATGTGCCTTCCACCTGTCCGATGTTGTTGATGTGAGCATTCACGTAGTTCCATGCCAGAAGTACCTGCCCAATGTAAGGCTCTGGCTCAATCCATCCTTTGTTTATGGCATGAGCTATGCAGTAGCAGTATATTGCTGTACATGATGTCTCAAGATAAGTGTCGTTGCGGTCGAGCAGTTGGTGCCATGCTCCGTCATGACTTTGTAGTGGCATGAGGCCGTTGAGGTGCTGCTTGAAAAACATCTTAGTCATGGCATTCTCCTTGCAGTCGAGCAGTTCGCAGGCGGTAAGCAAAGCCCATCCGTTTGCACGTCCCCAGAAGAAAGAAGGGTGATAGTCGTCAGGCGTCCATCCGTGACGATAGAGGTTCTTCTCGCTCACCCACATCTTGTCGTGGAAAAGGTAGAACTGATGCAAGGCATCGTCGGTGTCGCCGTGAAAGGCAAGGGCAGGGATGCCCATAAACATATCGTCGAGCCACACGGTGTTGCGTACAGGGCGCATACGTGCAAACTGTCCGTCTGTGTAGCGGTACTGCTTGTTGGCAATGAAGTCGTAGTAGCGTTCTATCTGCTCGTCCACCAACTGCTTCTGATGCTTCGTCATTTTGATGTTCTTGTCAGTCTCGCTCAACTTCTTCATCTTGAGCATGGCAGCACATATAGCCCCCGCATCGTCGAGAGCCTCTGGCTTTACCACTTGGTGCATCAGCGGGTCTATGTCTTGTCCGGCGTCGAGCCATGCCTTGAATTTGGGTGCCTGTTCCGCAAGGAATAGCATACGCTCTGTGGCATAGCGGGTGTAGGATGCGTCGCCCGTAAGGCGTCCAGCCTGCAGCATGGCAGAGTAGGTCACTCCCCACTCGTAACTTGTCAGTCTGAATGTGCCGCGGCGCAGCATCTTGCCGCTCTCGCCCAGTTCCGTATATGTGTTAGCTTCCAAATAGTTCTTCACGCGGTCCATTGTGGCCTTCACGTCCTCGGCCTTTGGCACTCCGTAGGCATATTTATATGCAGGTGTCATGAGGTGGAGTGGAGCCGTTGCGTCGTTCTGCAGTTCCTGTGCCGATGCCGTCGTGGCGAGCAGTGCCAGCAGGACGGCAGAAAGTATTGATTTCTTCATCGCTGATTTTTTTTTTGTTTACTCAAGTTTTGCAAGTAGTTAACGAAAGTTAACTTCGTGGAGTAATGGAGGAGTTATCGCTTCGCTCAAGCCGATAC
>JAFSSN010000164.1 GCA_017450985.1 Bacteroidaceae bacterium
CAAGTCAACGGCTCTTTGCTGTACACCTTCTTATGCTTTGCGTCTTGCAGAGGTGGTGGAGCAGAACGGTCTGAAGCCGGACGACCTAAGTCTGCGTGTCGGTTTCTTCGGTGCTGAGCCTTGGACTTGGGGCATCCGCCGTGAGATTGAGAAGAAGCTTGGTATCAAGGCTATCGACATTTATGGCTTGACGGAGATGTCTGGCCCTGGTGTGGGCGGCGAGTGTGAGTATCAGGACGGTACGCACATTTGGGAGGATATGTTCTATCCAGAAATCATCAATCCAGAGACTCTTGAGCCTGTTGCTCCTGGCGAGGAGGGTGAGCTTGTGTTCACTTCGCTCTTGAAGGAGGCTATGCCTATCATTCGTTACCGTACTCGTGACCTTACACACCTTATTTACGAGAAGTGTAAGTGTGGCAGAACAGCCGTTCGTATTGGCAAGATTCTCGGTCGTTCAGACGATATGCTCATTATTCGTGGTGTGAATGTGTTCCCAAGTCAGATTGAGACAGTTCTCACGGAGTTCCCTGCATTTACGCCTCATTATCTGATAACGGTTGAGCGTAAGCATAACGAGGATACTTTCGACCTCGATGTCGAGCTTCGCGAGGAGTTCTTCTCTCCAAATCCTGCCAAGCAGATGCCGTTCATCAAGCCGCTCTACGACAGAATCGTGTCTCTTATCGGCATTAAGCCTAACATTCATATCAAGGAGCCGGGCAACATTGAACGCTCTTCCGGAAAGGCTAAGCATGTTAAGGATTTGCGCGATTTCAGTAACTGGAAGGAAGGACGCATTTCTTGACGTGACGTTGAATCATCGTTTGAGAAAAAGAGTTTGTAGTCTGAGTTTCGCAAGTTAGGCTGTCACCGGACTTGGCTGAAGTCGGACGGGACGGCAAGGCGTTGGTCATGCCTGCTACACTGGGCGTGCTCCCGTTGGCTGACGGAACTTAAGTAAATTGAAAAATGAAGATATTTTCTGATGAATTGGTGGCAGAGGCTGTGCGTGTGAACCATGTTGCAGACCTCAGCCATGCAACCATCGGTGAGACGCTGTTGGTTGCACAATATTTGGAACAAAAGACGGGCATCCCGTTCATTCGTATGGATCAGGGAAGCCCTGGCCTGCCTGCCAACCGGTATGGCATTGAGGCGGAAAAGCGTGCTCTCGACAGCGGCATAGGCAGTCAGTATCCTGCTGCTGCTGGAGTGAAAGAATTGAAGGATGCTGCAAGCGAGTTTGTCAAGGCATTCATCAATGTTGACATTTCGCCTCGCGCCTGCATACCTACGGTGGGTAGTGTGGCTGGTAGTTTCGGCAGTTTCATAGCTTGCTGCCAGCGTGACCCTAAGAAAGACAAGGTGCTGTTTATTGATCCGGGGTTCCCTATACAGAAGAGTCAGCTGAGAATCCTCGGCATAGAGTGGAAGGAGTTTGACGTGTATCCTTATCGCGGCGCGGCTCTTCGTGGCAAGCTTGAGGAGGAACTGCGTGACGGTGATGTGGCTGCTATCATATACAGCAATCCTAATAATCCGGCATGGATAAGTCTTGAGGAGGATGAATTGAAGATTATTGGCGAGATGGCTACTAAGTATGATGTCATCATCATGGAAGACCTTGCGTACTTTGCCATGGACAACCGACGCGACTTGTCACATCCTTATGCCGAGCCTTATGTCCGTACCGTGGCACGATATACTGACAACTATATCTTGATGCTGTCGAGTTCAAAGATTTTCTCATACGCGGGTCAGCGCATGGCGCTTGTGTGCATCAGCGACAAACTGTACGACCGTCAGTTCCCTGCCTTGGCAGAGCGTTATCATGACACGGGTGTGTTCGGCCCTACTTTTGTGGCTTCCATCCAGTATATGATAACTTCGGGATGTACGGCTACCACTCAGTATGGATATGCGGAGATGCTGCGCCTGTCGTGTGAAGGAAAGATAAACTTTGTCGAGGATACAAAGGAGTATGCTGTCCGTGCGCGGAAGATGAAGAAGATATTCTGTGACAACGGCTTTACCATCACTTATCCGCGCGATGTGAACGAGGAGATTGGCGACGGTTTCTTCTTCTCTCTGTCTTATCCGGGACTTACTGGCGGCGAACTTGTTACCGAGCTTATCCACTATGGAGTTTCGAGCATCAACCTCGATACAACAGGCAGTCTTCAGCCTGGTGTGCGTGCTTGCACTTCGCGTATGCGTGACGAACTTTATCCTGTGCTTGAGGAGCGCATGAAGCAGTTTAACGAGGACCACGTTCGGTGTGAAAAGTGAAGAATCGCCTGCGGCGGCGTGAAGAGTGAAAAGTGATGTGTGAAGAATGCGAGTTACCATAGCCGCATGACCTCATAACCTTCCAACTTCATGACCGCATACAAATCTTAATTCTTAACCTCTTAATTCTCAAATTTTGACTATTTTACCTTAACAAAACTTTAAACTATAGATTTATATGGATGACAAATCGCCATATCTTCATCCTCAGTTCGAGACTTTGTCGCGTGAGGAAATAGAGAAACTACAAGTGGAGCGTTTGCAAGCCACGGTAAGGCATTGTATGAACTCTCCTTTCTATAAGAAACGCTTTGAGGAGGCGGGCTTGAAGCCTGAGGACATCAAGTCGCTTGCCGATGTGCGTAAGATACCATTCACCACAAAGCAGGACTTGCGTGAGACGTATCCTTTCGGCATGGCGAGTGTGCCGTTGCGTGAGTGCGTGCGACTTCACAGTTCTTCGGGTACGACGGGCAATCCTACCGTGATACTTCATACGCAGAAAGACCTTGACGAGTGGGCTAATCAGGTGGCGCGTAATCTTTGGATGGTCGGTCTCCGTCCCGATGACGTGTTTCAAAACTCCAGCGGTTACGGTATGTTCACAGGTGGCCTCGGTTTCCAGTATGGAGCAGAGCGTTTGGGAATGCTTACCATTCCTGCTGCCGCTGGTAACTCGCTTCGTCAGATAAAGTTCATGACGGACTTTGGTACTACGGCCCTTCATGCCGTACCTTCGTATGTGACTCGTCTTTACGAGGTGATGAAGGACAACGGTGTGGACCCTCGTCGCGATACAAAGCTCAAGGTGCTTGCCATAGGTGCAGAGCCTCATTCTGAGGAACAGCGTAAGCGAATTGAGAATATGCTTGGGGTGAAAGCCTATAATTCATTCGGCATGTCGGAGATGTGCGGTCCTGGCGTGGGCTTTGAGTGTCAGGAGCAGAACGGCTTGCATTTCTGGGAAGACTATTATATTGTTGAGATAGTTGATCCCGAGACTCTTGAGCCTGTGCCTGACGGAGAGATTGGTGAACTGGTGCTTACGACTCTCTGCCGTGAAGCCATGCCGCTGCTTCGCTATCGTACTCGTGACCTTACGCGTGTGCTGGGACGTTCGTGCCCTTGCGGACGCAATCACATACGTCTTGACCGTATGCGCGGGCGTTCAGACGACATGATGGTGCTTCGTGGCGTGAATATTTTCCCAATTCAGATAGAGAAGATTCTCATGCAGTTTAAGGAGCTTGGAAGCAACTACCTCATCACTCTCACTACCGACGATGACAATGACAACAGGACCGTGGAAGTTGAGATTGCAGATATGTTTACTGACGACTATGGTCGTTTGCAGCAGCTCACAAAGGATGTAACACGCGCATTGAAGGACGAGATTCTGCTTACGCCTCACGTTAAGCTTGTGCCTAAGGGCTCTCTGCCTGTCAGCGAGGGTAAGGCGGTGAGAGTCGTTGACAAGAGAAAAGTGTATCAGTAACGTAACCAGTAAATAAAGAATTGACTATGACTGTTCAACAATTGTCTATATTCATAGAGAACAAGTCGGGCACTCTGTTGAAAGTGCTTGAGGTGCTTGAGGAGGCAAAGATACAGATTATTGCCTCAACTATCAGCGATACTGTTGACTATGGCATTTATCGTGTGATTTGCAGCGACCCTTCACGCGCCTATCTCTTGTTGAAGGAAGCAGGCATAAGTATCACGCTTACCGATGTGTTTGCCGTAGAGCTGGAAAATAAGCCGGGGCAGGCGGCTTGTGCCATGAAGATTTTTGCCCAGGCCGGCATAAGCATCAACTATATGTATTCTTTCCTTGTGCATGGCAAGGGAATACTTATATTCAGAACAAGTGACACGGAGAAGTCGCGCGAGGTTATCGTTCTCAACAAGATGACTTCAATTACAAACGACATTCTTAATTCGCTTGCAGAGGAATAGTGCTGTATGACTTTGCTTGAATCACTGAACGCCAATGACCGTTTTGCAAGCGGTATTGGCGCAAGAATCGTAGAGATTCGTGAGGGATATGCACGTGCGGAATTGACGGTGGAGGAACGCCATGTCAATGCTGCCGGCGTGTGTCAAGGTGGTGTCATGTACACGCTCGGAGATCTTGCCTTTGCTGCAGTCGCCAACTGTCACGGCACGTTGTCGCTTGGCGTGAACAACACTATAACGTTTCTTAAGAGTGCCCAGCTTGGAGAACGCTTGAAGGCGGAATGTACGGAAGTGTGTGACCATCATAAGCTGCCTTATTGCGATGTGCGCATAACCAATGAACGTAGTGAGCTTGTGGCTGTCATGACAGGATTGGCGTATCGTATGAAGCGCGAATATTTATTTGATGAGTTGATGTGATAATATTTGTGCCGGAAAGGCCGGCCAGAGATGAAACGCCAGTTTCTACCTTCATGGCAGAAATTGGCGTTTCCTTTTGACAGTTCATTTCTACTTTCTCTTTGTGTTTATTTGCTTTTTTTTATATCATTTCTGTCTGATTTTGTGCTGATTTTGTACTTGCTTTGTGTGCTTTTAAAACTTGCATTCCTTTCACTTTTTAACCGTACTTTATCTACTTTTTACTTGAAAATCCCCCCACTTTTAGCTCGCTCTACGTCTGTTCTTTGCTCGTGTTTTGTTCTTTGCTCGTTCGAGGACCGTTGACGGTGTTCTCGTGATTCAAATAGGCTGTGCTTTTTTGTGAAACGTGCAAGCGACAAATGGCGCGAGTTGTAAGCGCGATTATAGTATGCTAATGTAAAAAACACGTATGGGAAATAAAATGAAAGTATAGAAGTTATAACTTAGGAAAACTTTTGAAATATGAAGAGAAAACCGTAACTTTGCGCCTAAAGAGAGACGAAAAAAAACAATAATTCAACGATATGAAATTAGATTATAAAAAACTTATTCCTGACGCTTTGTGCGTGCTGCTTTTTGTGGTTATCGCCTTTGCGTATTTTTCACCTGCGGTGATGGACGGTCGCCGACTTGAACAAGATGATAGTAATGCTAACTATGGCCTTAATGTGGAGACGAATCAGTATAGAGATGCTCACGACGGTGAGACTCCACGTTGGAATACGTCCATATTCGGTGGTATGCCGACTTATCAGATTGCTCCTTCTTACGATTCTACCAAGACGATGACGTTTGTCGAAAATGCTTATCACTTGTGGTTGCCAGACTACGTGTGGTATGTTTTTGCGTCTATGCTTGGATTCTATATCTTGCTCCGCGCCTTTGACTTCCGTCAATGGATGGCGGCACTTGGTGCTGTTGTATGGGCGTTCAGCAGTTATTTCTTTATAATCATCGCTGCCGGCCATATTTGGAAGGTCATGGCTCTTGCATATATTCCGCCAACGATAGCCGGAATGGTGATGTGCTACCGTAAACACTATGTCTGGGGCGGCATTGTGACTGCTGTATTTGCTGCGTTGCAGATTCAAGCTAATCATGTGCAGATGTCGTACTATTTCCTTTTACCTGAAATATTGATGGTTGTGGCTTTCTTGATAGATGCTGTTGCAAAGAAAGAGATGGCTGCGTTTGGTAAGGCGACACTTTCTGTTGTCGGTGCAGCAATAATTGCCGTGTGTCTCAATATCTCCAATCTTTATCATACTTATGAGTATGCAAAGGATACAATGCGAGGTAAGTCTGAGCTTGTAAAAGCTCACAAGGTTGAGGACCAGACAGATTCTGGCCTCGAACGTAGCTACATTACGGCATGGAGCTATGGTATAGATGAGACTTTTACGTTTCTCATTCCAAACTATAGAGGCGGTGCAAGCATGCCTTTGTCTTATAATGAGACAGCTATGCAGAAGGCCAACCCTCAGTTTAGTAATGCTGGTATATATGGTGCTTTTACTCAGTATTGGGGCGAGCAGCCTGGTACAAGCGGCCCGGTATATCTTGGTGCGATAGTATGTATGCTTTTTGTGCTGAGCCTTATACTCATTCCTAATAGAAATCCTTTGAAATGGGCACTTCTTGTTGCTACAGCAATAACACTCATGCTCAGTTGGGGACATAATTTTATGCCGTTTACGGATTTCTTTATTGACAACGTTCCTATGTATGCTAAGTTCCGTACTGTGGCAAGTATTCTTGTCGTGGTGGAATTTACTGTTCCGTTCATGGCACTTTGGGGATTGAAACTCTATGTGCAGAAGCCTAATGTTAAGGCTCTCGGAATTGCTGCAGGCATAACTCTTGCATTGTGCGTTATTCTCATGATGACATCAGGCGATTGCCTTAGTGCAAACGATCGTGCGGCTGTTGCTCAATATGTACAGAAAGGCTACTTTGACCAAGCTTTAGGAAATGAAATTCTCGTAAGTATTTCGTCTATGCGTGATGCGATGCTTATGGCTGATGGTTGGCGTACCATCATTTTTATTCTTCTTGGCTGCGGCGTTCTCTATTGGTACTATCGCAAGGAGAGTGAAGCCGACGAGCGTTCGGATATGCGTATCACAGTCGTGTCTGTAGCGTTGCTTGCTCTTTGCTTGGTCGATATGTGGCAGGTAAACAAGCGCTATCTCAATGATGCTATGTTTGTGCATCCACGTGGTGTTGCTGCCATTCAAAAGACTGAGGCGGATGAATATATATTGTCCAAGAGTGGTACGGGACGTGATTATCGTGTGCTTAATTTTACTGTCTCTACATTTAATGACAATACCACAAGTGCATTTTATAGTAGTATCGGCGGCTATCATGCTGCTAAGTTGCGTCGCTATCAAGAACTTATTGAGGCACGTATTTCTGTGGAGTGCAACAAGGTGTTTGAGGCTCTTCGCTCTGCACCTTTGGATACTATGCGTATGATTGAGGAACAATCTCCTTATCCTATTCGTGACCTTACGGCTGTCAATACAGATTCGCTTTTCCCTGTGCTCAACATGCTTAATACACGTTGGTTTATACTTTCTGCCGGTGAGGCTGGTAAGTTCCCTGTAGAGAATCCAACTGCTAATGGTAACGCTTGGTTCGTGTCTGACGTGGATTATGTCGCAAACGCCAATGAAGAGCTTGATGCTCTTGGCAAGGTGAACCCAAAGCATACGGCTGTTGTGGCTAAGGACGACTTCGGCTTCCTTAAGGCTGGTGGTGAAGGTGAGGTAAAGCTTACGAGCTATGGAGCTATTGAGGCGAAATATTCTGTCAACTCAAAGAATGGTGGACTTGTTGTGTTCTCTGAAGTTTACTATCCGGGTTGGACTGCTACTATCGATGGTAAGCCGGCAGAGATAGGTCGTGCTGATTACGTACTTAGGGCAATGAACGTCCCTGCAGGAAAGCATGAGATTGTTATGACGTTCGACCCTCAAACAGTTCATACGACGGAGTCCATTGCTTATGCTGCTCTTGCAATCCTTGCTCTTGTAATTGCATTCGCGGTTTGTAAGAAGTTGAAGAAATCATGATAAGTTAAAATGCAGCGGCATAAAGCCGCTGCATTTACTCAATGGCATTTGTTTTGTGATTAGTAACTGATGAAAACATCTGATGGCATGGAACATGAAAGCTTTTGTTATTTTGAATGTTCAAGATGAGAGGACATAATGTTTGGAATAGTTGCCCGTTTCGATTTGTTCGTGATGCGATAGCAGTATTGCTTATGCTTGGAGGACTGCTTGTTGCGTGTGACGGGAGTAATACTTCGGATGGTAAAGAAGGGTTTTCTTATCATTTAGAATGTGTTAATATTAATGATTCTTGTAATGTAGTACGTTTATTTGTTAACGATGGGCTGGCAGATACACTACTTTTGCCGTATCCTGTTTATCGTTTTGAACGTGCTGATGTTACAGGTAATGGCACGGATGAGGTCTTGGTGGGTGTCGTTAAGGAAACAAAGTATTGGCATGAATCTGCACGACGGTTGTTTATATACCATTTGTATCATGGCAGATATATACGCCCGTTGTGGTTGGGCTCAAGGGTAGGCCATCCGCTTGTTGATTTCCATGTTTGCCGTGATTCTTTTCCTGCTTGTATTCATACAAAAGAAGTACTTCGTGACGGTATGTTTTGTTATAATGAATATCGTTTGCGTGGCTTTGGTTTGAAGTTCTCTAAGGAGATAAAAAAGACAGATTACGAAAAAGAAAATAAAAAGAAAGAGATAAAATGAAATGTTTTAAGACCTTAATTTGCATCATGCTTGTTGCTGTTGTTATCGAATCATGTGGCAGGCATTCGTCCAAGAAAGAAGATGATGATTCTGTCCCAGGCATGAGTTTGGAAGATTATCAAGCTAATCGTACTTTCTTTATGCTTAGTGATAATGATTTGCCTAAGTCTGTAAATCTTGAGCAGAAAATAGACAAGTTGTCATATCAAAATCTTCGTCTTTTACGTGCGTATGTATATGCTATTCATGGACATTGGTTCATGGAAGGTGATTTGAATACTTTTTTCTTTAACCACACCAAATGGTATTATGACACATGTGTGAAAGCTCATTATCCTAAAATGAATGATGATCAAATGGAATGGAAACTTTCTGCATATGGAAAAGAATATAGCAAACTCTGTGATGATGATTATGAGAAGACGTATTCGCTCGTGAAACTGTCTCCAGAGGAGAAAAAGTTTGTCGAGGCGATTGATAAACGTATGTCTGAACTAAGGTCAAAAGGTAAGGTCACATCGCCAGATGATGTACAGATACTCAATTCTCTGCTTGCCATTAATATGTATCAGGTTAATGACCCAAGTCCACGATTACTGCGTATGCTTGCACAATATAATGTTGCAATGGAGAAAAGTAATTATGAGCAGTTGTTTAATGTCTATGAGAACAACGATTATCTCGTCATGCCAAACTTTGTAACAACAGATGTGATGCTACAGCTCTATCACATGTATTTTAGCTATGTGCTTAAAAGTCTTGAAGGGGATGTTATGCGTAAAAGTCTTATGCAGGCATTCCGCGATTTGTATTTTAGGAGTGCAAGCATGGCAATGGATGGCGATGAAAAAGCTTCTTGGAATGCAGCCTTTTTTAGTGTAGGATTGCGTTTGCTTGGTGAAGATCCTGACCAATATGCTGCAGAGCGACATATTGATGTTGATATGGCACTTGGCGAATACAGAAGTACTGCTAATGCGGAGTACTCGCATGTTATGGCAGCGAAGGATGAATTGTCGCCGCTCTTTGCTACTGTTACTCAGTTTCCTTATAGCTTGTTCAAACCACGAGGCCATTATACCCGCAAGGAAAGTGCCAGGCAGTATTTCCGTGCTATGATGTGGCTTCAGCGTGGTTGTTTGATGCGTAACAAACCTGCTCAACTCAGGCAGGCTATTTCCATGGCACAGCTTTTGAATGCCACGCCTTCTGCACGTAAACAACTGGACAACATCAACAAGGCATTGACTTTCTTGATGGGTAATCCTGATAATGTGTCAATCATGGAACTGGCGAATCATCTTGATATGATGAACATGAATGGTAATCTTACGGATGCAGATGTTAGGGAAGTTAATGGCTGGTTGAAGGAGATGTTCAAGAAACGTAATAAGATTAAGCCGAAGGTAAAGATTGAGGAGAGTGATCCGATGAATTTAATGCCGCAGCGTTATATGTTCGATAGTGAGGTGCTCGGTACGATGTATGATCCTGAGGTTAATGCGCCTCGTGCTTATCCAACCGGTCTTGATGTGATGGACATTCTTGGAGTTAAGACAGCGAAAAATATACTTGATACTTGCTATAATAAGCGTTGTCCGTGGAATGATTATACAAAGGAGCGTGCTGAATTAGCAAAGCGTCTTAAGGGAAATGTCGATTGGGATGGTACAATGTACAACAAGTGGATGAAGACACTTGTAGCTTTGCAGAAGCCTGATAAGTCGCAGCCGGGCTTTATGAACACAAAGCTTTGGAAGGTCAAGAACCTTAATTCTGCTCTTGCCTCATGGGCTTTGCTGAAACATGATGCTGTTCTTTATGGTGAGCAGCCAATAGCGGCTGAATGTGGTGGCGGCGGAGATTTGCCTGACCCTCATTATTATGGATATGTTGAACCAAATGTTCCATTCTGGCAACAGCTTCATGAATGTATGACATTATGCTCAAAGATGCTTACTCAGACCGGTTTTATGACGAGCGACCTTAAGGCTAAGACTGAAGATATTCAATCGTGGGTTGACTTTATGTTGCGTGTTTCAAAGGAAGAATTGGCTGGTAAGCGACTTTCGGAATCTGATTATGGTAAGATTGTGCATATCGGTGGAATGTTGGAATACATTACGTTGTCGGTTCTTGATCCAGAACTTAATCTTTACAACTGGTCGTATGTTAAAGGAGCAGACCGAAGTGTGGCGCAGATAGCTGACGTCTTTACGCGTAATGTGCCGAATTGTGACAAGCAGGGTATATTATATGAGGCAACGGGAAATGCAAATATAATATATGTGATTGTGGAGATGAATGGTGAATATTACCTTACTCGTGGTGCCACATATAGTTATTATGAGTTTGTCCGTCCACTTGGCGACCGATTGACAGATGAACAGTGGCAGCAGATGTTACTTGATGGCAAGGCTCCAGCCGTGCCAGACTGGTTTGCTCCGTGGTTGCTTGAAGATAAACAAGTGGATATGGATCAGCGTTTTTGTTACGGTACGGGATGTTAGGACGTTTAATGGCAATTCCGTTTATCGTCATGTTTATGTTCTCGTCATGCAAACATGGTGATGCAAATGGTATGTGTGGTAATGATGATGACTCGCTCGTCGTATTGTTTACCGGGGATGTCATGCTCGACCGTGGTGTGAGAAATGCTATAAATGTTCATGGTTTTACGTGGCTTTTTGATAGTGTGTCCCCCATGTTTAAGCAATCGGATGCTGTGGTAATCAATCTTGAGTGCCCGTTTGCTGATACGCTTATGCCTGTGTCAAAACAGTTCGTGTTTCATGCCGATACTCGTTGGGCAAAGGCTTTGCGGCAAAGCGGAGTTACTCATGCGTCTATGGCGAACAATCATTCTATGGATCAGGGCGTTTCTGGTATTCGCTCTACTTTCAGTACTCTTCATGGTGCAGGAATCGTGCCTATGGGTTGTGGCAAGGATGAAGAAGAAATGCTTGCTCCGACGATAATAGAAAAGAATGGCATCCGCATGGCGGTGTTTAGTGCTGTTCTTTTTCCTATAGAGAATTGGTTGCCTGTACATGATGGGCAATTGACGGTAGAAAATACAAATGTGACGGTACTTGCACGTGCTATAAAGAAATGGCATTCACAATGTCCAAATGATGTTATAGTTGCATATCTTCATTGGGGAATAGAGTATCAGACAACACCAGCCGTTAAACAACGCATGGCTGCAAGCAACCTGTTGGGTGTGGGAGCAAGTGCCGTCATAGGGCATCATCCTCATGTGGTACAGAAGATGGAAATGCAGGATGGCAAGCCCGTGTTCTACAGTCTTGGCAACTTTGTGTTTGATCAGCGCCATCCTCTTTCTTCTAAGGCGCAGGTGGCTCGTCTCGTTGTAAGACATTCGAAGGTTGACGTTTCGTCAATAGGTGTGAATATTAAAATGTGTAAACCCGTTATTGCACGTTGATACACCAATTATACTATATATAATTATGGCTAAAGATAAAGTTCAGTATGTATGCTCGGCATGTGGTTATGACAGTCCAAAGTGGATTGGCAAGTGCCCTGCGTGTGGTGAGTGGAATACCTTTGTAGAACAGCGTGTCGGTGGTAAGACAACCTATGATAAGCGTTTGCAATTTTCGGGCGCACTCGATGCTCCAAAGTCGAGTGCTGTAAAGATGTCAACTATAGTCACCAACGAGGAACCGCGTATCAATTTGTGTGATGATGAGTTGAATCGTGTTCTTGGAGGTGGACTCGTGCCTGGCTCGTTGGTGCTTCTTGGAGGTGAACCGGGCATAGGTAAGTCAACACTCATTTTGCAGACTGTTCTTAGGTTGCGAAATGTAAAGACGCTTTATTGTAGTGGTGAGGAAAGTGCGCGTCAGATAAAGTTGAGGGCAGACAGAATAAGTACCGAGCCGTCTGAGGTGTTGGTTGTTTGTGAGTCGATGATTGAAAACATATTTCGACACATCGAGGCAGAGCAGCCAGGGCTTGTGGTCATTGATTCAATCCAGACTATGGCTACTGAGGCATTGGAATCTACTCCCGGTTCTGTCGGACAGATACGTGAGTGTGCTGCCATGTTGCTGAAGTTTGCAAAGGAAACAAACACTCCTATAATTATTATTGGCCACATTACAAAGGAGGGCTCTATTGCTGGCCCTAAGATATTGGAACACATGGTCGATACTGTGCTGCAGTTTGAAGGCGACCAACATTATATGTATCGTATAGTACGTGCCATAAAGAATCGTTTCGGTTCGACGGCAGAGCTTGGCATATATGAAATGATGCAGTCGGGCTTGAGACCTGTTACCAATCCGTCGGAATTGCTCTTGTCAGATGTCGGTAATAGTGAGGGACTTAGTGGCGTCGCAATTGCAAGTGCTATAGAGGGGGTACGCCCGTTGCTTATTGAAACACAGGCTTTGGTTAGTACTGCTGCGTATGGTACTCCGCAACGTTCTGCCACGGGTTTTGACCTGCGTCGCTTAAACATGTTGCTTGCAGTCTTGGAGAAACGTGTCGGATTTAAGCTTGGACAAAAGGATGTTTATTTGAATATTGCGGGTGGCATAAGGGTTACAGATACTGCCATTGACCTTAGTGTGATTGCGGCGGTATTGTCAAGTAATGTCGATACCGGCATCGACCGTACTGTATGTATGACAGGCGAGGTTGGTTTAAGTGGCGAGATACGCCCTGTGAGTCGTATCTTGCAGCGAATAGCGGAAGCGGAGAAACTTGGTTTTACGACAATTATCATTCCTAATGCTAACATGACAGGGTTGGATGTCAAGAAGTTTAAGATTGAGGTCCGTCCGGTACGTAAAGTAGAAGAGGCACTTCGTGTTCTGTTTGGGTGATGTTGTGCTTTATTTACATTCTAAATGCACGTTTTTGGTACTCGTAGAGTGAAAGTGCGCAATGTGTAGTGGTATGATATATAGTGTGTTGTAGTTTTAATTAAAAATAATGTGCAATAATATTTTTGCAATTTATGAAAATATTTGTATTTTTGCAGTCGGAAAATAAAAACAAGAATACATAGAGAGCATAAAAGCAAAAATTATATATGGCACTTTCAAAAACAAGAAGCTTGCTTGTCGATGTGGCACGACAACTGTTTGCCAAGAATGGTTTTGAGAATACCACAATGAATGATATAGCGGTGGCTTCAAATAAGGGTAGGCGTACGCTATATACGTACTTCGCGAGCAAGGAGGAGATATATCTTGCCGTGATAGAGACGGAATTGGAACGATTGTATGTTCGAATGGAAGAAGTGGCTCGCCGTAATATTTCACCAGAAGAGAAAATGGTGCAGCTGATATTTGCACACCTTGAGGTTGTTAAGGAATCTGTGTATCGAAATGGTAATCTTAGAGCAGAGTTTTTCCGTGACATTTGGAGGGTTGAGTCATGCCGCAAGATATTCGACAAGAATGAAATAAATCTTTTCCGTCGTGTGCTTGCGGAAGGTGTTGACAAGGGTGTGTTTGAGGTTCGTAACATACGACTCACGTCAGAGATAGCGCATTTCTGCTTGAAAGGATGTGAGATACCTTACATCTATGGCCGATACGGCTTGAATAATGCTGAGGAACTTTATCCTTATGTGAGCCGTTTGGTGTCCAAGTCGCTGTCTCGTTCGGCTAAATTATAATGAGTAATGAATTTGAAATTTAAATAAACAACGAATAAACAAGAATTATGGGACTTTTAAGTGGAAAGACAGCCCTCGTAACAGGTGCTGCACGTGGTATCGGTAAGGCCGTTGCCATGAAGTTTGCTCAGGAAGGCGCTAACATCGCTTTTACTGACCTTGTACTCAATGACGATATGGCTGCCGGTCTTGAGGCAACTCGTAAGGAGATTGAGGCTCTTGGTGTTACTTGTCGCGCATACGCTGGTAATGCTGCTAATTTTGCAGAGACAGATGCTGTTGTTAAGAAGATACATGAGGACTTCGGTTCTATCGATGTTCTTGTTAACAATGCCGGTATTACTAAGGACGGTCTTATGCTTCGTATGACAGAAGAGCAGTGGGATGCCGTTCTTAACGTAAACCTTAAGTCTGCGTTTAACTTCATTCACGCTGTTGCTCCAATCATGCTTCGTCAGCGTGGTGGTTCAATCATCAACATGTCAAGTGTTGTTGGTGTTCATGGTAACGCAGGTCAGTGTAACTATTCTGCTTCAAAGGCAGGTATGATTGGTCTTGCAAAGTCAATCGCGCAGGAACTCGGTCCAAAAGGTGTACGTGCTAATGCTGTTGC
>JAFSSN010000018.1 GCA_017450985.1 Bacteroidaceae bacterium
GTTTGACAGCGAAGTTTGTCCGTCAATCATGGCTATCTCGGCCTTGATGTCGCGGATATGCTTCAACATTTCTATCTCGGTGGCATATTTCTTGAATATGTCAGGATATTTCTCTTCCAGCTTCAAGAGAGCCTTGCGCCGCGTGTCGGTGGAGAGGCTTTCGTCACTAGCCGTCTGGATTAGCTCGTCTATCTTGCGCTTGTGCTCTTCTTCCTTCCTGACGGCCTCATCCTTCTTGCGCATGTACTCATCGTATGCAGCGTTTACCCTGTCCTGCTCTGAGCCAAGGGAGATAAACGCAGCAGTGACGGCGGCAATGGCCACGGCCACAGCAACGTATGGGTTTGCCAGCATCGTGGCATTAAGGAGAGCCTGCGCTTTCTGGGTAAGAACAAGCCAATGGTAATGGACGGCCTCGGCGGCGGTCACTCCCTGCACACCAACGGCTTGCAGAGCGAGGTTCTTTGTGCGGAACGATTCAAGGGCAGTGACGGTCATCACGGCGGTCTTATATACGCCGTATGTGACAACCAGACCCATGATAACCCTGCCAACGGTCTCGTAGTTCTTAACAAGGTCTGTCGCTACCTCCATGGCACCGCTCATGATGCCCTGCGACTTCTCCCCTATCTCGTTCAGCATGTCACCGATAGCCCCCTGTAGGTTGGAGTAAGCACCCGCAAGCGTCTTGGACTGTGCCTCCAGCATACCGTTGAACTTGCCGCCCTCGCTGGTCGCATCGATGAACGCCTGACGCACCATGTCGGCACTGATAGCCCCCCGACTCATTTCCTCCTTTAGCTCTGCAACGCTCTTGCGCGTTGTCTTTGCCATCTGGTCAAGTGGGTTGAAGCCTGCGTTAATCATCTGAAGCAAGTCCTGGCCCATGAGCTTGCCCGTGGCCGACATCTGAGAGAAAGCCAATGCAAGGCTTTGGAACTTCTGGCTGTCGCCCATCGACACGTCTCCAATGGCTTTCAGGTTCTCCATTATATCCTTGGTGGCAATACCAAAACCCATCATGGTCTGTGCTGCCCCGGCAAGGTCTTTCAGCTGCATGGGTGTCTCTACTGCAAACTTGCGGATGGAAGAAAACAGCGCGTCGGCCTTGTCCTTGTTGCCCACGAGGATGCGGAAGCTTGTCTCAAGCTTATCTATCTCTGAGCGAACCGATGCCACTTGGCGCACGAACTCTGCGGCAGAGAATCCGGCAAACACGCCTGCGGCCTTGTTCTTGATACGGTCGAACACCTGCTCAATCGTCATGCCGCTATCTTCAATCTGCTTTGCAGTCTGTCGCACGCCATCCCTCGCGCTTTGCAGGGCTGAACGGAAATTACTGGAATCGCCAGTTATGGGTATATGCAGGTTCTCCATTATTCAATGTCGTTTTCGTCTGTTATGCCGTCTGAGAGACGGGTAAGTATTCACACGTCCACCCCGCTCTTTTTCAATTGTGCCATAAATGCGGCTTTGGATGCAGGGTCATTGCCGTCGAGCATCGTGCCGCCTACGGAGGTCGGAAGCTCGTTCAATTCTTCATCAGAGAGATAGATGGATGTTATCTTGTCAGCCAGCATCAGCGAAAGGTACGAATAGCCGTACCTGAACAGGATGGCATCGTCGGAATAGCCCATTTCTTTCAGTTGGCCGATGAACGTACCGCACAGGCTCTTGCCGCCAAACATGATGTTGTTCTTACCATGCTTACGCTTCACCTCCATCACCTTCTCCATGCGCTCCTGCTCTTTATCAAGCCCAAGGTGAATCTTCAAATGTTTAGTCTTGTCGGCGGTAAATATGACAACCAGCAATGTCGCTATATCTTCTTCTCCCAGATTTTCCTCAAAGAACTCCCTGCGTTTGTCTATACTGTCTATATCGTAGAAAGCCTTTTTGGTGTTCGGGGTTGTATGGTATGCGAGAATCTGGCAACAAGCGTGCTTGTTTTCGTGGGCAATGCGGAGCGTTTCAAGATATGGATTCTTCACCATAATCTTCATATCAATGCAGAGCGACTCTATGAGGCTCTGCAACGTCATCTTCTTTGCCAGCGTCACGGGATAGAAGAAAAAACACCTTTGCCCTTTCCCCTCTCCGACAGCTATTTTATACGGTTTGCCGAGAATGACATCCGTCAGTTCTTGCTCTATGTTGAATTTCTCTTCGTTCATGTTCTCGGAGCGGGAATCGAACCCGCGACCCCTGGTGTATGAACCAGTGCTCTGCCATCTGAGCTATCCGAGACAGCGGACATTGCCGCCGTTTAGGTCAGCTGAACGTCGGTCAGCTTGCCGTTCGCGTCTTTCGTGCCCTTCGTCTTGTAGGTGTAGGTGGCAACAGTGCCGTCGGTGGTGTCGAAACCAACGGCAATGTGCTCCGAACAACCCTTCAGCTTCACACCTACGGCCTCGCCGTTCTCCGGCTCGACCTCAATGTCACCGAACTCCTCGGTGTAACCCGGCTCCACCTCGTTGGCATTGCCAAGA
>JAFSSN010000165.1 GCA_017450985.1 Bacteroidaceae bacterium
CTTTCTCTGTTAAGCCAGGTGCTAAGATTGAGACATTCAACTCAAGCAACATCCCAGCAGAGTTCGAAGGACTTGATGCAGGTCCTGTTAGCCGCGAGAAGTTCGCTAACGCTATCAAGGGTGCAAAGACTATCCTCTGGAACGGTCCTGCAGGCTGCTTCGAGTGTGAGGACTTCACAGCCGGATCAAAGGCTATCGGCGAGGCTATCGCTAAGGCAACAGCAGAAGGCGCATTCTCACTCATCGGTGGTGGTGACTCTGTAGCATGTGTAAACAAGTTCGGTCTTGCTGACAAGGTTTCTTACATCTCAACTGGTGGTGGTGCCCTCCTCGAGGCTATCGAAGGAAAGGTTCTCCCAGGTATTGCTGCCGTTGTAGGCGAGAAGTAATAACTCCTTTGTGTAGATAAAATGACTTTCATTTTACAGAATTCACACATAACAAAATGACTGACAGCTTGTCGAAGGTATTATTACTGACGGCAAGTTGTCATTTTCTTCTCTCTCTCCTGCGCATATCCGAGGCGGGAAGAACAAACGATGAATCGGACATAAACAAACAAAAGGACACACACCTTTTGTAAAAAACGGAAAGACATCTGCAAGGGACAGACATCTCCGCAACACACAATTTACGAACAGATAAGAATGAATAAGATAACATACATAATCATAACACTATTTACCATATCCTTTGGCATACAGTCATGCGGCAAGACTGCAGGCGAACAAGCCAAGGACTCCACAGCACTGTCCATAGCCATCCTTGCCAACAAGGACAACCTCCCTTTCTATTACGCCGACTCCATGGGAATATACAAGGAGCTTGGCCTTAACGTTGAATTCTACAACTATGGCGCATCCATGGACTGCGACACCGCATTCGTGAACAGAGAAGTGGACGGCGTTGTGGACGACATAATAAAAGCCAACATCTGGCACTCCAACGGCGACAGCATCAAGGTAGTCATGAGCGGCGACCTCTGCCTCTACCTGCTCACCTCACGCTCTGCCCGCATCAAACAGATAACAAGCTTGAAAGAGAAAATCATAGCGGTGACACGCAACTCATCCGTTGACTACGTTGCCGACCTCATCATGGATTCAGTAAAGCTTTCACGACTTGTGCTCAACCGTCCTCAAATCAACGATATATCACTGCGTTCAAACATGCTCAATCTAAACCAGTACGACGGGGCACTCATGTCTGAACCATACGCCACATACTCCGAAATGTTCGGTGCAAACAGAATACTGTCATCCGACGAACTATGCGGCAACCTCTCTGCCGTAATATTCCATACAAACACCATCAACGAACGCCGCGACGACATCCAGAAACTCATCAAAGGCTACAACATTGCAGTGGAAAAGCTCAACAAGATGATTGACGACGGCAACGTAAACATATTGACCTACCTGCCTACCACCATCGGCGAGGAACTCCCCGACTCCATGCTGACATTCAAGCACTTCAACTACGCATCCATGCCAACAAAGAATATAGTGCGACAGACATTCTCATGGGCAAAGGAACGCAAGCTTACGAAAAAAGACACGGTAAACTACAACGACCTCGTTGACAGCACATTCTACAAAGCGCATAAGTAAGCACCAACCAACCTGCAACAAACCATACTCAAAACCATATCAACAATGAACACCGTCTCTGAAAAGATACAGTCTTCACTCATCGGCAGCGACACCATAGCCGAAAGTCAGGAACTACTGCGCCAGCGCATCGAAAGCACCGGCAACTGGGAACTCATGAGCAGCATGGAACGCCTCGAATTCTCCCACAAGTCCATGCTCGACTACATGCTGCAAAACTACCTGAGCGACAACCTGACGAACGAGCGCAATCAGATACAAGCATCCTTGCTCGAACTGAACGACCGCACCGACCGCATGGAACGGATCAGAGACAACGCAAGCGACCTCTACGTCATAACGCGCCACCAGCTCAAAGGCGACGCCGACGCTAAGGCTTTACTTGAACAAATAATATCCATACACAAATCAATCAAGGAATTAGACAGCGACTTCGCTGACAAGATACTAAGCCGTGAAAAATACGATGAAATGGCAGACCTCCTTGGCGAAGAACTCGAAGACAAACGACACGCACTCTTCTGTGCCGTGTGGACAAGCGACGCATGGACACACGGCGACATGGAATGTGCCGCCAATTTCGTGACAAACACCGACATTCCGCCGTTCGACACTGCCCTGCTCATTTCTGCCACCACACTGTCACTTACCGAATACTTCGACCCGCGCAAGCTCACGCTGCTGCTCGACTCCTATCTCACAGCCGCCAGCATCGAGCCACGCCTGCGTGCATTGGTAGGCATCGTGCTCACGCTCATGCAGTACGACGCACGAATCACCAAGCGCTATCCAGAAATCTCTGCACGCGTCAAAGAAATGAGCAGCGACAGCCAGTTTACCGAAGAAACCTTCTTCGTCGTAACACAACTGCTGTACAGCAGCATCACCGACCGCATATCAACAAAGGTCAACAACGACCTCTTCCCTGCCATACTGCGGGGAGTACAGTTCACACAGAACGTTGACAACCACAACATACAGGACATATTAAGAAAGGCAGGTGAAAACCCAGAATGGAGCGACATCAAGTCGGAAAAGAAGATGGAGAAGAAGCTGAACGAAATAACAGACATGCTCCACAACGGCGCCGACATCTACTACGGCACATTCAAGACCATACGCAACACTTCATTCTTCAAACGCTTGTCCCACTGGTTCTATCCATTCA
>JAFSSN010000166.1 GCA_017450985.1 Bacteroidaceae bacterium
AAACGGCATTGAATATTCCGCTCCACTGCCCGCAAAGGAACTGCTGGCAGGAAAGATATACAAATTCTCTGCCGACAAGTTCACGACCCCAACATACGGATACCACAACGGACACAAATGGGTGTATTTCGGCTCAAAAAGCGGCATACGATGGGCTGTCATGAATGTAGGAGCATCGTCTCCGTCCGACTACGGAAAATACTATGCCTGGGGAGAAACTTGCGGATATGGAGAGGACGACTACTCTAACGAGACAAACTATAAATATGCAAAAACATACTGCAAAACAGAATATAGTGTTAACACATACAAACATTGCAATGGAAGCTGGTACACAATAACCAAATATTGCAATAATGCAACATACGGCTATCGAGGGTTTGTTGACAACAAAATAAATCTCGACCCAGAAGACGATGCTGCGAATGTTAATTGGGGCGGAGCATGGCACATTCCATACGAAATGGATTTTTCAGAATTAGAGGATGAATGTTACGTTGAATATACTGACAATTACAATAATACTGGAGTCACAGGATATACTTATTATCTGGCAAAGTGTGATTACGACAAAGGAAAATATAAATTAACAAAAGAAGGCAATCCACCTTCTTGTACTTACACATTAGACGACACTCACATTTTCTTTCCTTGTGCCGGATATCATATTAACAAAGACTTGATAGATGAGAAAAAGGAAGCATTTTATGCAACAAATAATGCATCAACAGTGCCATACAGAACTCGTTTAAGGATATTAATTAGCAGCTATTTTGAACCTGAACGAAGTATTGGAGTTTCGGTCAGAGCGATAATAGACATTAAATAAAAAAGAGTCACGGGAAACAAGCGTTTCACCGTGACCTTTTTGGGTTGACAAATATTATTTTTACTGAAGTTTCGCAAGTAGTAAACTGGAGTTAACTTCGTGAAGTAAAAAGGAGTAACCTGAGGAGTAGAGAATGAAGAATCGCCTGCGGCGAAGTGAAAAGTGAAAAGTGAAGAGTGAAAAATGAAAGTTACCAAAGATGACTGTCCATGGTTCGCAATCTTAACTTTAAATTCTTAATTACTTCCCTGCGGTCTGTGAAACTGCTTCGCTTAGTTCTTAACTTTTAAGTCTTAATTATTACTGAAGTTTCGAAAGTAGTAAACTGGAGTTAACTTCGTGAAGTAAAAAGGAGTAACCGCTTCGCTCAGGACGATACTCTTTCGCCTACGGCGGAGTGAAGAGTGAAGAATGAAAGTTACTCTGTTCATCAAATTAATTATTAATTAGTCAAACGTCCGTTTACTCCATGGAGCGTAGCGGAATTAACTCCGCTTAACTCCTTTTTACTCCAAGCAAGTAAAGCGTTAGCGATACTTGCGAAAGTTGAGTATCTTTTATTTGAGCGTCAAAAAAGTATTAACAAATTATAAAATAAAGAATTTATGTAAATAGTCTCAAGTTTTTTTTGTAATTTTGCGCCGCTTTTCTATGCTTTACAGCCAAAAAGCAAATAGTTACATAAAAACGAACAGAGAACAATTACAACATAAATAATGAAAGACTTTTCATTTGACGAACTAATGGACGACAGCCAGCACAGCAGCTCTATGTCGTTCATTGCCAACATAGAAGGGACAAAACACGAGGTTCCAATGGTGGAGACAGACGAACTCATACCTATCCTGCCAGTAAGGAACGTGATGCTCTTTCCAATGAGCATCATGCCAATCAGTATTGGCCGCAAGCCATCACTGGAACTTGTGAAAGAGGCATCTGCATCAAATGCCATCATCGGATTGTTTTCACAAAATGACGACATGATTGAGTCGCCAACAGAAAATGACCTGTACCACACAGGATGTCTGGCACGAGTGCTAAGAGTCATCACACTACCAGACAACTCATACGTTGCCGTCATTCAAGGATATACACGTGCTCGCCTCATAGACATCGACGCATCTGGTTCCTACCTCAAGGGCCATGTAGAGACGTATCCAGAAGATGCTCTCCCATCAAAGCATGACAAGCAATTCAAAGCATTGATTTCAACGCTCAAAGACGTAGCACTGAAATGTATGCAGGCCGACAATCCAAGCGGGGCTCTCGCATTGGAAAACATCAACGACCCCGAAATTGTAGTCAACTTCATTGCTTCAAACATCAACATCACCAACAAGGAGCGCATCGTGCTTCTCGAGATGAACAGCATTATTGACCGTGCAGACAAACTGCTCACGCACGTCAACAAGCAATATCAGTTCGTGTCGCTCAAGCGCAACATACAGATGCGTACACGCGAGGCTCTGAACAAACAACAGCGCGACTACTTCCTGCGTCAGGAGATACAGAACATACAACAGGAACTGGGCGAAGGCAGCGAGGAAGGCGACATAGCCGAACTGCGTGCCAAGAGCGAGACCATGGACTGGAACGACGACACAAAGAAGGCGTTTGAGAAATGTCTCAGCAAACTCGGGCACATGAACGCGCAGTCGCCTGAATACCAGACAGAATATCAGTACGCACAGACTATTCTCTCACTTCCATGGCGCAAATGCACCAAGGACAACCTCAATATAAAAACTGCCGAGCGCATACTCAACAAAGACCACTACGGCATGGAAAAGGTGAAGGAAAGAATTCTCGAACACCTTGCAGTACTTAAACTGCGCGGCGACTTCAAGAGTCCTATCATCTGCCTTTACGGCCCTCCAGGAGTGGGAAAGACTTCGCTCGGAAAGAGCATAGCCAAGGCTATGAACCGCAACTATGTGAGAGTGAGTCTCGGAGGTATTCACGACGAGTCCGAAATCAGAGGACACAGACGTACATACATTGGTGCCATGCCGGGAAGAATCATCAAGAACCTTGCCAAGGCAGGCAGTTCAAACCCTGTGTTCATCCTCGACGAGATTGACAAGGTGGTGGCACAACAGACTGCTAACGGCGACCCTGCATCAGCATTGCTCGAAGTGCTGGACCCAGAGCAGAACGAGGCATTCCACGACAACTACCTCGACTTGGACTATGACCTCTCAAAGGTTATGTTCATAGCAACCGCCAATAACGTGGGAGCTATCCCTGCACCACTGCTCGACCGCATGGAGCTGATAGAGGTGAGCGGATACCTGACAGAAGAGAAGATGGCCATAGCCAAGCAGCATCTCCTGCCAAAGAATCTGGAGAACCTCGGCATGACCGAATCTGGCATCAAGATTAGCAAGCAGGGATTTGAGAAGATTATCGAAAGCTACACACGCGAGTCGGGAGTGAGAAACCTGGACAAGCAGATAAACAAGGTGCTTCGTAAGATTGCACTCGAATCGGTACGCGAAGGACAGACCACACAGCGCGAACTGAGTGCCGCCGACATTAAGACATACCTCGGTCCGGAACCTTACAACCGCGACAAGTATCAGGGCAATGAGTATGCCGGAGTGGTGACAGGTCTTGCATGGACAGCCGTGGGAGGCGAGATACTCTTTATCGAGACAAGCCTGAGCAAAGGCAAGGGCGGCAAGCTGACGCTGACGGGAAACCTCGGCGACGTGATGAAGGAATCGGCTGTACTCGCACTCGAATACTTAAAGGCGCACTGCGACATGCTGAACATCAACAGCGAGATATTCAACTTCTGGAACATTCATATCCACGTACCAGAAGGTGCCACACCTAAGGACGGTCCGTCGGCTGGTATCACCATTGCCACATCACTGGCATCGGCACTGACACAGAGAAAGGTACGCAAGAACATTGCCATGACGGGCGAGATAACGCTTCGCGGCAAAGTACTGCCAGTTGGAGGCATAAAGGAGAAAATTCTCGCAGCAAAACGTGCCGGCATCACTGACATCCTCATCTGTCACGAGAACAGAAAGGACATAGAGCAGATTCCTGAGAAGTACGTCAAGGGACTGACATTCCACTATGTGGACAAAGTGAAGGATGTACTCGACTTCGCACTCCTCGACGAGAAGATAAGCAATCCCGTTGACCTGGAGGCGGCCATCGAGAAAACAGATTCTACAAAGCAATAACGAATTAAATTTGCTTGGAGTAAAAAGGAGTTAAGCGAAGTTAATTTCGCTACGCTTCATGGAGTAAACGGAC
>JAFSSN010000167.1 GCA_017450985.1 Bacteroidaceae bacterium
CGACAACCTTTCATTCATCAGCGACACAACTATCATTGCCACCCAGACACAAGGATGCAAAATGAATGACAAGTTCAAGGTAAACATCAAGATTGTGGCACCAGTGGCAGTGCTCATGCTCATTCTTTACTATGCACTCGGAACAGAAATCACAGGAACACATGAAGTAGATAGCGTTGACTACTGGAAGGTGATGCCATACGTTGTGGTTATCATCACAGCCCTTTTCGGCGTCAACGTGCTTCTCGTGCTCATAATAGGACTAACACTCACGGCAGTGATAGGCATTATTGAAGGTACATTCGACATATTCGGATGGTTTTCCGCCGTCAACAGCGGCATCATGGGAATGGCAGAACTTATTGTGGTTACGATTCTCGCAGGAGGAATGCTCTCCATCATTCGCCACAACGGCGGAATTGACTACATAATAGAAAAACTCACGCGACGCATCAACGGCAAGCGTGGAGCAGAAGCTACAATTGCAGCACTTGTATGTCTCGTAAATATCTGTACTGCAAACAACACAGTAGCCATCATCACATCAGGCTCAATAGCCAATGACATTGCCACACGCTACCATATTGACAAACGACGCAGTGCTTCCATACTCGACACAGCATCATGTTTCATGCAGGGACTTCTGCCTTATGGAGCACAAGTGTTGATAGCGGCAAGTCTCTCAGGACTCAACCCACTCAGCATCATCACCTACCTCTATTACCCTCTTGTAATAGGTATTGCACTCGTACTTTGCATCATATTCCGCTATCCAAGAGGAGTAAGCAGGTAATATACATACTACATAAAAAAACGTTCATACCCGTTTTGGGCATGAACGTTTTTTATTTTTACAAATTACAACCGCAAGCCGTACAACCATATAACCGTATTCCGCTTTCGCAAGTATCGCTAACGCTTTACTTGCTTGGAGTAAAAGGGAGTTAAACGAAGTTAATTCCGCTACGCTACATGGAGTAAACAGACGAATGACTATTTACTGATATGTTTGCCGTGATATAGTATTATTCATTCTTCATTCCGCCGTAGACGAAAGAGTATCGTCCAGAGCGAAGCGATAACTCCTCTATTACTCCACGAAGTTAACTCTTGTAAACTACTTGCAAAACATGAATAACCGCATAACCTCACAACCGCATAACCTTACAACCGCACAACCTTAAAACCTTACAACCGCATAACCTCACAACCGCATAACCTCACAACCTAAAAAAACACAATCTTGCTACGGCATGCAACTTCATTAGTATCGTTCTTGCATATCTCAACGTTATAGTCATTGTTTGATACTTGTTCACAGAACAGAGACAATTCCTCACCACACAAACATTCTGCCATGTAAGCAATTTCAAAACGACGTATCTTATGTTTACTGTGAAAATCAGCAGAAAAAAGGTCAAGAACATGTTCTATGTAACGACAGCTATTCATGTGACCATTCATGTCAATATCACTATATTTCACTTTTACAATATCTGACGGGCTATCAGCATTGACACTAATCTTTGAATGGCCAGCAATAGGACACTCAATAGTATTATCAACCCATTCCGTAAGATTTCCTCCTCCACTTGAAACAAGAATGACAGGCTTACGGCTTTCACGGTTAATCATAGCCCATACAGTATGACTATAGCCAAACACCCTACCTTCAGCATTGCGGAAACGAAACTTACGAACGGTGAACAAACGCATAACGGAATCCACCCATGTATCAAGTATTATATGCTCATTCTCTCCTGGTACATCATCAGTAAACTCAATTACCGCTCTCGACAGCACCCATGTATTACCACCCTCATTAAGTTGCATCATTCCCCATCCTCGCTGGGTAGCATGTATCTCTGCACACTTGAGCATAAGATTGGACAAATAGCTGAGTTTCATCGTGCCCGAAGCATCAATATCGAAAGTGTCCGTAACCACTTCCATGCTTCCTATCTTGTTATTTATACTTTCAATCATGTCAAAACATTTTTCTAAAATCAGCTGCAAATTTACGTCATTTTTTTGTTTATCCGAGCGACAAAGCCTATCTTTGTGGAGTGAGAAAATAAAAGAAAAAGCAAAAATCGATCCATAAACGTAAACAAAATATGATTGACGAATTAACTACGCAAAACGTACATAATGAAAGTTTCTATCAAAAAAAGTAATATTTTGTATTTCTAAAGAAATAAATTTGTATATTTGCAGCAAATACCTAAAACGTAAATACGTAAGCCTATGAGTAAAAAAGAAAATGTACTGACAGAAGAAAAGATAAAGGAGGATTTAAGATATTTACAACTCTTGGCTCTAACATATCCGAACATTGCAGAAGCAAGTACGGAAATCATCAATCTTGAAGCCATCCTGAACCTCCCAAAACCAACCGAACATTTCATCAGCGACCCGCATGGCGAAAGCGAGGCATTTAACCATATTCTGCGAAACGCATCGGGATACATCAAACGCAAGGTAGAAGGAATATTCGGTAACACAATCAGAGCAACAGAAAAGAAGGATTTGTGTACACTCATTTACTATCCTGAACAGAAGTTGCAGCTGATAAAAGTAAAGGAAACCAACCTCAAGGATTTCTACACCATCACGCTTAACCAGCTTATCAAGGTGTGCCGCGAGGTAAGTTCAAAATATACTCGTTCTAAAATCCGTAAGGACCTTCCGAAGGACTTCGGATACATTATTGAAGAGTTACTCCACGAATCACCACTGGTGTCAGACAAGAAGTACCAGTATTACAACGTGATTGTGGAGAGCATTATAGAGACACAGCGTGCCGATCAGTTTATCATTGCTATATGCAAACTGATTCAGAAACTCGCAATCGACCGTCTGCACATACTCGGCGACATTTATGACCGTGGTGCCGGCGCACATCTGATTATGAACACGCTGTGCAACTACCAGAACTTCGACATAGTATGGGGTAACCATGATGTTGAATGGTTTGGAGCGGCAGCAGGAAACCGTGCATGTATGGCAAACGTACTGCGTTTGTCACTACGATACGGAAATATGGCTACACTCGAGGACGGCTACGGCATCAACCTCCTTCCTCTCGCCACATTTGCAATGGAGACATACAAGGATGACCCATGCACACAGTTCAAGAATCTGTCTGCCGGAGAAAAGACAGAAGACAAAAAAGCTGCACGACTGTTGGCACAGATGCACAAGGCTATAACCATCATACAGTTCAAGGAGGAGGCACGCATCATAGACCGTCACCCTGAATACAAGATGGCTGAAAGAAAGTTGCTCGACTGCATCGACTTGAAGAAGGGTGTTTGCAGAATTGGCAAGAAAGACTACGAGATGACGGACACATTCTTCCCTACTCTCGTCGAAGGACACCAAAGCGAACTGACAGCCGAGGAAGAGGCCTTGATGGAAAAGATTGAACATTCATTCCTCACGAGTGAGAAGCTGCGCAAGCATGTGGATTGTCTGCTCACCCACGGATGTATGTATTCAATTTCCAACAGCAACCTCATGTTCCACGCATCTGTACCTCTCAATGCCGACGGTTCTCTGAAAGAAGTAGAGATACAAGGTAAGAAATATGCAGGCATCAAGTTGATGAAGAAGACCGGACACCTAATCCGCAAAGCTTTCAGCACCGACACAACGCCTGAGGATCGCGAGTTTGCAAAAGACTACATCTGGTATCTGTGGTGCGGAAAGGATTCACCACTCTTCGACCAGGACAAGATGGCCACGTTCGAGCGTTACTTTATAAAGGACAAGGCTACACATGCCGAGGAAAAGGGATACTACTACGTGTACAACGACAACGAGGCCGTTGTGGACAGCATACTCGACAACTTCGGGGTTGAGGGAAAGCATCGCCACATCATCAACGGACACGTACCTGTAAAGCTCATTAAGGGCGAGACCCCAATCAAGGCAAACGGTAAACTGCTCGTTATTGACGGCGGATTTGCAAAAGCCTATCAGTCAAAGACTGGAATTGCTGGTTACACGCTCACTTTCCACTCACGCGGATTGGAGCTCGTACAGCACCAGCCTTTCCAATCAGCAGAACACGCCATCCTTACGGGCGATGACATCAAGAGCAGTACCGAAATCGTAGAAATGAATTCACAGCGTATGCATGTGAAGGATACCGACAAGGGAAAGGTGCTGCAAGAAAAGGTGGACGACCTCAAGGAACTTCTCTTCGCATATAGAAACGGTCTCATAAAAGAGATTACGAAATAAGCGAATAAACAAAAACGAATTTTCAACTAATTAAAATATAATTGTGATATGAAAAAAATCTACATTCTTGCTGCTTTCGCACTTTCATGCTTGGCAGTCAACGCACAGGAGAATCTTTCTCTCAGCACATACGGCGGTACAAACCTTCAGAGATATGCAAACAAGAAGATGAACGTTACCGTGAATCGTTTCGTGTTCAAGGGTTGGAATACAATTTCCCTTCCATTCGACATGACAGAGGAACAGGTGAACGACGCTTTCGGCTCTGACTGTCGTCTTGAGAAACTTGCAGGAGTGGAGAACGACGGTGCTGGCATCAAGCTCAACTTCCAGGATTGCAAGGCAGAGGGATTGAAGGCTAACACTCCTTACATCCTTCACTATGCAGGCGAATCAACATCAAAGCGCATCAAGGCAGAAAACGCTCTCATCGAAGACGAAGAAGCTTCTGTATCATTCACAGCCGAGAAGACTGGCGAGGTTGTTACATTTGCTGCAGCAAACGTTAAGACAGACGCAAAGGGCCTTTACGGCATCCTTGCAAAAGACAACAGCGATGCATCATTCGTAAATGTTGACGACATTACTACAGGTTTCTTTGCAACACGCTGCTACATCAAGCTTTCAAGCGGAAACACAACATCACTCTCTTGCAACCACATCAAGGCTGGTACTATAACAAGCATCAACGATGTTGTTACTGACAGCGAAAAGGTAAACGTATATAGCGTTTCTGGTACACTCGTTGCTAAAAACGCAAGCGCACAGGAAATTGCAAATCTCAGCAAGGGCATTTACGTTGTAAAGGGTAAGAAAGTTGTTGTAAAGTAATTCAAGTTTCGCAAGTAGTAAACGGAAGTTAGCTTCGCGGAGTTAAAAAGGAGTTACCGCTTCGTTCAAGACGATACTCTTTCGCCTACGGCGGAATGAAGAGTAGCCGGAGGCAAAGTGAAGAGTGAATAGTGAAGAATGGAAGTTACTCTGTTCTTCAAATCTTAATTATAAATTAGTCATTCGTCTGTTTACTCCATGGAGCATAGCGGGATTAACTTCGTTTAACTCCCTTTTACTCCAAGCAAGTAAAGCGTTAGCGATACTTGCGAAAATAGAGTAAAGTAAGGTGTACACAAACACCTATTCTTTACATTTATAATGCAAGCAAATTAAACATTATAAGATAAACTGGATAAATTTAATCAAAATGATTATTTTTATCCAGTTTTATTTGCATAGTAAAATAATATTTCATTACTTTGCAGCCGTTATGAGAAAGAATTATTCAACATATTGGTGGTGGCGCAACTTAGGATTCATAAAATCGTAAGTCACATTGGTTATATCCCTATGCGAGCCCCACAATAAAGCATAGATACAAGAAGCCTGTCGTACTTGCGATAGGCTTTTTTTTATACATTTATTCAACAATAACATATAACAACGATAAACAAATAACACAACATAAAAGATGGGAACATATCAAATCGACGAAAACGGTTTCTACGGAGAGTACGGAGGTGCGTACATTCCTGAAATCCTCTACAAGACAGTGGAGAACCTGCGCAACGCTTACCTGCCTATATTGGAAAGCGAAGAGTTCAAGAAAGAATATCACTCACTACTGAAAGATTACGTGGGACGTCCTTCACCACTCTACTTCGCTAAGCGAATGAGCGAGAAGTACGGATGTCAGCTATATCTCAAGCGTGAAGATCTCAACCATACCGGCGCACACAAGATTAACAACGCCATCGGTCAGATACTCCTTGCTAAGAAGATGAGAAAGACACGTATCATTGCAGAGACTGGCGCAGGACAACACGGAGTGGCTACCGCTACAGCATGTGCACTCATGAACATGCCTTGTACCGTATATCAGGGAGCACTCGACGTACAGCGTCAGCATGTCAATGTAGAAAGAATGAAGATGCTCGGTGCTACAGTTGTACCTGTAGAATCTGGCAACAAGACATTGAAAGATGCAACTAACGAAGCCATTCGCGACTGGTGCTGTCACCCATCCGACACATTCTATATAATCGGTTCCACAGTAGGTCCACATCCATATCCTGACATCGTGGCACGTCTGCAAAGCGTAATATCAGAGGAAATAAAGTGGCAACTTGAAGAAAAGATTCAACGCAACTATCCTGACTACCTCATTGCTTGCGTTGGAGGAGGTTCAAATGCTGCCGGTACCATATACCACTACATCGATGACGAACGCGTGAAAATTGTACTTGGAGAAGCCGGAGGCCACGGAGTAGAAACCGGTGAAACGGCTGCATCAATGCAAGTAGGTACGACAGGAATTCTTCACGGTTCACGCATCAAACTCATGCAAACCGAGGACGGACAGATTATCGAGCCTTACTCTATTTCCGCAGGCCTTGACTATCCGGGTACGGGTCCTATACACTGCAACCTATATGCCAAAGGACGCGCACAGGTACTTCCTGCAAATGACGACGAAGCACTTCGAGCTGCATTCGAACTCACACGAA
This sequence comes from Bacteroidaceae bacterium, assembly GCA_017450985.1. GTDB lineage: Bacteria > Bacteroidota > Bacteroidia > Bacteroidales > Bacteroidaceae > Minthosoma. Next base: position 6,750 of record JAFSSN010000167.1, read on the forward strand.
TGGAAGGCATCATTCCTGCACTCGAAAGTGCCCATGCACTGGCTCTGCTGCCTAAGATAAAGCATCAGTTCAAGCCATCCGACATCGTGGTACTCACAGTAAGCGGACGCGGTGACAAAGACCTCGACACATATCTGAAACATCAGAAGGAAATAAACTTAGACATTTAAGGCAGGTTGCCCAAGGCTCTGCTCATGTGGCAGTAAACAAAAACAGAAAAGACATGATTTACAACTATCATACAGCTTCAAAGAAAATACTGGGCGACCTCAATACACCCGTAAGCACTTACCTGCGTGTGAGGGATGCCTATCCACAAAGCGCACTCATGGAGTCGTCCGACTATCACGGAGGCGAAAATTCCAAGTCGTTTATTGGACTTCATCCGATAGCAAGCATATCCATCGAGCACGGCATAGGAAAAGCGAAGTATCCTGACGGTACGGTAATTGAACATCCTATAAATAAAGAATACGGTTCTGCACAACTCATCACAGAGTTTCTCACATCATTCAACATCAGCGGCGAGAACGCAAACTACTGCGGATTGTTCGGCTACACATCATTCAATGCTGTTAGATATTTCGAGAACATCAACGTGAAGGACGAGACACAAAGTGAAAACGATGCTCCCGACCTTCTATACATACTCTACAAGGACGTGGTTGTATTTGACCACTTCCGCAATGAGATGATACTCATCGAACTGCTTTCTGAGGGGGAGGACAATGGCCTCGACCAACTGGAACACGACTGCAACCACCGTTCATATCAGGCATACGAGTTCAGACCTGTAGGAGAATACTGGTCAACACTCACCGATGACGAGCATCGTGCAAACATCCGCAAAGGCATACAGCACTGTCTCCGAGGCGACGTATTCCAGATTGTACTCTCACGTCGTTTCAAGCAGAAGTACGAGGGCGACGACTTCAAACTCTACCGCGCTCTCAGAAGCATTAACCCAAGCCCATACCTCTTCTATTTCGACTTCGGTGGTTTCCGTATCTTCGGTTCAAGCCCTGAGACACATTGTCGAATAGAGGGAAAGAAAGCATACATCGATCCAATTGCAGGAACAACAAAGCGTACTGGCAATCAAGACGAGGACCGTAAGAACGCTCTATACCTACAAAACGATCCAAAGGAAAATGCCGAGCACGTGATGCTGGTTGACCTTGCA
>JAFSSN010000168.1 GCA_017450985.1 Bacteroidaceae bacterium
ATCCTCATGGGCAAGGACTTCGACAATCCTTGGGGCTATACTACTCCAAAGGGCGTTGTTAAGAAGATGTCTCAGCTGCTCAACTCAGCTGTGTTCCCAGGACAGCAGGGCGGTCCATTGGAGCACGTCATTGCAGCTAAGGCTGTTGCCTTCGGTGAGGCTCTCGACCCAAGCTTCAAGGACTATGCTCTTCAGGTGAAGAAGAATGCTGCCGTTCTTGCAGACGAGCTCACAAAGCGCGGTTTCACTATCGTATCAGGCGGTACAGACAACCACTCTATGCTCGTTGACCTCCGCAGCAAGTACCCTGACCTCACTGGTAAGGTTGCAGAGAACGCTCTCGTTGCTGCCGACATCACTATCAACAAGAACATGGTTCCATTCGATACTCGCAGCGCGTTCCAGACTTCCGGTTTCCGTCTCGGTACTCCAGCCATCACTACACGTGGTGCCAAGGAAGACTTGATGATTAAGATTGCTGCTTGGATTGAGGAAGTTCTCAACGCTCCAGAGGACGAGGCTGTCATTGCTAAGGTTCGCGGCGAGGTGAACGAGACAATGAAGAACTACCCTCTCTTTGCTTGGTAATTTTTGATTCATGTTTCGCAAGTAATAAAAACGGAAGTTAGCTTCGCGGAGTAAAAAAAGGAGTTACCGCTTCGCTCTGGACGATACTTAGTTTTTCGGAATGAAGAGTCGCCGGAGGCGGAGTGAAGAGTGAAGAGTGAAAAGTGAAGAGTGAAGAATGTATTTTACTACATTCATCAAATCTTAATTACTTTCCTACGGTCAGTGAGATTGCTTCGCTTAGTTCTTAATTATTAATTGTTAATTATTAATTAGTCATTCGTCTGTTTGCTCCATGAAGCGCAGCGGAATAAACTTCGTTTAACTCCCTTTTACTCCTAACAAGTAATGCGTTAGTGATACTTGCGAAAGCAGAGTATTAGATAATTAGATTGATATAATATGAAACAACCTCTATTGGGTTTGACACTTACAGAGCTGCAAGAAATTGTCTTGCAGCTCGGTATGCCTAAGTTCACAGCAAAGCAAATTGCTGGGTGGATATATGGCAAGCGCGTTCGCAGCATTGACGAAATGAGCAATATCTCGAAGAAATACAGGGAATTGCTCAGTGAGTCATATACTGTCGGGTGCAGCGAACCTGTGGAGGCTATGAGAAGTGTTGACGGTACGGTGAAGTTTCTTTTCAAGACTTTGGAGGGAAACTTCATCGAAACCGTTTACATACCTGACGGCGAACGTGCCACGTTGTGTGTGTCATGTCAGGTGGGCTGTAAGATGAACTGCCTGTTCTGTCAGACGGGAAAGCAAGGATTTGCGGCGCAACTGACAACGGCCGACATTCTCAATCAAATCTATTCCGTAGAGAATAGTGACAAGCTAACAAACGTAGTCTATATGGGACAGGGCGAGCCTTTCGACAATCTCGACAACGTGATGAAGTCGCTGGACATCCTTACCGCGGACTATGGCTGGGCATGGAGCCCTAAAAGAATAACAGTCTCTACTGTAGGACTGAAAAAGAATCTGCAGTACTATCTGGATAACAGTGACTGCCACCTTGCCGTGAGCCTTCACTCTCCTATCCACGAACAGCGAATGCAGTTGATGCCGGCAGAAAAGCAGTTTGCCATAGCCGACATCGTAGAACTGCTGAAGCAATATGATTGGAGCCATCAACGCAGAATTACGTTTGAGTACATTCTCTTTGGCGGCATCAACGATTCGCCCCTGCACGCCAAGGAACTGGCACGACTTCTGAGGGGACTTGAGTGCAGGGTAAACCTGATACGCTGGCACAAGATTCCTGATGTGGAGCTTAACGAGGTGGAGAAAAGCCGCATGGTAAGTTTCCGCGACTACCTTAACAACCACGGCATCACTTGCACCATACGTGCTTCGAGAGGACAGGACATATATGCGGCGTGCGGACTTTTAAGTACTAAAAAACAAATGTCAGAAAAATGAGATATAAAGTATTGACAATATTGGCGCTGATGCTCGTTGTATGTGCATCATGCTCACGCAGAAGAGGACACAGAGGTAACTTGCTCACTCCATCATCAAGTGGTAACCCTTACGAGGTTATGGTTGTGGCTGACGACAGCGTGTGGAACGGATATGCCGGCAGCTCAATACAGCGTGTGCTGGATCAGCACATAAAGGGACTGCCGCAGGACGAGGAGATGTTTCACCGCAGTCACATCGCTCATGCACACTACGACAAGATTACGAACTTGTTCCGCAACATCATACTTATTAACGTAGGAAAGGAATACGGCGAGGCTAAGATTACCATAGAGCGCGACGTACATTCTACTCCGCAGCTCATCATGCACATCTCCGGCCCTAACCAGCGTGAAGTGTCAATGTGCATCACGGAGCACACGCGTGCCATACAAGAGCGTTTCACCTGTGAGGAGATTAACCGTCAGGCTAACGACCTTGTTGACCGCCATAACATTAAGTTCAACGAAAAGGTTAAGGAGATGTTCGGCTGTGAGCTTTACATTCCTACCGACGTAAAGAAGTTGAAGGTCGGCGAAAACTTCATCTGGGCATCAAACGATGCCGTGACAGGAATACAGAATATCGTTATATACTCTCTTCCATACGTTTCAGAGAAGATGTTCCGCAAGGGTCCATACTGTGCGCTTCGCGACACGATTATGAAAGCCAACCTGCCAGGAGAGAAGCCGGGCATGTACATGGAGACTAATCGTGACTATGTGTGGGTGAAGAACATACGCGTCAAGGGCGACTTTGCCATGGAGGCACGCGGTCTCTGGCAGATGCACAACGATGCAATGGGCGGTCCTTTCGTCAGTCATTCAAGAGTTGACACTATCAACAACCGCGTCATCACCGTCGAGGGCTTCGTTTATGCTCCTGAGAAGATGAAGCGCACAATGTTGAGAAGACTTGAGGCTGCGCTCTACACTCTCACGCTTCCAACCAAGGAGGATGATAAGGAAAAGAGCGACAAGGAGTAAAAGAATTTAACTACCAACCTCACATAAATCAAACTAAACATTCATATATGGTTCATGTGTTTGTCTAACGAAAGGCTTGCAATGGACTGTAATATAAAACATAAGGATAATGGATAAAAAGATAAAAGTCGGTATAACACATGGTGATATAAATGGTGTTGGATATGAAATAATACTCAAGACTTTCGAGGATGAGGAAATGTTTCAGATTTGCACACCTGTTGTATATGGTTCTCCTAAGGTGGCAACCTATCACAAGAAGGCTCTTGAGTGTCAGACAAATTTCAATGTTAGGAACTCTGCTGACGACATTCTTGACAACAACTTGAACCTCATAAACTGCTTTGGTGAGACGGAGCTAAAGATTAACTACGGCATGGCTACAGAGGAGTCTGGCAAGGCTGCCTTCCTGGCACTTAACCAGGCTATGAACGACCTCAAGGATGGCAAGATTGACGTTTTGGTCACTGCCCCACTTTGCAAGAGCGTTATCAAGGGCAAGGAGTCTGTTTTCCCTGGCCACACTACATACATTGAGAAAAGACTCGGCGAGGGTAGCAACGCATTGGAGATTCTTGTAAGCCCTGAAATCCGCATAGCTCTTGCTACGTCGGACATACCTCTCAACAAGGTTGCCGAAAGCATTACTGCCGACCTCATCAAGGATAAGCTCACAGTTCTCAACGACACGTTGAAGAGAGATTTCTGCGTTGACGGTCCACGAATAGCAGTATTGTCACTCAACCCTGACTACGATGCTAATTCTAATGTAGAAAACGAGGATACACAGATTATCGCTCCGGCTATCAGCGAGTTGTTCAGCAGTAAGAAAGTACGTTGCTTCGGTCCTTATCCGGCAGAGTCTTTCTTCTCACAAAGACACTACACACACTTTGACGCCGTGCTCGCAATGTATTACGACCAAGGTATCGTACCATTCAACTCGATTTCTCTTGACGGAGGTATCAAATATACTGCCGGCTTGCCTGTTGTTCACACAGAGCCTGCACACGGCACAGAATATGATATCGCGGGCAAGAATGCTGCCGACCCGTCATCTCTCCGCATGGCAATCTACGACGCCATTGACATACTGCGTCAGAGAGACAGATTTGACCATGCACACGCTCACCCACTTCGTCGCCAGTACTACGAGAAGCGCGACGACAGCGACAAGCTAAAGCTTGACCAAGTGACAGAAAACGATACTCTATGAGCAATACGCTGAGAAACATATTCTTTGCCATAGGACTCATAGCCATAGTTGTGATGATACTTACCTTCGACGTAAGTTTCATACAACTGTGGGAAGATATATGCAAGGCTGGCTACTGGCTGGCAGCGATACTTGCACTATGGGGTGTCTTATATGCAATGAATGCCTTGTCGTGGAAAGTAATCATCAAGGGAAGTGGTGAGTGTAACATCTCTTTCCTCAAGCTTACCAAGATAACGATAACTGGCTTTGCACTCAATTACGCCACTCCGGTAGGACTGTTAGGCGGCGAGCCATACAAGATAATGGAGTTGAAACCATACATTGGAGTTCAACGTGCTTCATCATCTGTTCTATTGTTCGCCATGATGCACATCTTCAGTCATTTCTGGTTCTGGGTAACAAGTATCGTTGTTTACATCATTCTTGCTGCCCTCGGCTATCTGCCAATGGGAATAGGAATGTATATAGTCTTAGGCTTGATGGCTATATTCTGCGGCGCAGGTATCTACCTCTTCATTCGCGGATACAAGAAAGGAATGGTCGTCAAGCTTATAGCTATGGTTTCTCACATTCCAGGATTAAAGAACTGGGCACTTCGCTTTGAGCAAAACCATCAGGAGGATTTGGAGAAGATAGACTATCAGATTTCTGCACTTCAAAGTCAGAACAAGCGTAGCTTCTACTGTTCTTTCTTCCTCGAATATTTCGGACGCATATCACAGTCGTTTGAGATTATGTTCATGCTCATACTCTTCGAGGCCGGAGAAGCCGACTTACTTACCTTCCTATACTCATTCCTTATTCTTGCCTTCACTTCATTGTTTGCAAACCTGCTCTTCTTCTTCCCTCTTCAGCTGGGTGGACGCGAGGGCGGATTCGCACTTTCTACGGCACAGATGGGAATGACTAACGACATAGGAATGTTTGTAAGTATGATGTGCCGTGTACGAGAAATATTCTGGGCCTCCATAGGACTTTTCCTTATGAAAGTTGATACTAAAGTAAACATTCAAGGAAAAGAATCCAAGTGACAACAAAGTAACGACAAGAATATATGAAATTTGCAATATTAGCAGCTGGCGAAGGGTCAAGGCTGGCACAGGAAGGCGTTCAACTTCCCAAGCCTCTCGTCAAGGTAAACGACGAGGCTATGATTGACCGCCTAATAAGAATCTTTGAGCAAAATGATGCGGAGGAAATTGTCATCATAACGAACAATCTCACTCCACTAACGCAAAACCACCTACGTGAGTTGCAGACGAAGAATCAGAAGGTTAAGCTTGTCGTCAAAACTACGCCAAGCTCAATGCACAGTTTCTACGAGCTACGCCCTTTGATTGGCAGTGGCAAGTTTTGTCTCACGACTGTCGATACCATTTTCCGTGAGGCAGAATTCATGCAATATATCGACGCATTCAAGGCTTTCGAAGGCGACGGCATGATGGCTGTCACCGACTATATAGATGACGAAAAGCCGCTTTATATTTCCACAGACCAAGATTTGAACATAACAGGCTTTCATGACTCTTTGCAAGACTTCGATAAATGCAAAGACGAGAAGTCTGTATGTAAATACATTTCAGGCGGTATCTACTGTCTGAACGAAAAGGCATTCACGACACTCGATAGTTGCATCAGCAAGGGAATGTCGCGTATGCGCAACTTCCAACGCCAATTGGTGTTTGACGGTTTACACCTCAAAGCCTACCCTTTCAGCAAGATACTTGACGTTGACCACGCTTCAGACATACAGAAGGCTGAAGCATTCTTAAAGGAATAGGAACATGAACTTACTTGGAATATACAGGAGTGAGAAGTTCTCACCCAACATGGTTAGTAACGATGCCGCAATACTGGATGCCGTGGCTGAAGTATTGCGCAAGAAGGGACACACAGTCGATTGCATTAGCGAGGATGGTCTCTGCGACAACGCTCATGACTTGTCTAAGTACGACCGTATGTTCGGCATGATGAGAAATCGTGAAACAATAGCCCAACTTATGGACAAGTATGACGAAAGTCTTTTCATCAATCCGTTAGGCGGCATACTTGACTGCAATGAACGTGTGGCATTGCTCGAGATATTCATGGACGAAAACATCAACATGCCTGCATGTGCACTATACACAAATCTCGGCATCAAGAGCAGCGGCGACATAGAATTCCCTTTCTGGCTCAAACGAGGCGACGGATGTGCCGAATGCAAGGAAGACACAAGCTACGTCACTAACGACGAGGAGGCTGCGGCGGTCGTTGACGGCTTCAAACAACGTGGATATGAAAGCTTTGCCGTGCAGCAGCACGTAGAGGGTGACCTTATCAAATTCTACGGAGTTGAGGGAACGGGATTCTTCAAATGGAGCTACGCGAGCGAAGGCCACTCCAAGTTCGGGCATGAAAGCATCAATGGCAAGGAACACGGCTATGAGTTCAGCGAGACAAAACTGAAGCAGTTGGCAGACAAGGCTGCAAGCGTCGTCGATGTGCCAATATACGGCGGCGACTGCATTATCGATAAAGACGGCAACATGTATATTATAGATTTCAACGACTGGCCAAGCTTCTCTAATTGCAAGGAAGCAGCAGCAGAGGCCATTGCTGAAAGGATATTAAAATAAAGATTGTTTTTATAATTTACAGAATTATGGGTAACAGAAAGGAAAAGATTAATTCAACAATAAAATCCACTGATACAGAAGAGAATATAGATGTATATTGGACACGTCCTATAGGCTATCTATGGGCATTATTCTTCAAGAAGCTGGGTGTACATCCCAACGTGGTAACAATCATATCAATGTTTCTCGGAGCAGGCGCCGGTATCTGTTTCTACTTCGACTCTTACCGCCTGGCAGGACTCGACGGACTGTACATCAACATTCTCGGCGTACTTCTGCTGGCATGGGCAAACTTCTACGATTCTGCCGACGGACAGCTTGCACGCATGACGGGACAGAAAACCAAGTTGGGACGTATCCTTGACGGAGCTGCAGGTGACGTTTGGTACATTTTCATCTACTTTGCCCTCGTATTCCGTATGTGGAACCAGAACATACCATTCCTTGACTACTCATGGGGCATAATAGGCTTTCTATATATAGCCTTCGACGGTTTCCTGTGCCACCCAAAACAATGTCGCAGTTCCGACTACTACCGCAACATCCACCTTCTTTTCCTCAAGGGCAAGAGCGGTAGTGAAGCCGACACATACGAGGTTCAAAAACAGATATATGACAACCTTAGTTGGAAGAACAACTTCATCGAGAAGTTCTTTCAATTCTTCTATACAAACTGGTGTAAGAATCAGGCAAAGGACACTCCTCAGCTGCAACGTCTGCTGTCTCTCTTGCGTCGCAAATACGGCGAGGACATACCTGCAGAATTCTCTGAGCGATTCAGAACACTCAGTTTCCCTGTACTTAAATGTACCAACGCGCTTACGTTCAACTGGCGTGCCATATTCTTGTACATCAGCTGCCTTGCCGACATTCCTTGGCTCGTAATTACGGTTGAGATTTTCGTATTCTCTGCCATACGCCTTCACATGATTCATTATCATGAAGGATTCTGCAAGAAATTGGCTGACGAGCTTGAGACTAACGATTAAACAAAAAAGCGTATGTTACAAAACATCAAGGGAATAATATTTGACTACGGAGGTACAATAGACACCAACAGTCTGCATTGGAGCGAAGTGCTATGGGAAGGATATGAACATGTGGGTATTCCTGTCAGCAAGGAAGAATTTCGCACAAGCTATGTGTTTGCAGAGCGAGCTCTCGCCAAGCATCCTTACATAAAGCCAGAGCATACCTTCCTCGACCTTCTCGTCATAAAGTGTGACCTTGAGACGGGCGACCTTGTCGAAAGACACGTATGGAATGTGACAGAAACTGAGCGCAAGGCTAAGTCTGACGCCGTGGCACGCTACTGCTACGACTATGTATTACGCGTACTGACTGTCAGCCGTCCTATCATCGAGAAACTAAGCAAGGAATACCCTCTCGTGCTTGTCAGCAACTTCTATGGTAACATCCAGACTATTCTCCACGACTTCCGCCTGGAATACTTCAAAGACATCATAGAATCGGCCGTGGTAGGTGTGCGCAAGCCCGACCCACAAATATTCCAACTTGGCGTTGACGCATTACGCAAAGTCACAAACAACGATGAAACAACCATGCCTTCATCAAGCATCGTCGTCGTTGGCGACTCGTTCAGCAAGGACATCGTTCCGGCAACGAAAGTCGGCTGCCAGACAGTATGGATAAAAGGCAAAGGTTGGGGAGACGAGGAAACAGACAGTTCCCTGCCGACAGAAACTATTACAGACATCGCCAATTTGTACGAATTATTCAAACATTAGGTGATTATTAGACTTTTAGAACATTTTTACGGCAACATTAGCATAAAATATACGCATTAAAAGTCATACCTTTGCACAGTCTTTTGACAACAGCTTCACAAAAAGAAGTATGGCAAAAGACTGCTTTTCATTATTAATTGCCAAAAAGGAATAAGTTATATGCTCACAAACAGACAAATAACAACGCTCATACTTCTTACAGTCACATACGTCAATGCCTTTTCGCAAATTACGGGAAAAGTCATCGACTCAAAGACGCGTGAGCCTATAGACTATGTGAACGTATATTACGAAGGCAAAAACTGCGGTGAACTGACAGATGAGAACGGTCGTTTCGTCATAAAGGAAGATTCCACATGGAACGAACTGACCATCCGCACTTTAGGATATGTAACGCAGGTGGTCAAGCTGGACAAAGGGCACAAGAGAAACAAGAATCTCGTCATACGCCTTGTGCCAGAACCACGAATCCTTTCAGGAGTGTCCGTTTCTGCCAAGAAAACCAAGTACTCACGCAAGAACAATCCCGCTGTCGAACTCATGAAGAAGGTCATAAGTCACAAGAAAAATTCCGACCTTCGCAGCCGCGACTTCTTCAACTACAACAAGTACGAGAAGATGGTGTTCTCCATTAACGAAGTGACTGACAACATCTTCGAACAGGAAGACTATAAGAAATTCTCCTTCCTCAAAGACCATGTTGAGCGCTGTCCACAGACAGACAAGCTTATTCTTCCACTCACCGTAGAAGAAAAGATTTCGCAGGTCTTCTACCGAAAAAGCAGCAACAGCACCAAGACGGTCATTAAGGCTGAAAGCAACAAGGGAGTGAACGAACTTATCAATACGGGAGAGATACTAACGACGATGCTCAACGAAGTGTTTACCGATGTAAACATCTACGAGAATGAGTGCCGCCTGCTCCAATATCAGTTCAAGAGCCCTATAGCCGACAACGCCATAAGCTTCTACCGTTACTACATCCAAGACACTTTAATGGTTGAGGGAGAAAAAGTTATTGACGTAGGTTTCCTTCCAAACAATCAGCAGGACTTCGGATTCTCCGGCCATCTTCACATCATGGCAGACAGCACCTACCAAGTGCGAAGACTGGAGTTGAACATTCCTAAGAGGAGCGACGTCAACTTTGTGGACAACATGATTATTACTCAGGAACTCACGGAACTGCCTACAGGCGAACGAATAGCCACGGTCAACGACATGCTCGTCGAACTCAAACTGACCAAGTGGCTCGGCAAGTTCATGTGTCAGCGAACCACACGCATCAAGGATGTCAGCTTCGACGAGATACCAAACTCAATCTTCAAACGCATCAAAGGCGACACATACAAAGAGCCAGATGCCGAGATGCAATCCGACGAATACTGGCGCGAATATCGCGATGTAGAACTGTCTGAAAGTGAGAGTAAGATGGACGGTTTCATGAACAAATTAACTAACATAAAAGGATTCAAATACATCATCTTCGGAGCGAAGGCACTCATTGAGAATTTCGTCGAGACAAGCGACTCTCTGCAGAACAACAAGGTCGATATAGGCCCTATCAACACCATCATCTCAAACAACCACTACGACAAGTGGCGTTTCCGTGC
>JAFSSN010000169.1 GCA_017450985.1 Bacteroidaceae bacterium
CAAGATAGAGAACGACGGACAGCTGAAGGCGTTCTACGACAACGTGAGCGACTACCTCAACTACGTGGTCGAGGAGTTCATCACAGGCGAGATATGCAGCTACGACGCCATCGTCGATGCCAAGGGCGGTCCGCTCTTCGAGTCGATGACAGTATGGCCGCCTTCCATCATGGACATCGTGAACCTGAAGCTCGACCTGTCATACTATGTTGACAAGGAAATACCTGAGAGCCTGCGCAAGCTCGGACGGCGTACGGTGAAGGCCTTCGGCATCTGCAACCGCTTTGTACACCTGGAGTTCTTCCGTCTCGACAGCGACAGAGAGGGACTGGGACACAAGGGCGACTTCGTGGCGCTGGAGGTGAACATGCGCCCGGCAGGAGGTTACACACCCGACATGATAAACTTTGCCCACTCAACCGATGTCTATAAGATATGGGCCGACATGGTGGCGTTCGGCGAGAGCCACACACAGCAGGGCAAACAGTATTATTGTGCCTTCGCCAGCCGACGCGACATCTACAATTATGCACACACGCACGAGGAAGTGCTCAGCCGCTACGACGGACGCATTGTCATGTGCGAGCGTATGCCGGAACTGTTTTCCGCTGCCATGGGACAGCAGATGTACACCGTCCGACTGGACAGTTTTGAGGATGTGAATGAATTTGTTAATTTTGTACACGAGAAAAAACAATGAATATAAATTACGTGAAGAAATACAGCAACGCCCTCGGGTGTGACATGGAATACAAGACCTACGGCGACAAGGGACATCCAGTACTCGTCTTTCCGTCGCAGGACGGCCGTTTCTACGATTATCAGGACTTCGACATGGTGGGCGTGCTCTCCAGTTTCATAGAGAAGGGAAGGATACGTCTCATCTGCCTCGACTCCATTGACCGCGAGACATGGTCGGACATTCAGGGCGACTATCACCGACGCATAGAGTTGCACGAGAGGTGGTACCACTATATCGTTGACGAACTCATACCTGAGGTGCGCCATTTCCCAAACGAGACGTTCATTGCCACAGGATGCTCGATGGGTGGCTATCATGCCGGCAACTTTTTCTTCCGTCGCCCCGACATCTTCGACACGTTGCTGGCACTTAGCGGACTCTACTACGCAAGCTACTTCTTCCCAAACTATAACGATTCGCTCATCTACGACAATTCGCCATACGATTTCCTGCGCCAGATGCCATACGACCACCCGTATTGGGACATCTACCGCCATAGGCGCATCATCATGTGCGTGGGGCAGGGAGCATGGGAAGACGAGCTGCTCGACAGCACCCGACAGATGGATGCCCTGCTCAGGGAAAAGAACGTGCCGGCATGGATTGACTACTGGGGCTACGACTCTGCTCACGACTGGGCATGGTGGCGCAAGCAGGTGGTCTATTTCATGAATCATCTGCTGGCAGAGGAAACGGTGGAGTATGTGATATGAGGCAGGTGAAGGCGTAGCCGCACGAATACACCGTTTGGCACGTCGAATCTCATACGACTAAATTGCCGTACTCACATACTGACCGACTGTTAACATTACGACGACAATTAGCTGCTTGTAAGTCAGCATATAGCAATCCCTCACAACGTCTGGTGCGTTGTGAGGGATTAGTAATTGTGCGAAAAATGGCAAAACATAACTAAAAACGGCTTTTGCTTGTCTGTTTGTAATATTAACATTATCTTTGCCGGCATAAAAACTTAAAACAGAAAGAAATATGACAGCAGTACAGTTGAATGCGGAAGTTCTCCGTGCAATGAGCGAGATAGCCGATGACGAGGCTTTGATGACAAAACTGTTGAAATACATAAAGAAATTGTCTGCTAAGAAGGAAGACCCTACGCTGATGACAAAGGACGAATTCTATGCAAGGATTGAGGAGGCAGAGCGACAGTATGAAAGAGGCGAATATACCGAAATGTTGCCAAATGAAGATTTAGCGACACATCTAAAGCGACTCGGCTATGAAATATAATGTGTTCAATACCAAAAGGGCAGATGAAGACTTTGCTCGTTTGGCAAAGAATGAGCCGAAAGCATTTGCAAAGGCTATGCGTTTTATTGAAGAACTACGTGAGCACCCCAAGACCGGAACAGGTCACCCTGAACCGTTGAAGGGAAAGCCCGAAGGACGCTGGAGTCGTGAAATTACAAAGAAACATCGCTTGGTGTACCGAATCTTTGACGACGAAGTAGTAGTTCTCGTCCTAACAGCCTATGGACATTATGACGACAAATAGCTGCTTGTAAGTTTGCATACATAGTAATCCCTCACAACGCGCCAAACGTTGTGAGGGATTGCTGTACACACATGGATATAATCCATCCGTGGACATCTATTGCTGAATTTGTTCTTGACTGGATTAGAAGTGACGAAGTTCCAAAATAGCCAAGAACAAAACGTGATAAACGCCTTTTCTTATGTCAGTACCTTTGTAAGCAAAAGTGCCTTTTTCCCACGTCATCCCACCCGTGCGGGTGGACTCCTGTGAGAAAAACGATGCGAATAATACTGCATAAGTGAATAAGAACAAAATAATTGACGAGGAAATTAGTTGGCGTGCTGGGATAAATTGCTTTGGAAAATGGAATGTGCCCGAAAAATAAATTCTCGCTTTTTGCGAAATAAAAATGAAAAAAATGATTTGAAAGGTTTGTATTTCGTGGGAAATGCCTAAATTTGCAGTCGCTTGTGAGCAATCGGGATGTAGCGCAGTTGGTAGCGCACTACGTTCGGGACGTAGGGGTCGGGCGTTCGAGTCGCCTCATCCCGACCAAAAACAGAAAGAAAGAAGAAGTGGTGGATAAAATCACTTCTTTTTCTTTTTTGAGTGGCATGCGCTTCGTGCCTCCTTCGTTCTTGCTTCGGAACTGCTCTGAGTGCTTTACGGATTTTCTCTGGGTGTTCTCCGAGTGTTCTACGGGTCCGACCCGTAGAAATGCGTAGAAAATCCGTATGATACCCGTAAAAATGCGTAGAAACATCGTTGAAGAGTCCTTCCGGCTGTGGTGCAGAACGTACATCGCTGTGAGCATCAGTATGAAGCCGTTTTAAGTAATTACCCCGTGTTAAATGTAGAAATATGAATAAGTTACTTTCTTTGATAATCGAATTGTTTTTGTCTGTGGGTGTTTGCCGTGGACAAAACACCGCGAACATTAAGGTTCCTGAAGATAAATATGTCGTGGCAGAGAGTTCGGCAGACGGTTTGCCTGCTGTTATTGTTGCAAACGCTGGTCTCCGAAACTTTAAGCATAAGAAGCAGTATGGCTGGACCTGTTCGCTGGTAATTACCTATAATAATTTGGCAATGAACGGTATGCCGACGATGGAGGAAAGTGATTTTGTATTTGATTACATAGAGAAACTTGATGCGGACATCAAGGGATGTGCCGACAAGCCGAACGCCCTGTTTGTGGCGAGGATAACGTGGAACGGTACTTGCGAGGTCATCTGGCAGGTCAGCGACCCGGAGCGTGTACATGAGTATCTTGGCGGTATAATCAAGAATAAGACTTATCCTCGTGAGATGGATTACAGGATTGAGCGTGACGAGAAATGGAAGGGCGTGTCTATGTATACGAAAATAAAGGAATGACGAAGAAATTTTTGTTTTTTCTCTGTTTTGTTATTACATTTTTAGTCTAAAAACATATTTCTTATGAAGAAGTTGATGATACATAACTTTGGGCCTATCAAGGAGGTTGAGATAGAACTGAAGCGTGTGAATTTGATACTGGGACCGCAAAGTTCCGGTAAGAGCACTGTGTTGAAGGTTGCCTGTTTCTGCGACTGGATGGAACGTCAGATTACTCTGACGCAAGAGCCGGAGAGATACTGTCAGCCTGACTTCTTCGTTAAGAACCTGATAGGTTTCCATAAGCTGGAAGGGTTCATGCACCCGGACACGTTTATACGCTATGAGAATGAGGCTATTTCGTTCGAGTATGACGCCAAGAC
>JAFSSN010000170.1 GCA_017450985.1 Bacteroidaceae bacterium
GGGCATTTTCTTTACATCCATTCATATTAGACAACAAAAGAACCTTTTTTCTCAGATTCCAAATGCAAACAGACATAAAGAAAATATTACCACTAAAGGCAATTATCAGAATGATGTCACATATTCATATCTCAAAGTGTCTATAAGCGATAAGGCATTAGACAACCAATCACTGTAAGCAACTGTTATTCACCGTTTAGTTTCGCCATCAAAACATCGTCATGTCCTTGCCATGCTTTTGCTTTTATGTCTCCTCGCAGAAAAAAGTAGGTTCCAACAATTCCACATAGTGGATACTGCCAGAACCCACCTACATTACTCCAAAAACGCAAGTTAAGTTATATACATATTTTCATTCAACTAACGCAAAAGCAAAAATCACTTAACGATTACCTTCTTGCCGTTCCTGATAAAGATTCCCTTTGTAGGATTCTTGACCATACGACCCGTGAGGTCATAGTAATTATCATCCTGTACTGTCTCTACCTCCACGTCAGTAACGGCTGTCACTTCTGGCTCAATAGAACGTACACGATTGCCAGAATTCTGAGTTATCTTGATGTGACCTATGACAGCCTCATCCCAGAAGCCTGCATCGCCATTGGCATTTGACACTGGTGTCCAACGCAAACGATAGTTACCCACGGTATTGATATTGAATGACACCGCACCCTGTGGAGCGCTGGCTGTTGAAGCACCTGTATTCTTGTTGAGATTCAGAGAACAGTAAGTTATTGAACTACCCATCACGTTGCCTGACTCATCGAGCACCTCACACTTCACGTAAGGATTGCCCGTCCATGCTGCACAGTTGTAGGTAAGAGTGTAAGAGCCTGGGAGGAAACGCAATCCATAGCCCCAGCGTGAACCAAACTCAGCATAGTTGTCGTCAAGACTTGTTGAAGATGAACGGATATAGAGTCCGTAGTCGAACTGACCGCCGGCAGGGAAGTTGAAGATGCGAGGTCCACTGCCAGCGTCGCCCGTCTCAACGGTATTGCCGCCGTCGAGAATCTTCCATCCTGGATTAACATAGTTAGCCTTGGCAAACACGAGTGGGTTATCCATGTAGCGGAGGTTCACGTTGCCCACAATAGCCTCGACCCAAGTACCGGCACTGCCATTGGCGTCAGCGCACGGTGTGAAGCGCAGGGCATAAGTGCCCTTATGGAGAGCATAGAAACTGAGATAGCCAAATGCAGAACCACTTGTAGAAGCTGCTGTATTCTTGCTCACGCTCTTTGTACACTCAACGATTGTGCTTGCTATCACGTTGCCAGAAGGTGTGAACACCTCTGCCTTCACGTATGGCGCACCGTCCCAAGCCAAGCAGTTGAACGTGAGGCAGTAGTTGCCGAACGAATTAAGTGTAAGTTCATGACCGCTCGTACTGCCATACTCTATGAATCCCGGCTTTGAAGCATCTGCCTGACGCACGTAGAATCCATATTCGAAGTCGCCGCCGCCAGTGAAGTGCATTACGCGAGGACCAGAAGAAGCACTACCTGAGGCAGGATATTCGCCGGCATCGTTGCAAGCCCATCCGTCAGGACGCACGCCGCCTTCTGTCCATGCTGGAATGAGCGAAGAAGAAAGGTCGGCAGGAGTGCTTGGAGTGGTAGAGCCACCCTGTTCAGGCTCTGGAGTAACAGTTGTGCCGCTTGCGTGAGCATAGTCCTTCTGTGCCCATAGAGAATACCAGTACATACATGCTGCGCCGCAGGCTTCCCACATATTGTTAAACGCACCAGTCACCTTGCCGCTGTTCAGATATGTATTGACATCGATGTAGCAGTCTGTTCCTGAAAGCGTCATGGAGATATTGTCGAAATGGTCGAGCACAGCCTTGTAAGCATAGCCCCACTTCGTAGTGTTGGCTGTAGCCCATGTGCCGTAGTTGCCCACAACCCAGTTGCCATGCTCGTCGTAGTGACCCTGTGATGAGTTCTCAGGACTCCAGTCCACCTCAGTAATGACGATAGGCTTGGAAGTAACGACTGGCACAGCCTCGCGGAACGAGTTGATGGCTGTAGCGTGGTCATAGCTTGTGTTGCTGGTATTGTACCATCCCGGATAGTCATGAACAGCATAGCCGTAGTTATTGTCGTTTACAGGATAAGTGGCATAGTCTCTGTAGTTTGACTGCCATCCCGTACCCGGTACGAGGATGATTCCATTATAGCCGTTGGCGCGTATCACGTCTATGACTGGTTGGAAATAGTCGCGCATGGCCGTGGCACTTGTATTGCCATATCGGTCGTAGATGTGCACAGGCTCGTTGGCAAGCTCGAGCATCACCACGCCTGAGTTCTGCAGCACGTTAGAGTTGCGTGAGACGATGTTCCAAACAGTCTTCAGATAGTTCTGGTACTCATCGCCAACGCGCAGATTCTGAGGACACACGCCCGGTGGACGCATGATGACATACATGCCGTGGTTGAGTGCCTTCTGAGCTATCGGCCAGAATACTGTCTGCATATACTTTTCCAGACGGCTGCTGCTGAAACGGCTGATGTTTGCCTCACCCGTCTCGGAGCCCGTTGACTGCTTGTTTGGATCGTTCGTCCAACAAGGGTCGAGGTGCAGACGGAAGAGGTTACAGTATGCTCCCTGCTTAGTGTCGGTTATAGCTGTGAATATCTTCTCAAAGTAATTGAGACAGTCGCCCACAGCCGCGTCATTGGCAGAATAGCCCCATCGCCAACTGTTGAAATAAGGATTAGGAGTGTCCATCACTCCGTGAAGTACGACCTTGTTGCCGTACGGGTCATTAAACTGGTTACCATTCACATGTAGTGGCTGAACCACTCCAAACTGTGCAAAGGCTGCAAGAGGCAGCGTAAGCATCACAGTTACAGTTTTCCAAAAATGTTTCATGTCATAATGTTTTTTCGCCTTTGCCATAGGACTTGTTTCACAAAACAGCCTTTAGGCACTGGTACCTTCTTGTTCATCTAATACCAAAATGCTTGCAAAGGTTTTGATTATAAATTAGGTTACGTTGATCAACGGCGGCAAATATCTTGTTTTTCATTAACAGGAACTTTCTTTTGCGTTACATTTATTTTAAGCCTACGATACAAAAAAACGCATTTTAAGCCTAAAACCTTTATTTTAGGGGGCTGAAAAGAAGAACGCTCCACAGAGTTTTTTTGTACGTTCTACAGATTAAAAACATACGTATTTATGTACGTCGATAACCACTATTGTCAATAACCCGAATCATCTATCGGGATTTTTTCTTACCTTTGCAGCCGTTTTATAGCTCCGTCAATCGGAACACATATATATTAAGGAAATGAAAAAGGGAATAGTCATATCATCAGCATTTATAGCCTTGTTTTTATGTTCATGCAATAAAAGCAAGACCGATATAGCGCAATCATCTAATTTGCAAGAAGAAAAGCAAGACACCTCAAGCGTCGAGCACGCTCAGGCGAGCAAAGACAAGGAGGGGAAGGCTACGGGGGCAAACGACAGCACAAAGGCTTCAGAAGGCAAGATAACGGCAAAGATAGCCTACGAAGGGGTAAACAACTACTGCCATAAGACGTACGACTGGAGCATCGCCGAAGAGAATCCTACCATCATGTATCTTACAATGGGCGAAGAAACAGAAGAAGAGTATCAAGTGATATTCCGAAGCTACACAGGTTCGTTTGTATATTTCTACGTTGACAAGGCAACGGGCAAAACAAGAATGATTGAATACGTTCCAACTCTCGATGTCAAAGAAGAGTCTGGCAGCTTCGACCTATTCGAATACGTCAAGCCACGCAATTAGCAACCGTCTTAAATCTTCATTTTCCAACTGAAGAGTTTTTACGGCATAACTAAAGAAATATTACCGCCATACCAAGGAGTTCTAACCGCCCTAATAATTGGGCACAACTACCTTGGTAAGGTGTTCTTCCACAAATAACTGACTCAACTTTCGCAAGTATCGCTAACGCTTTACTTGCTTGGAGTAAAAAAGGAGTTAAGCGGAGTTAATTCCGCTACGCTCCATGGAGTAAAAAGGACGTTTGACTAATTAATAATTAATTTGAAGAACAGAGTAACTTTCA
>JAFSSN010000171.1 GCA_017450985.1 Bacteroidaceae bacterium
GATTGAGGCAGGTTTCGACAATCCCTTTCAGCCATGCGCTGTCGGCTTTCTCGTCAAAGGAGTCCATAGCAAGAGATGTCACAGCACTCACAAAGTCCTGCATACGTTTCTGTTCCTCCTTGGGAACAAGTCGGGTGCGCTTATAGCTGGAGATCTCGTTGTTCCAGAGGTCTGGATTTACCACAACATCGGACTGAACCTTTATGTCCACCTGCCTGTCACGGACACGGAAGCCGATATAGGCAGATGGGGTTTTGGATTTGTTCCGCTTGATGGGTTTGAGATAAGTGGAAACTTTCATCTTCTGCAATTGTTTTTATGATTTCGTGTTGCAAAGATAAAACATTTCCCATAAATGTTCCCATAAATCCCGAAAAAATCTCAATTCAATTAAGTTTATTTAAATCTTTGAAATTGCCCATTTTTCACTTATTTGCAGATGTTTGCAGATATTAGAGTTGTTGTGAATAGCAATATATTTTAGGCGGTAAGATTCCCATTCTTTTTATATCCACCTTGCTTTTTTATTTCGGCATTAGATTGCTTGGAACTTTTTTTACAAAAGAATTAAGTATCACCATGCGATGACATTCTATTAAGTTTATCACATCAATGGCAAACAATATTGTTCGATACTCATTAGTAACAACCAATATATCCTTAACGCTTCCGAAGTCTCTGGAAACATTCAACGCCAACAGTTCACAGCATCTTTTCCATCCGATAGCAGGTGAATGTCTCGCCGACAATCTTCCTTGAATAGTCGGCAACATAGTTCATGGTCTCATAGAAATGTGTTTTGTTGTCACGGCTCTCGACAACGGCCTTTACGAAGCCTAACTCCTTGGCCCATTTTTCTGCTTCGCTCACTACAAGGGTGCCGATTTTACGTCCACGGTATTCCGGCAGGACAACTATACGTCCCAACATGACGCTGGTATCATCGATAGCATACAGACGACACGTTGCCACAGGCAGATAGTCATCCACCACAACAATGTATTTGGTCTCGGGAGTATCGTGTTCATCAAACTCCACATTGAGCGGAATCTTATGCTTCCGTGCCATGGCCTGTATGCGAACATAATATGCTCCTGCCTGTTCCGATGTCTTTGTCGCTCTGATTATTTCCATTTTTCACTCAACTTCTGCAAGCTCCAGTTTCGTTCGTTTTTTAAGGTTTGACGGTCGCGCCGCTTTTAGGTTTTAAGGTTAGATTAGTGAGAAAAACTTTAGTACACCGTAAAACCTTACGACCGTATAACCGTACAACCTTACGACCTAACAACCTTACAACCTAACAACCGTACAACCTAACAACCGTACAACCTAATAACCTAACAACCGTACGACCTAATAACCGTACAACCTAACGCCCGCACAATCACTTCACGCTATCCATATATTCGCGTATGGAAGAATTGTTGCGGAACGACTCTGGAGCACGACCGTAAATCTCGTCTATCTGAGGCGTGGTAGTAGGATAACCAAAATGTAAGTAGGCGGTGTTGCAAAGTTCAAGGAACCATGTAACGCCAAGAACATTGTCGAAATTATCGACGATGAAATTTGTCTCCAACTTGTCAAGTGCAGAACGAAGCTCTGCCTCGTCCTCAGCCATCTCGACTGACACCTCATCATAGTTCATGCCGCCAAGAATCAGCTCAGCTTCACGCTTTGGCAACTCTGCCAACTGCATGGTCAAGGAATCGCGCGACATCAGGAACGTGTACAGCTTTTCGTTCAGCGGAGTACCCTCCACCTTCATCATTGCATTCTGCACACTGACTGTAATGTTGCCCTTCTCAAGCACTACCGGCATAGATGCCTCACCCATATTGAGCATGACACACATCACAGAGTCGAGACTGCCTGTCATGGAGAACTTGCCGTGGACAATCTCACACGAGTCAATCTTCACCAACTTCTCGCCCTTATGATACTCAAGAAAAGCCATCTTTGAGTCGAACATTGACTGCAAGGACGTGCCGGTTATTGAATACGAATCAGCACACGACGAAAAAGAGAATAAACACATCGCCAGCACCGAAATCGCCAAATATATTTTACCCATAATAAGAATCCTAATTATAAAAATCGGACAAATATACTACATACTTACAATACGGCAAAAGATTTTAGCATTTGTTAAGAAAAAGATGAACCTGCAATTACCCATAGTTCAAAATCAATGCCGGTTCTAACAATTGGCTTCTGTCGGTTTTGAACGAACCGTTATCCTGTTTATGGCAAAAGTACACTGACACACGGCGAGACATGATTCTATTGACCGAACCATACGTGCTTCCCTCGTAAGTCTTATGTTTCTCCCATGCTTCTCCTATGTTTCTCTTATTGGTACATACATGTCGGAAAGTTTCAACACAGAGCATATAGAGAGTCATATAAGAGTTAAAAGGGAGGCAGATGGGAGGCAGAAGGGAGGCACTTGGGAGGATGATCCCAATATCGTAAATTTATATTACAAAAACACCACTACCGTTATGCGCATTTTATAACCCTTTATACTCTTATATTTCTCGTTTTTTCTTGCGCTCTCATTTGCATACCAAATTTGCCATTCGGTTAAAAGGACTCCGAACAGTTAATAGTCAACTATTCAAGTTTTGCAAGTAATCAAATTGTGGGGGTACGAGGTTATGCGGTTGCGAGATTTCAGGGAACAAAAAAAAGAGAGAACCGAAGTTCTCTCTCGTTTGTGTGGGCGTTGACGGATTCGAACCGCCGACCCTCTGCTTGTAAGGCAGATGCTCTGAACCAGCTGAGCTAAACGCCCTTGTTTCTCAATTGCGGTGCAAAGGTATGGCTTTCTCACGTAACTGCCAAATAAAAAAACGTATTTTTTTGCCCCACGATGCAAAAAAGTGCGGTCTGAGACGTTTTTCATTCCTTATTATCGTCTCAAACCGCACTTTCAGTACGTTTATTCGTTGTAATGGTCTTTTATTTAACAACCATCTTCTTCATTGAACCATCAGACAATTTCACGATGTTGACGCCCTTCTCTACTCGCTCACGAGGAGTTCCGTCAACGCCGAATACTGCAATGACAGCATTTTCGTCGGTCGTAATGCCAGACACGCCGTCAGCCTCGGCCTGGGCAGCAACAGCAGCATCATACGCCTTCTGTGCATCATCGGCAGTAACGATAGTGCCGAGGTTATATGCGCTCTCCACTCCCGAAGCAGCAAAGTGTGCCTTTCCCACATCGCCAAGTTTGCCGGCTTCGGCAATGATGGCAGCCACGGTCTCATACACAGCGATTGAAGCACGTGCCTCCTGCAAAGCTGTCTGCAATGCCGTCAAGGCCGACGTAAGGGCTTCCTTGTCTTTGCTCTCGCCAAGCGCACCGGCAGCCGTTGATGCTGACTGCAGAGACGATGCCACCTGTGCATTCATCTTGGAAGCCGCCAACGCAGCAGCCTCTGTAAGACAGTCGTTGATAGAATTGCGCAGACCAGGGATGACTGTACCGCCATTGATGTCGAGCGTTATGATGCCATCCTCTGTCATGTAAATGTTATCAATGGTCTGACCGAGCGTACCGCCGGTAAATGTTGCATAGCTTGACATTTCGCGAACGACCACCTGCTTGCCGTCGGAATCAGTATATGTATAAGGATAAAGGTCGCCCATAACGTCATCTATCCAGTCATAAACCTGAGACGCCTCCGTAACGCTTGACCACGAAGTAGTCATTCCATCGGCAGGCACAATAGTTAAACGCTGATGCGATGCCGTTCCGTTTATGGTGTAATTGACGCCCCACACCTTGGCGTCGTAGTCGATGTGAGTAATCATAAGTCCGTGCAATGCGCCGTACCTATTGTACATAGAGGCATACGGCCATCCCATGAATTTGTCATAGCCGATGTTCTGTCGGTTTTCAAGTACGAAATATTCGTTAGGGTTTGCCTTGTTCACCACCTTGTATGCCTTACCCGTCGTCTCAAGAGGTTCAAGAGTGAGCGAATAGGCCTCGTCCGGGTCGAGAGTCACGAGGTCGCGCCACCCCATGAAATCGCGCTCATATGCAGAATAGCAAATAGGCGCATAGGCACCAATTTGATAGCTGCCGGAGTCCATGACGTCCCAATAGTCCATTCCGTATGCCTCGTAGTTCTTGTCATACAAGTCGGGCAATCCGAGTGCGTGTGATAGCTCATGGCACATTGTGCCTATACCGTCCTGTTGCCCGCTATATATTTCGCACGTACACCCGTATGCTCCAAACACGATAGTACCTTCGTCAACATCAACCTGCATGGTACTCGTTCCCTCCTTAGGCCAGATGAGGTTGGCATCGTTTGCTTTCGGATCGTTCTCTCCTTCGCCGGCATAGATGAAGAACACCATGTCCACCTTGCCGTCGTTGTTGTTGTCAAACGTGCTCCAGTCAACGTCATAATCTGCAGCAGCCTTCTTGCAAGCCTCATAATAGAATGAAGATATGTTGGAATCCTTCATTGAATTAGAGTTCTTACCATAGTAAGCATAGTTTTTTGACAAAGTCACAGGACCGATGACATTAAACTCCGGAGTGAACTGTCCGTACGACTGCTCCTTGAAATAAGCTCCCACGGAGCCATACGACGGGGTGGCATTGCCTTCAAGCAGATTACAGAAACGCTCGTAGTTTTCATGTACGTCAGCCTCGGTTTCACCCACGCTGAATTTCTTGTCAGCAAACTGCACGAGCACCACAGGAATCTTAGGGCTACCCATACTTGAAAGTACTGCCGTGGCACGTGAGCCAATCTTTCGCATCTGCAACGGTGATGATGACATGGTCGATGGCGCATCTACATATTCTACATGTCCACGATGAACCAACGGCTGTGCCGCTGCAGCAACACATGACAGAAACGCCAACATTGTAAAGTAATATCTATTCATATTGAAATAAACATTTTATGTTTCACAAGTTCCGCTACAACTTCACTTGCTTGAAGTAAAAAAACTTTGTATTATATTTATTGCGTGCAAAGATAAATAAATTAAAGTACACACGGCACAAAAATGAGCAGAATGAAAGACAATGTCGGAGCAAATATTCTAAATAGTAATAAAAATGCTTTATATTTGCATAATAAATAATAAAAGTTTCGCAAGTATTGCTAACGCTTTACCTGATTGGAGTAAACTGTAGTTAAGCGAAGTTAATTCCGCCACGCTTCATGGAGCAAAAGGACGTTTGGCTGTTTGCGGATGCGCCTCATACGAGTAAGTATCGGCTTGAGCGAAGCGAGAACTCCTCCATTACTCCAAGAAGTTAACTTCCGTTAACTACTTGCAAAACTTGTGTAAATAAAAAAATCAGCGATGAAGAAATCAATACTTTCTGCCGCCCTGCTGGCACTGCTCGCCACGACGGCATCGGCACAGGAACAGCAGAACGACGCAACGGCTCCACTCCACCTCATGACCCCTGCATATAAATACGCCTACGGAGTGCCAAAGGCCGAGGACGTGAAGGCCACAATGGACCGCGTGAAGAACTATCTGGAAGCTAACACATATACGGAACTGGACGAGAGCGGCAAGATGCTGC
>JAFSSN010000172.1 GCA_017450985.1 Bacteroidaceae bacterium
TATTATCAAAACATTTTCGTATATTTGCAGAAGTGAAGTTTCGAAGTTTTGCGGACGCTTTATTTGCGGATGCTCCAACTAACTACTTGCGAGACTTGAATGAAGTAGATGATAGTGAATGAATATAAACGTAACAATTAAACCAAATATAAAATGAAACGTCGGATATCTTTGATAATAATCTTGGTCATAAACGTGATGACATTTGCGGTAAATGCAAATGAACGTGGTACGAACGAAGGTGAAAGTACTGCGACAGATGACGTCATATTCGACGATTACTTTATCGATAAGACGTTACGTATCGACTATATTATGGCAGGAGATGCCAACAACCAAAATATTTATCTGAGTGAGTTGAAGCAACAGGGCCGATGGGCAGGACGCAAGAGCCGCCTTGCAGAAAAGTTCCTGAACGGAAACGGTCAACTTACGGTTCGTGACCATGCAACACACAAGGTGATATATGTATGGACTTTCTCCACTCTCTTTCAGGAATGGCTTCTTGAAAATGAAGCCAAGACCGTGGGTAGGGCTTTTGAGGCTTCGTATAATATCCCGTTTCCGAAGTCTGCCATTGATATTACAGTCAGCTTGACCGACAAGCATCAGAAGGTGATGACGGAAATGACCCATACCGTTAAACCTAACGACATACTTATCCGTCAAATAGGTGACAATGGCATTCCGTTCTATTATGTGTGGAAGGGTGGCGCTCGGACGGATGGTGATGGAGGCACGAAGGAAAATGAGCCGCGTCACGGCAAAAACCGTAATTATGTTTATGAAGAATATGACGCTATGGCTGATGTTAATCTGACTGATTGCATAGACCTTGCTATAGTGGCAGAGGGATATACGGAGGCGCAGATGGGTAAATTTTATGCGGATTGTCAGCGTGCGGTTGATGCTCTCTTTGCACACGAGCCTTTCACAAGCTTGAAGGACAAGTTCAACGTTGTTGCCGTGGCTGCTCCTTCTATGGATGCCGGTCCTTCCGTGCCACATAAAGGTGCGTGGAAGCGCGGAACGAGTGGGGCGCACTACGACACATTCTACAGCGACCGATACCTTATGTCGCAGGAAATGCATCGGATTTACGATTTGCTGTCAGGTGTTCCGTTCGAACATATCATGGTGCTTGTGAACTCCAATACATACGGAGGAGGAGGAATATACAATCAGGTAACATTCTCCACAAGCGACCATCCGACATTCAAACAGGTATTTGTACATGAGTTCGGACATAGTTATGCGGGGCTTGCCGATGAATATGCCTATGATGACCAGGATAGTGAATGGTATCCGTCGGATACGGAACCGTGGGAACCAAATGTCACGACGTTGAAAGATTTCAACAGCAAATGGGCAGACATGATGCCTAAGAAACAGCCGATACCAACGCCTCTTGATGCGGGAGTGCCGGACTTTAAGAAAATAGACAAAAACAATAAGAAGGATATGACGAAACTCAACGCTGCGACTCAAGTGGTGGGAGTGTTTGAGGGAGCTGGTTACCAGACAAAGGGCTGTTATCGCCCTGCTCAGGAATGTAGAATGAAAATAAATGAAGTGGAGAATTTCTGCCCTGTTTGTACACGTGCAATTCGCAGGATAACGGAGTTCTACACGGCAAAATAGCGAACAATTAAAACCAATACATGTATGAGAATACGGAATTACGTTTTGGCGCTTTTGCTGTCTGTGGGATTGACAGCAAGTGCCGGTAATAAGAAAACCTCTGTCAGTCAGGTTACTAATTCAGTAACTCTTACTGAGGACGTTGATTATGTAATTACTGGTACTACGCCGTTCACAACATCAGGAAGTGTGAACATTGAGAGCACTGACCATGCTGTCGTAATTATTTCAAACATCAAGCCAAGTAAGGTAATCAGCAACTGGCTCTCTTCTATATATATAAAAGGCGAGAAGGCTGTGAATGATGTCAATTGTCAGGTTAAGATGTACAACAAGGGTGCAATCATCTTTCCGTACGACAAGAACTTCAAGCCGCTTACCTGCTATACGGAGGAAAACTTTGAAGGCGAATCATGCGACAATTATTCAGAGGGCTCTTCAGGCGGTTTCATGAAGACTTTAACTGCGGCAACGTTGAACAATAACTTCAAGAGCTTCAAGCTTAAGCGTGGCTATATGGTTACGTTTGCACTTGGAACTGCAGGTTGGGGCTATAGCCGTTGCTTCATCGCTGATCAGGAAGATTTGGAGATGAACCTCCCTGCGAATATGATTGGACGTGTTTCGTCTTACAGATTGTTCAAGTGGCAGAATGCGAAGAAGGCTGGAATTGCGAGCGACACGAGATACGAAGCCACAAATGCCACTAACGCTTCATGGTGCTATTCCTGGGGAACAGGCGAGAACCGCTATCCGGATACGGAATGTGTACCTAACCACATTTATGAGGACTGGCCTTCTGCAAGCGCATGTGGAAGCGTCGATTACTCATGCCACATGAAGACTAACAACGAGCCGGGAAACTCTGCCGACGACAGACCGCAGGATGTTTCTACAGTTCTTGCCAACTGGCAGAACCTCATGCGTACAGGTATGCGCCTGTGCTCAGAATCGTCACACGACGGCTCTATGAGTCACTTGAAGGCATTTATCGACTCAATTGACACCTACGGATGGCGATGCGATATTCTCGACCTCCACTGCTATTGGGCTTCAGGCACGTTCAACAGCCTTGAATGGTATAGCAGCAACTACGGCAACGGACGTCCTATCTGGATTTCCGAATGGGTGTGGGGAGCATCATGGAACAATAACGGAATCTTCGGCGCTGTAAGCAATAAAGATGATTATTCGACAGCAAATCAGCAGACTTGTTACAACGGCACTAAGCCTATTCTCGACCTTCTGAACTCGCTCGATATTGTTGAGCGCTACGCTTATTGGAATAGTGAAGCCGCCAGCTCAAAGATTTACAAGGACGGCAACCTTTCTATACTCGGAAGGTACTATGCTGAAATGAATGACGGTTTGGGCTATAAGGCTGCAAAACAGTATGTGCCAAAAGTTGTCTATAAGGCTCCGACAAGTCTTAGCGGTTCCTACGCCAAGGCATCTAACGAATTCAAACTTACATGGAAAGACGATAATGGAGACATGCTCGACTCTATGGCTATTGAGGTCAAGCTTCCTGGCACGACAGTATGGCGTCAGGTAAGCAAGGTCAATTTGAAGGACAAGTCTGCCGCTTCCGGAGCTTCATATTCTTATAGCTATCCTGTAGAGGAGGTTGGTGCTTATTATTTCCGTATTGCAGCTTATCCTATTGGCAACAAGACACCTCGCCGCTCTGCCGAACTCGCAGTTGCAAGTTCAAAGACTGAGGGACTTGAAGGTTTTCAGTTCGGTAAGTTGAATGTGACAAACCTTGATGCCTTACAGGTAGATTTTACATCTTCATTTGAGGCTGTTCCTGCAGTCTTCATGGGTTTGTGTACAAATAAGAACGCAACACTTTATCCAAGCAATCTCATAACATCTGTGTCTAAGTCGAAATTCTCTTATCAGATTCTTCCTTGGCAGTATCAGTCTGTACAGACAACATCTATTAGTAATGCAGAGGAGATACCATTCATGGCTCTTCCTGAAGGTAACTATAATTTCGGAGGACTTGATGCAGAGGTTGGCGTTACACTTGCAAATATGAAGGATACTGCGGTCGTAACGTTCCAGAAGCCTTTCCCGGAGGGTGTTACACCTATCGTGTTGTGTGAGATTCGTAATCCTATTAATAAGTCTGTACCTGCAATTTCTCAGGTATGGGATGTGACAAATACAGGTTTCAAGTGCATCTTGATGTACGAGGAAGGCTATGGTAAGGTTACAGCGTTGAATCAAAACGTTTGTTACTTCGCAATTACTCCTGGTTTCGGCACCGTTAATGAAGAGGCTGGTCTTCAGATTTATGCAGGCACAGGCGAGACATATGGCATCATACAGCAGCAGTTCTTGTACAAGGTGGGCGAGGAAAGTCTCTATCTGTACAATCCTTATGTATTTGCCAAGTGTCAGACAAAGAACTATCCTGCCGGTGCTGTTCTTCGTCGTTCAACAGATGCTTATGTAACAGATAGAGACGAAGAAAAGACTAAGTTCTGTTATGGTACATTCATCAAGCGTCAGGTTGATGGAACTTCGACTACAACTGCCAAGAACAACAAGACGAACCCTGATGTTTTAGGTATTGTCGTTCTTGCAACAGCTCACGAGAACGGTTCTATCCCAACATCTATTGTTGCAACGCCTGCTAATGGTGATCAGGTTCTCCCATTCACACCAACTATCAATAATGGTGTGGTTATGGTAGATGGTACTGATAACTTCGAGTTGTTCAGCGTTGCAGGTGCAAAACTAAATTCGCGCTCACAGTTGAATGCCGGTACATATATTGTCAAGTCGGGCAATCACTCTGTTAAAATTGTAGTTAAATAGGTCATATATATTATATCCTCTTCGTATGCTTGTCTGCGGCAAGATACGGGGAGGATATCTTATTGTGCTACTTTTTCTAATATCAGGAAGCAGCACAAATTCTAATAAATCAACTGGCTTTTATGAGAAAACTTTTTCTTTCCGTTCTTTTACTTTTTACCATGTCTGTCGTTGCACAAGACAATACCATTCGTAATGGTGGTGAATATTTCTTGTATAATACTCACTATGGACGTTGTCTTGGAGGTAACGCGGAGAACAATGGTCCAGCTTTGTCTGTTCCTTCTGCTGATATGAGCAACTATGTTTGGGTTGTTGAGTCGTCCACACTTGATGACGGTTGGTTTTGGCTTCGCCACAAAAAGACAGGCAAGTATCTTCAGGCAAGCAACGCTACAGGGAACACGTGGAGTTGTTGGTTCGCAGGTAACCTGAACAAAACCTACAATTCGTACGAATGGCAATTGGAAAGTGGTGTTGATGGATATGTGAAGTCATATCGCGGTACGGTTGTCAATAGTAACACCCAGTGTTATCTCGGTATAGATACTGGACAGGAGACCCAGTCTTATATAAATGTATATTATGATAAGACTCTAAGTGCTACGTCAACGTGGCAGATTGTTGATGCAAATTTCCCGCTTACAGACGGCAGATTGAAACTATATACGGATGAGCTTGACGAGGCAATTGCCAAGGGCGAAGCTGTGTATAATAATGATTTATATGGTAAACCTGATGAACTTGCGGTTGCGCTTTATAACGCGCGTTCAGCACGTGAAACGGCGTCTCTTGATGATGTCTCTGTGCTTAAGACTGCAACCACGGCCTTGCTTGCTGCTGTTTCTAATGCTCAGGAAGGCAAGTACAAAGTATGGATATCGGGAAGTTCGTTTGGTGCCGGAGCATCATTTACCGTGGCTCTTGAAAAGGTTAAGTTTGTCACAAACTCAAATGACGGAGAGGTGGAGATGATACTTCGCAATACACAAAAAACGGGTGCCATCGTCTATATTGGCAACAATCACATACGTATTGGAGATTTGGCCGTAAATGACCTTGATGTAACATCGCCTCATGACTATCTTTTTTCATTCAACGGCTCCGACCTCACTCTTTATGTCGATGGAGCGGTACGTGGAACGACGCGTCAGTCAGCTGTCAGCGCAGTTACTTCTGTTGGGACATCTGCCGAGTGGACTATTATTGGTGATGAAATGCTGAGTGCTTATACGGCAATCATTTATAGTTTGGATTCAGATTGCGACAATATCAGTTTGAATAAGCATGGCAAGTACGATTACTATGTCGTTCAGATGTTGGGTAATACAGATTGTACTCTTTCTGCAAATGCTGACTATCATTTCCTTGCTTCTTCCGATGTCGTTCGTGAGTCAGCAATCAATATTACGAATGAAGATTCATGGGTAATATTCGATAATGTGCGGCCATCCGACGTTATCGGTAATTACCTGAAGTATATAAAGGTCAACGGTTCTCCTGCAGTCAACGGAACCAACTGTCGTGTCGCAATATATCTTCAGGGAGCTGTTGTGTATCCGTTCAAGCCAGACGACGTTGCTCTTTATGGATATTCCGGCGAACTATATAGTGGTACGGAGTATCAGTTCCGCCTTGGTGCTAACGATAAGATGGGGGAGGCTGATAACGAACTCAATTCTTTTGTGCTTAA
>JAFSSN010000173.1 GCA_017450985.1 Bacteroidaceae bacterium
ACACTCTTCTTCCGCTATATGCCTCAGCTTATACGCGACGGAAGACTATATATTGCCACTCCACCATTGTACAAGTGTACTAAGGGTAAGGTGAGCGAATATTGTTACGACGAAAATGCACGTCTGCGCTTTATCGACAAGTATGGTAACGGCGAAGAAGGTGCTATCAAGACTCAGCGATACAAAGGTCTTGGTGAGATGAACCCAGAGCAGTTGTGGGAGACTACAATGAATCCTGAGACTCGCTTGCTGAAGCAGGTAACTATCGAGGATGCTGCCGAGGCTGACTATACATTCTCAATGCTTATGGGCGAGGATGTCGGTCCACGACGTGAGTTCATCGAGCGTAATGCTACATACGCTAACATCGATGCTTAAGGCATGCCTTGAGGCGGCTTGAAGCGCGAGAAAGCCCGAAGTCAATAAAGGTTCGTCGCATATTGCATAAGATGCTTTTGAAACGCTGACCGAGGGCATAATGAAATGCATATTTCATTCAATTCTTACATATATTCTCGTGTCGACCAACAAGAAGTGATTTCTGACCGAGTCGTCACACAGTCTCACTTTTATCATTTTGTTTTTTTAAGTGGGATCATACAAGGGAGAACTGGGAGCAGTTCTCCCATTTTTTATGTCTTGATGCGTGTAATTGTGTAATCCTTCTGGCACTTGATGAACTATTGTTCATGGCAAAATGAGGTTGAATAAGGTTTTTGGATGTGAATTGGTATGCTTTGGAGCGTCCTTGAACGTTGCTACTAAGTGTTTGTTGATGGTATTTGAACGTGAGTGTAGGTGCTTTAGGGCGTCCTTGAACGTTGCTGCTAAGTGTTTGTTGATGGTATTTGAACGTGACTGTAGGTGTGTTGGAGCGTCCTTGAACGTGAATAAATACGCTTTGGCTTGTGGTAAGATGGTAACAGGTACGTTTTATGGCGGTGGTGAGAAGTGCATGGGTGGGTGCTTGAAGTGTGAAAACGAGAGGCCGTGTAGTTATTTGTAACATAGCTATTACGGGTGTGTTTGATGGCTGAGTAATGAAAACGAAAGGTCATGTAGTTATTTGTAACATAGCTATGACGGGTGTGTTTGATGGCTGAATAATGAAAACGAGATGCCATGTAGTTATTTGTAACATAGCTATTACGGGTGTGTTTGATGGCTGAGTAATGAAAACGTGAGGCCATGTAGTTATTTGTAACATAGCTATGACGGGTGTGTTTGATGGCTGAGTAATGAAAACGAGATGTCATGTAGTTATTTGTAACATAACTATGACGGGTGTGTTTGATGGCAGAGTAAAGAAAACGAGAGGCCATGTAGTTATTTGTAACATGGCTATGACGGGTGTGTTTGATGGCTGAATAAAGAAAACAGAAGGTCATGTAATTACTCTTGATAAAGCTGGGACGAGTATATTTGATGGCGGGGGAATAAAAAAGAAAGGGAATGCAATAAGCATTCCCTTTCGTGTATTACTGTGTTGCCAAGGATTAAGCGTCCTGCTTTGCGCCTGAGAGCTTTTCCTTGATACGAGCCTTCTTACCTGTGAGGTTACGGAGGTAGTAAAGCTTAGCACGGCGAACCTTACCTACCTTGTTCACTTCGATGCTGTCGATGTTTGGAGACTCGAGTGGGAAGATACGTTCTACACCTACTGTTCCTGACATCTTGCGTACAGTGAAACGCTTCTTAGTACCCTCACCGCTGATCTTGATAACAACACCACGGTAGAGCTGAATACGCTCCTTAGAACCCTCGATAATCTTGTAAGCAACAGTGATAGTGTCACCTGCCTTGAATGCTGGGTGCTGCTTGCCAGTTGCAAATGCCTCCTCAGCAATCTTCATTAAATCTACTTTAGCCATAAATTTTATTAAATAAAGTTTTATGTAAATAATGACGAAGCATTCTCTGATTACACAATCCCAGACAGCGGCTTCGCTAAACGGGTGCAAAGATAAGCTTTTTTTCTTTCACTCAAGGTATGCGTCGTGCTAAAAATGTTTTTTTAGCGTTTTTGGTACGTATTTGAATGAAAATGGTACGTAATTTTACGTTCTTCGTGGCAGAAAAACACTAACTTTGCGCTCGTTCTCCGATAATTGCGTGAGCGTGTGGGGAATAGTTAACGTGGCAAATAATTTATAACCGGGCGTGTTCTTCGTGACGATGTGTCGGGAACATGCCAATTAAAAACAATATATTAGAACGTATTATGGAAAAGACTTGGCGATGGTTCGGCAAGAAGGATAAGATTACCCTTCAGATGCTCCGTCAAATAGGCGTTGAGGGCATTGTGACAGCCCTTCATGAGGTGAAGAATGGTGACGTGTGGACTGTAGAGGCCATCATGGACTTGAAAAACTATATCGAGGCTGCCGGCTTGAGATGGTCAGTTGTAGAAAGCCTTCCTGTGTGCGAGGCTATCAAGTATGGTGGCAAGGAACGCGACCAGCTCATAGAGAACTACAAGGTGAGCCTTGCCAATCTGGGCAAGTGTGGCATTCATACTATTTGCTATAACTTCATGCCTGTTCTCGACTGGGCACGCACAGAGCTTGACCATAAATGGGCAGACGGAAGCACGTCTCTGTATTTTAACAAAGTGAAGTTCGTGTACTTCGACAAGTATATCTTGAAGCGCGAGGGCTGCGAGGCCGACTACACCGACGAAGAGCTTGCCGCAGCTGCTAAGATGAAGGAGACTATGACTCCGGCGGACGACGATGCTCTTGTCGATACCATCATCGTGAAGACGCAGGGCTTCGTCAATGGCAACATCACGGAGGAAGACAAACAGCCGGTGGCATTGTTCCGCAAGCTTCTTAAACTCTACGACGGCATCACGCCAGACAAGCTGCGTGCCAACTGGAAGTATTTCCTTGAGCAGATAATGCCTGTGTGCGATGAGTACAATATGAATATGTGCGTTCACCCAGACGACCCGCCAATGCAGTTGCTCGGTCTGCCGCGCGTGGTTACGTGCGATGCCGACATCGAGTGGTTCCTCAACGCGGTTGACAATCCTCACAACGGACTCACCTTCTGCTGCGGCTCGCTGTCGGCAGGGGTACAGAACGACGTGCCGGCGCTTGCCCGTAAGTATGCAAAGCGCACCCACTTCGTACATCTACGTTCTACAAACGTGTTCGAGAATGGCGACTTCATAGAGGCCGACCATCTCGGAGGACGCGCCAACCTCATCGAGGTATGCCGCATCTTTGAAGAGCTTAATCCTAACCTGCCTATGCGAGTTGACCACGGCCGCTGCACTCTGGGCGATGCCGACAAGGGCTACAACGCAGGATATTCTTTCCACGGAAGAATGATGGGACTTCTCCAGATGGATGGAGTGATGGCAACAATAAAGTATATGAACGAACATAAATAACTGACTATTATGATATCATTAAAAGACAAGATTGCTGTCGTGACAGGCGGAACAGGCGTTCTCGGCAGCAACGTGAGCGAGGGACTTCTTGCAGGAGGCGCCACAGTCATCGTCGTGGGCTCTCGTCAGGAAACCGTCGATAAGGCTCTTGCAAAGATTACTCCTGTGGCAAAGGCAAATGACACTACTGTGACAGGATTCGTGTGCAACGTTCTGAACCACGACGAGATCGTGGCTCTCACAGATAAGGTTAAGACTCAGTTCGGCCGCGTGGACATCCTTGTTAATGCAGCAGGCGGAAACGTGGCTGGCGCAAACATCATGGATGACATGAACGTGTATGAGTGCGACATCGAAGCACTCCATAAGGTCATCGACCTCAACCTCTGGGGCACAGTCTATCCTTGCCTCACGTTCGGCAAGCTCATGGCAGAGCAGAAGAGCGGCAGCATCATCAATGTCAGCTCCATGGCTGCCTACGACGCTCTCTCACGCGTTATGGGCTATTCCATTGCCAAGGAGGGAGTCAATGCCCTCACCAAGTGGCTTGCACAGGACTTCGCGCGCAAGTATGGCGATAAGATTCGCGTCAATGCCATTGCACCAGGCTTCTTCATCGGCGAGCAGAACCGCAAGGCCCTCCTCAACGACGACGGCTCACTTACGGAGCGCAGCCACAAGGTGCTCAACAAGACTCCTATGGGACGCTTTGGCGACATCAGCGAGCTCAACGGCATCGTACGCTTCCTCGCAAGCGACGAGGCAAGCTTCGTGACAGGTACAGTCATACCAGTTGACGGAGGTTTCAGCAGCTTCTCCGGAGTGTAATAAATACATAAAGAGTTATTGCGGGGCATGGTCATTACGCATTGCGGCGACCATGCCCCGCCTTTTTTGTACTTTGTGTGCTACTGTTTTGATATGATAAAATTGTAAGTAAAAGCAGACAAAGAGTTTTTTTTCGTTATACAGAGTGATTTTTTTGTTTATTTTTTATGATTCGTTGCTCATAAAAGCGTACCTTTGTGCAAATTTTAATAATACGCATTATGGATAAGTTAATAATAAACTCATACGATGAGTTTGCTTCATACGAGGGCAAGGCTCTTGGCACATCAGACTGGGTGGAGATTCCTCAGGATCGTATCAATATGTTTGCAGATGCAACACTCGACCACCAGTGGATACACGTCGATGTAGAGCGTGCAAAGGTTGAGAGCCCTTACAAGTCAACAATTGCTCACGGTTATCTTACACTCTCTCTTCTTCCACATCTCTGGGGTCAGATTATCGACGTTCGCAACATCAAGATGCTCGTCAACTACGGCATGGATAAGATGCGTTTCGGTAAGCCAGTCTTGGCAGGTCAGAGCATTCGCATGACAACAGTACTTCAGTCAATCGTCAATCTTCGCGGCACTTGCAAGGCCGAGATAAAGTTCAAGATTGAGATTAAAGACGAGAAAAAGCCAGCCCTTGAAGGTGTTGCAACTTTCCTTTACTATTTTGAATAATAATCTTTTCAGCTTTCTTCTTTAGCGGAAGTCGTACCTCACGCATCCTCTTCGTCGATGTATGGGGCACAGGACTCTGTGCATGAGACAAGGAAAGGCTTAGAAAACATAATTACACAGAAAAGCATCGTGCATATACACGATGCTTTTTTGTGTTCTAAACCGTACTTTTCGCACAGTCGTGAAAGCCATTTTCTGGCCTCGTCCGAGATGCGCCGTCATTGGATAATCTACGCATTAGAGACATTTGTGATGTCTCGAATTGGCAAATACTGAATGTTTTAATACGTAGTTTGGGTAATGTAAGTATTTTTTTTGTTAAAAACAAAAGACAGCAATAAAAAATCCGTAGAAAAAACATTATATTTGCGCAAATTTATAGTTGAAATTCTTACGGAAACGTTCGCATCCCGCACATGACAGATATAAGGTATAAGAACAAACTAAATTGTCCTTGAGTCAAAAGGGATGTATGTTGAATCAGGATAAAATCTAACTAATATATCAAAAAGAAATAGAAATATGAATAAATTTACACTATTAGCAGCATCGTTGTTCGTGAGTTCAACGGTATTTGCCGAGTGGACCAAGCCTGTTGCGCCTGCAAGCACACCTTTGGCTGTAGGAGATACGCTGTATCTCTACAATGTCAAGGCTGACGGCTTCTTGCTGGGTGCCAACGATTACGAAACTCGCGCAAGTGTCAGTCCTACCCATGGATTCAAGGTGTGTATAGAGGAGTACAAGACCGGAGGCATATGGGACGGCTCTACTTACTTCATCACCGACAGTGTCGAAGCTGGTGGCATGGTAGGTAAGATGGGATATATGTTTATGGAAGGTTGTGACAAAGTATGGGTTGACAACACCATCGACGGCAAGCCAAACAACAAGTACACCCTGACGCTTCAGGACGACGGAACATACAAGATTGGTCTTTCCAAGGTAAACCCTGAGTACAATCCTACTTTCTACCCAGAAACTTACCTGGGCATCATCCCTGAGAAGAAAGATACTCGTATCTATCTCTGCAGCCCTGACGAGTTCACTGCCGAGGCAGGATACGACGCTAACGGCTTCCAGATATCATGGATTTTCGTGAAGCCATCGGAGTATGAGCGTTACGTGAGCGAGACGGTTGTCTATGAGGCAGCAGTAGCTCTCGGCACAGCCATTGAAAAGGCTAAGACCGTTGCCGGATTCGATGCCGACATCCTTTCAGCTGCCGAGGCTCTTTATGCTAACTCTTCTGCTACAGTCGAGGCTATGAACGCCAAGACAAATGAAATAAACGAAGCATTCGTAAGCGCAACTCTCGCATCTGCAACTGCTACAAGCCAGGTTGAAGTACTTGCACTCTACGGAACTGTTGAGCAGACATTCGAGAATCATGAGACTACAGGCTGGTACATGAATACGGCTGCCACTCACAAGCAGGCTGCCAATTCAAATGCCGCTAAGGACGCATCAGTGACAGGCGTCCACCTCGAAAACTGGAACGGTTCTTCATTCGGCGTGGGACGCATATATGCCAAGCTGACAAACATTCCTAACGGTGTGTATCGTTTCAACACTCTCGCCTTCACTAACGTTACTGGCGGAACATTCGCATTCGCAGGCGACGAGAAGACAGAGGTTGACTCTAAGAACATCGACGCATCAAAGGAATACGAAGTGCTTGCACTCGTTGACGATAACCAGCTTGAGTTCGGTCTCAGCATCGAGAAGGCTGGTGCCAACTGGGTTGGAATCGACAACGTAAACCTCTACTACCTCGGTGCAGGCAACGACGCTTACCAGGTATTCGTCAACCAGAAGATCGGTACAGTCACTGACTACGAATCAGAGATTGACGAGGGTAACATCAAGTACTACTGCCATAACGACTTCGACAAGTACCTCGCTGCAAAGGCTGCCCTTGTGTCAGCACAGACTAAGGCCGACATCTCAAAGGCAGTAACTCAGTTCAACAACGCTTACGGCTCACTCTCACGCAGCATCGACGCCTACGCTGAGTTCCTTAAGCTCTTCAAGCAGGCAGAGGGATGGCTCACAGCTATGGACAACAGCTCAGATGAGGCTAACCTCCTTGCTGACTATCTGCAGGACGAGGCTGAGAACGAGGATGACTTCAACGGCAACAACACAGCCATGTACATCCTTACTAACGGTACTCTTTCTACAGCACAGATTTATCTCGAAAGAATCTATTTCGAACAGCTTTATAACGATGCCGTGGCTTCAGGTATGAAGGACGGTGACGACTGTACGGCTCTCCTCAAGAACCCACGTTTCGCAGAGGAAGGCGGATGGACTTCAAATGTCGGTCCTACATGGCCTGAGGGCTATGCCGACGAGAACGGCGAAGTGAAGTTCCCTGTATTCCAGGCTTGGAACATGGTATGCGACGTATATCAGCAGCTCACAGGCTTGCAGAACGGTGTATATGAGTTCAACATTAACGCAGTGTTCCGTCCAGGTGCTGACTTCAACGACGACAACGTCAGCGTTGCAAAGGCATACGCTTACATCAACGACTCAGAGAAGGCTATTGAATGTGCAGACATCGCATCAGCCGATACTGCTTCAGCAAGATTTGCAAAAGGACTCTACGGCATGAAGGTATATGGCCTCGTGACTGACGGTACAATGAAGGTAGGTGTTACAAACAAGGTTCGCTCAGTTGAAGGATGTGTTCTCTGGGCAGGTGACGCTAAACTTACTTTCCGTGCAAAGAACGAAGATGTGCTCAACATGCTTATCGACGACCTGCTCCCATACTCTAAGGAGCGTCTGAAGACAGCAGAGTGCGGTAGCGCAGAAATTGACGCATTGTCATATGCAGTAAAGAACATCAACAAGGAAGACAGATACGACGCTTACATCGAGTTGAAGCGCACTACAGAGGCTGTTGACAAGGGCGTAGAACTCTACAGCAACTTGTACATCGTTCTCGAAGAGCTCTCTGCAACTCTCGCTTCAAACCGTGAAAAACTTGACGCTCGTTTCGCTGACGAGATTGACGTTAAGATTGGCAACTACTACTCTGACTTCTACGGAGGCTCATTGGCAAACGACGAGGTGGAGGACGCTATCGACGAGGCACGCGAACTTATCGTACGCATCAAGACTGCGCTCATCATCGACCCTGCAGACGAAGATCAGCCAGTTGACTACACTTCTATGATTATCAACCCTACGTTCGACCCAGAGAAGGGTGACAAGAACACTACTACTATCGAGGGTTGGACTACTACAGCAATGAACGGCTACAAGCAGAACACAGTATCTTACAACCGTGCTCCGTTCGAGCTCAGCCAGAAGCTCTCTGGTCTGCCAGCTGGTACATATAAGGTGAAGGTTCACACTTACTACCGTGCAGGTTACTGGAACGAGGAAGAGGCACACATCGCCAACGGTGAGGAAACTCATCTCACTACGCTCTATGCAACAGTAGGCGAAAAGACATACTCTACTCCTGTACTCAACCTCACTGAGGGCGCATCTTCAACTGTTCTCTCTGTAAACGGTAACTCTTACACACTCTCTGACGGACGCTTCGCACCAGACGGAACAACGGCTTCAGCCGAGTACTTCGCTGCAGGTGCTTATCTCAACGAACTCGAGTTCGTCGTATCAGGAGGCGAGACTGTCACAATCGGTCTTTCTAAGAAGGATGTTTTCCCTAACGACTATCAAGTGGTAGGTGCATGGGAACTCTGGAAGATGCCTGCACCAGAGATTATCCCAGAGGAGATTCAGGACACTACCGACATGTCATCTCTCATCGTCAACAACGAGTTTGACCCTGAGCGCGGCGACAAGGTCGTTACATACATCGACGGTTGGACTACAACGGCTATGAACGGCTACAAGCAGAACACAGTATCTTACAACCGTGCTCCGTTCCACCTCTATCAGACTATCTCTGGTCTGCCTAAGGGTACATACAAGGTGACTGTCAACACTTACTATCGTGCTGGTTACTACAATGAGGAAGAGGCACGCATCGCTAACGGCGAAGATACTCACCTCGACACTCTCTACGTACAGACACCGGAAAAGTGCTATAAGAGATTAGTGAAGAACCTCTCTGAGGACGCTTCAACATCTCCTGCGACAAGCGGCAACACTTACACTCTCGGAAACGGTCTCTACGCTCCTGACGGTACTACGCCTTCTGTTGACTACTTCAACGCTGGCTACTACCTCAACGGACTCCACTTCTATCTTGAGAGTGGCGACATCACAATCGGTCTGTGCAAGGACGTTGTTCTTCCTAACGACTATTCGGTAGTTGGTGCATGGCATCTCTACTACTTCGGAAAGGGCAACTATCTCGACAAGATTACTAAGGAAGACGGAGAGATTGATGCTATCAAGGCTACTGATGTCGAGATGGCTACTCCAGTTGCTTACTACTCACTTTCTGGAACACGTCTTGCACAGCCTCAGAAGGGCGTGAACATCGTTAAGATGAGCAACGGCATGACACTTAAGATTATTGTAAAGTAATTAGATTGTTCTAAGGATATTCGGTTCCCCTGAGACGCCTTTTGTGCGGCTCAGGGGAACTTTTTTTGTGCCCGCGTCTTCCGATTCACCTTTTTATGCACCGATATGGTTGTGTATGTTGCCAATAATGTCTATTTTTGCCCACAGATAGTAATAAACACTCATTATCGTAGCTATGCGTGAATTAACAGACAGAGAGATTAACATACTTGAGGAACAGGGATGCTGGGCGGAAAGCTGGCAGGACATCATCGTTGACGACGACTTTATGACCGATGCGGTGCGCAATGTGACCTTCTACGGACACGTGGAGATAGGACGCCTTAACGGCACGCTCGATGTGGAGGAGGGCTTCCGACGCCGCTGCTGTCTCCGCAACGCAACCCTCCGCAATGTTGTGGTAGGCGACGAATGTCTCATCGAGAATGTCAGCGGATACATCAACGGCTACTCGATAGGCAACCAGTGCTACATCTCGAACGTGGGCACGATGACCTGTCAGGAAGGCGCATCCTTCGCCAGCGGTACGCTCATATCCGTGCTCAACGAGGGCGGAGAGGGCAACGTGGTGCTCAACGAACACCTCACGGCACAGGCTGCATGGCTCATGGTGAACGGCATCGGACGCACGTTGAAGGACGCGGAAGAGCCTGCTCCGGAGGACGTGTATGACGACGACGAGCGAGCAAGTCTCGCTGTCATGGGAGCCATGTCGCGCATCATCGACGTGAAGGAAATCAGCAACGTCAAGATAGACGAGTACTGCGAGATACACGGTGCAAGCCGACTCGACAACTGCACCGTGCTAAGCACCGAGGATGCCAACACGTTCATAGGCTGCGACGTGATAATGGAAAATACTATCGTGGCTGCCGGCGCAAGCGTGACCGACGGCGCAAAGGTCATGGAATGTTTCGTGGGTGAGTCGGTGCACATCGGCAAGGGATTCTCTGCCGAGAACAGCCTCTTCTTCGCCAACAGCTATATGGACAACGGCGAGGCTTGTGCCGTGCTGTGCGGTCCGTTCTCCACATCCCACCACAAGAGCACGCTGCTCATAGGATGTGCATTCTCTTTCTACACTGCCGGCTCGGCTACCAACCAGAGCAATCATGCCTACAAGATGGGACCTATACACTGGGGAATGCTCGACCGCGGGGCTAAGACCGCCAGCGGAAGCCACCTTCTGCTGCCTGTCCATCTGGGCGTGTTCTCGGTTGCCATAGGCAAGATACAGACCCATCCGCAGACGTTCAAGATGCCGTTCTCCTACGTCATAGGCGACGGTGACAGAACGTGGCTCGTGCCGGGTGTGAACATACGCACCGTGGGCACATGGCGCGATGTGAAGAAATGGCCTACGCGCGACCTCCGTCCGCTGTCTTCGCGCTCCGACATAGTGAACTACGCTTTCCCTAATCCGTACATCGTTCAGTACGTGGTGGAGGGACGCGAGGCTCTGCTGTCGCTGCTCAAGGACGACAGGGAGGAGTATGAATACGGCGGATGCGTGATTCGTCACGACGCGGCTGTGAAGGGAGTGGAGTATTACGACACCGTGCTTCGTCTCTTCCTGCGTGAGGCTCTGAAGCATGGCGACGGCGGTGAGGCTGCCCAGGCGCAATGGTTCGATATGTGCGGAATGATTGTCACGAAGGAGGGACTCGATGCCGTGGTGCATGACGTGAAGTCGGGCGCGGTATCGTCGTTGGTTGAGCTGCAGTCGCTGCTCCGCCAGATTGATGCCGATTATCAGCGTTGCTGCGAGGCGTATGCCCTCTGGGTGTTGCAAAGCCTTGGCGATGCCTTGTTCAACGACGCGGCGAACTGGCGCGAGGAGGCTGACGAGGCATACGCACGGTGGTTGCAGATGGTGAAGGACGATGCTGAGAAGGAGTTTCGCATGGGTGATGTGGAGCAGTCGCAGCTTCGTAAGTTTATCAAGGAGATAGATGCTTCTTGCTGATAGTCTGCATGATGGGCGTGTTTGATGCATGGGAAAGCAGATGTAAAAGAATTGCTTGTTTGTTGACGGTCTGCATGACGGATATGTATGTAGCATGAAAAAGTAGATATGCAAGGCTTGCTTATTTGTTGACGGTCTGCATGATGGGCGTGTTTGATGCATGGGGAAACGGATATGCAAGACCTGCTTACTTGCTGACGGTCAGCATGACGGGCGCGTTTGTGGTTGCCTGCCACGGGCGGTGTGTTGTGTAGGTGTGAGGGTAGCATTATTTTTCGTCAGTTGGTGTCGTAATTCTTGCTAACTGGACGGCAGAAAATCATTCCTGATGTCCTTTATTATGCTTCGCCGATGAGGCTTTCATGGACCGAAAACGGATGCTTTCTTAATTTTGAAAGTTGCAATCTCGACATTGCAAAATGGTATGTTTTGGCACGGAAAAGATATTTTCTTTAATATAAATAATGTGTAGATAAGTCGGATTGTTGGTTTGAACGTGAAGAAAATAAGGTGTGAAAAGTCATGTTTTTCATCGTTATTTTATCTGTTTTTCTCCGATTCTCCTCCGTATCTTCTCCGAGTCATTTACGGATTTTCTCTGTATTTTCTTCGGGTCCGCTACGGTTTTTTTACGGAAAATATCCGTAGAAATGCGTAGAAATACCATAAAAAATGTGTATAAAACCTATTTTTGGCTCCTCTCATACCCGTTTCGCGGGGGTGGGGCAGGAAAGGTGAAAAAGGTGTCGCATTATTTTGCATTTATGCAAAATATTTGTATCTTTGTAATCGATACTGAATATGATATATTCGCGTTTTGCAAGTAGTTAACGGGAGTATCCTTCGGAGTCGAAAGCGGACTCTCTCACTCCCAACGCCACTCTCTCCTTTTAAGACGAGAGGGAAGACCACGGAAACGCGCGCTACACGAGTTGAAAGTTGAAAATGAAAAGCGAAAAGTAAACCAATTCGCCTATGGTAAACGAGATTCTTCGTTCTTTATTCTTCACTCTTCATTCTGAAACTCCAAACGAGTAAAGCGTTAGCGAAACTTGCGAAAGAAGAGTGATGTGTGAAATGCTATAAAGGAAAATTGTCCTGAAGCTGTCGTCCTAAATACTGATTTTATTTTGTTTTGATGCTCTGAAGCATTACAGAATGCGCGAACGCTGTAGGCGTTTTAGTGCTTGTTGTTCCGTATTCGGAAAAGTTTGGGGTTATATAGTAAATGTGATGCCGTATTGTAACGTGCCTTTAGGCAAAATAGAAAAGTGATGCACGTTGCAATATCCACATTGCATTTTAGGACTTTTTGTGTGCATACACAAGATATTTTATGTATGTGCGCGAAAAAATAAACTCGTCTTATATATAAATAAAACAAAATGCCTATATTTGCACCTTGAAGAAAGAAAAAAATATTAGGAACAAGAAAATTGTTAATATGTTGTTTTAGAATAGTGTAATGAACTTTTGCCTTAAAAAGACTGTTTTTTTTCTTTGAGAAAAGAAACTGGTCGGTTGAATATGCGCTGCCAATAGCTGTGATGCTTCAAGCATGTGGGGAGAATGACAGGCAATGAAAGCAATCTTCATTATAAGACGCCAAACCGATTTACACTTAACACACATTACTTTTTCTACGAATAATATATAATTGTGATTGGTAAAATATTAATTAAAATAACTGTAACGTCACGTTTCACTCTATGTGTTATGTGCCGTAACCCAAAAAGAAATATAGGTTTTTGAAAATATAAGGATGAATATATGATGAAAAGAAAATTAACCTTTTTATTTAGTTTCCTCATACTTGTGCTTTGTGCGTCGAGTGTGTATGCGGAAGGTAAGGTGACTTGGACGGGAGAACTTCCGTCCAGAGGTAGTGCTTCGTTGAATGTTTATAGTTATGGACAGGGAAAGTTCCTCAGTTCTGCATCTACTTTTGCATCAAGTGTTGGTGATAGGTGTTTGTTTACTGTTTCTAAAAAAGGTTCTTCTGGTAGTAATTATTCTATACAAGATCAAAATAGCGGTGACTATGTGTCTTGGG
Organism: Bacteroidaceae bacterium; assembly: GCA_017450985.1. GTDB lineage: Bacteria > Bacteroidota > Bacteroidia > Bacteroidales > Bacteroidaceae > Minthosoma. The sequence goes on from JAFSSN010000173.1 coordinate 13,446, forward strand.
AAGCTAAGACTGAATGGATTTTCTTTACGAATTACTATTTTTCCACAACTAAATCTAATCAGTGGACGATAGAGGATGGAGTGTTGAAGGCAAAGGGGGCTACTTCATATGCTTTGTATGCTGATAATAGTGGTTTGTCAGTCGAGGATACAGGTTCAAGTGATGAGTATAAATTTGATTTCGTCTCTGACGACCAGATAAAGGCTGTCTATTTCGCTAATTATCTTGAAGGCATGGGTGCTGTTTATGACACGGAGTGGAACACCGCTGTGTCTGCCGTAAACATTAATGGCACTTGGATGGCTCAGAATACTTATGAGAATACAGAATGGTGTACTACGGTAAGTGGTCTTCCTGATGGAAAATATACTGTAAAGGCTTCTGTTCAGCAGACTGGCGATGGTGCAGTGATGCATATCGGTTCAAGCGATAAGGTGAGTGCTCAGAGTACTGTCCTTAATGGATATAATCCTTCAATGAACAGATGGAATACAAATACAGAGGTTGATTTGAACGTTACAATTACTGACGGCGCATTTAAACTGTGGGTCGAGAATATGGACAACGCAGGTTATGTGCGTATCAGAGTGCATAATATTCAATATGATGCAGCTTCGGGTAGTGCAATCGCTTCTCCAGGCTTTTGGACAGCAGAAACTCCTGCTGAAGGAAAATATTATATCTATGAGGGTGTTGATGCACCTAATAAATATTTGGCTCAGCCTGGCAAGGTTGTATATAATATTAAGAATGCAACTTTGTTTACTTTGAAGGGTACATTATCTAATTGTACTGTTTCGTACGATAATAATGGTACTACTAATTATATTTATTTTGATAAAAATGGTGTTGCTAATTGGGGCAGTACACCTCAAACATTGAAAATAATAGATAGTGGATGGGAGTACCATTATAGAATTAATTATAGGTCGTATGATATGCAGCTGCAGAATAAGCAGTTGGTATATTATAAATCTACATGGGGTAATTGGCAGTTTATTTCTGAGGAGCAGTATAATTCTGTCTATCCTGTAGATATGGTACGTACACAGCTTGATAATGCAAATGCTAATGTAGGTCGTTTTAACATTTCCGGCACTGCACTTGATGGAAATGTGTGGGTTGGACGTTGTGATGCCGTGGCTGGTAATCATAACTTGGAGTATGCGATCAGTAATTTGGAGAATGGCATTTATGTAGTTAATGTGTTGGCAAAGACTACTGGCAGTGGTGCTGCCAAGGTTGTTGCAAACGATGGCGAAAGTGTGGCTATTACTGATCAGCTGACTTCGTATGAGGTGCTTGCTACTGTGACTGACGGTACGTTGAACGTTTATATTGATGCGGAAGACGGTACTGTATATAGTGTTCTGGAAAGTTTGTCAAGAGCAGGAACATTTGTGCCAACTGCCATTTCTTCTTCAACTTTGTGGAAAGATGGTAAGTGGAAGGAAGTTAAGACATTGGATGACGACGCTTTGAAGAATTCTAATGACTATTTCTTTACTATCTGGTCAGACAAGACTACGGCACTGACTCTTAAGAAAGGTACTGTGGCATTGCAAGGAACTGGTTACAATACAATGTCTTATACTTCTTTGACAGACGACGTTCTCGGTAACCTTGCTAATCTCTGGGAGATATATCCTACTACTGCTGGCAAGTTTGTATTTGTCAGTGCAAGTCAGCGTGAGTATATGTTGCAGACGGATGATGCTTTATTTAGTGGTATTTTAGATAAGCCTTATTTCCGTTTCAAGACTTCTACAACGGGTAACATTGCTGATGCTTCCGTGGCTTTCAGCGTGGACAAACTTGCAAACTGGAATTTTGAAACTAAAAACGGTTATTTGACTCAGTGGGGTAGTAGCAAAGATATTCGTGTAAGCTCAGATAAGTCTGACTACAGATTGTTTGCTATTTCGCGTGTTGACTATTATAAAGAGGTGGAGGACATCATCTATCAGTCTTCGGCATTTAACGGAGTAAATGTTCCGCTTCTTTTGGGTAACCCTGATGCTTTAGGTACAAACGGAGGTAATGAACTTCCTGGTTGGACGGTGAAGGGTAAGGGCTTGGCTACTGACAGTATTTCTGTGAAGGAAGCTAACTCGTCTTATTTCAAGGCTATAAACAACCGCGCGTTGTTTGAGTATAATAGCGAGGATAAGCCTACTGGTAGAATACAGCAGACATTGCATAATCTTCCTGAGGGTGGTTATCAGTTTAGCGTGAAGACTTTGGATGCTGCTGCTGGTGCACAGTTGTTCGCAGTATGCAACGGTGATACGCTTGATATGGATATGAGTCTTTCATCTGATGCTGGTGAGTTGTCAGTTTCTTTCTATAAAGAGAATGAAAGTGACGATGTGACTTTGGGTGTGGATTTGAGCTCTTATCAGAAGTATTCAAGCGAAGAGGGTGGTCAGACATCTGATAATTATACTTTGAAGTTCGACGACTTCAGCCTTGTGTTCTTTGGTAACAGAAATGCTTTGAATTCAGCTATTTCTGAGGGTGAGTATTATCTCCGTACAAATGTCGGTACTGATGATGTCCCAGAGTATCGTTATCTTGAGGCTGGTGGTGAATCATGGGGTACTTTCCCTGTTATGGCAGAGCATGGCTTTACTTTCAAGTTTGAAAAGAACGGACATTCTTTGACAGGTGAGCAGTATTGGTCTTTGGATACAAGTATTGCAGAACCTGGCGATAACTCAAATTGGAATAACAGATATTTCTATAGCCCAAGTGCTGGTTTGTACTATGACCAGGAGAAAGATGGCTCACAGTTGGTGTTTGAACAGGTTGATGCTGAGACTAATCCGTTGGATTATCGTATCAAGATTGGTACAATGTATTTGGCTACAACTTCTGACAATGGTATCGCTTTGAAGGGTGTTGCTTCTCGTAATGCTCAGATATGGCAGATTGTTAATGAGACTCAGCGCATTAAGGAAATGACAAATGCAAATGAGTTGAATCCTGTTGATGCTACGTTCTTCATCAAGGACCCTAACTTTAGTCGTAACGATATGCGTATCGTGAACTGGAAGGTTACAAGTGGTAAGTCAATGGTGTTTGGTGGTATGGATGGTCGTAAGGGCAGTGCCACCGCCGAGGGCTTGAATGGTCGTACGGAGATGAGGGATAACAATGTGGTGTTTAATTTGGGACAGTCTGTATGGCAATCTTCTGGAGCTAACAACTATAATATGAACATGCAGGTTGTTGGTTACAATAATTCAGCTTCGTCTTATAAGTTCTACCAGACAATTTCAAGTGGTACTCTTCCTTCTGGTGTGTATCGTATTACTGCTCAGGGTGCTGCTTCATCTACAGACGGTTTGGAACTCTTTGCTCTCGATGGTAATGGCAATGAACTTGGTTCTGTTAAGTTTGACGCTTACAACTTGAAGAATGAGGATCATGTTTCAATGGCAAGTTATTTCTCTTATGTAGGTAATTTGAGCAAGTCAATTGATGTTAATGTTACTGACGGTAAGTTGACAATTGGTTTCCGTGGTAAAGTGACAAGTTCTACTCCTGCATATTTCGATAATGTAGAGATGTATTATCTTGGTGCGAGTGGTTGCGATGTGACAGACATTACTGAGGATACAGAGTTATATATATATAATGTGGACGCAGGTTTGTGGCTTTCAAAGAAGACTGTAGGTGCAAACACTTATTCTACAGTTTCTGCTCGCGGTGAGAAATGGGTAATTAGTCCTTCTGGTAATAAGGATGGCATGTTTGCTATTAAGAATTCTGCGGATAATACTTATCTGATGCCAAGCGGAAGCAGTACTTCTGCTCAGACATTGGTTAAGGGTACGGATGCTTATCAGTGGAGTGTTAAGACTTCTACAGGTTCTACAATTTGTACTATTACTGACCAGAAAGGCCGTGTGTTGGAGTGGACAGGTGATGGTGGTAACTTGGTGTTCGCAGGTTCGGCTAAGGATTTGGAGCCTCGTGGTACTCGTTGGACTTTGTATACTCAGGATCAGTATTCTACATATAATGGTACTATCACTCAGGCTTCGAACGCACGTAAGAGTTTTTGGCCGTTGATGCGTGCTGCTCGTGTTAATCAGAAGAATTTCACTGGCGACAAGGCGCTTACGGTTGTTGATAATGCGTATGCAGATTTGGAGTCTGTTTGGGCGAGTGTTTACGCTACTGGTAAGGATATTAACAGTCGTGCCGATGCTCTTCGTTCTGCTTTCGAGAGTGTTATGGATGGCTCTCATGCTTCTGTTGCTAAGCCTATTGATGTGAGCTTCTACATCAAGAATGCTAACTTGGGTGATGATACGGGATGGAGCAAATCACAATGGTCTACTATTAATGAAGCTGCTTCGTTGACGGGAACAACTTCGTCTATTGTTAGTGTTGCGCGTTTCTATTATTCGGCAACAAAGAATGCTTCTCTGACTCAGACTTTGTCTGATCTTCCTACGGGTATATATAAGGTTGCTGTTGATTTGCGAACGCGTAATAATGGTGGATGCTATGACTTGTCTTTGGCTTCAAATGGAAAGACGGGGGCTTACACTAATGGTGATGTCATTGTAAAGGGAAGTTCAATGCATACAGTTACGTCAAACTACGTTAAGGTGGAGCAGGGTAATGAGGCTGTTTTGACCTTACTTCTTAAAGACGGCTCTATTGCTCTGGATAACTTCAAACTGCTTTATTGTGGTGACGTTGAGGCTTCTTTCGAAATCAATGATGATGCTACAGAGCTTACGCTTAAGGGTAATTGGGATTTTGATTCAAACTCTGATGCTTCAGATGAGTTAAAGAAGATTATTGCAGAGAAGATAGATTCATTGGGTGCTGTGTTTGTCTATAACGATGATGCGTCAATAAACGGAAATATCAACGTGGCTGATTTCGTTGAGGGAACGAATATTTTGTTCTATACAAATAATGATGCTGTTACAGGTACGACAAATGTGGTTAGAAAGGATGACGACGGCAACTATACTTGTGCTAACTTTGTTATTACTGATAAGATGACTTTGCATGTGCCAAATGAATTCACGGCAAAGAGTGTAACTTACAGTCGTGATAATAAGATTAGAATGGGTAGCTTGTGCTTGCCATTTGCTATTACAACGAAGCCTGCGGGTATTAGCGAGTTCTATGTTCCTGATAATGTGGACTGGGATGCAAATCCTGATTATGGCAAATTGATTCTTCAAAATTGGCCATTCGAGACAATGGGCTTGCCTGCAAATACTCCGGTAATGTATGATGCTGAAGTCGGTACGATTACTATTACAGAAAAGAATGCTGTAATAAACAAGACTTCAGATTTGGTACGACCAAATGCAGAATATGAGGATATTGTTTTGTATGGTACGTACAAGAAGAAATATACCGTTGGTGAGTTTGGCAATGAAACTGATGATGAGTCTAATGTAAATGCTGACGGTCTCTGTGCACGTGATTGCTATTATGTTCAGAGTAGTAGTAAGTTGGTTCGTGGCTATTGCTATTTCAACGTAGGTGCTTTCAGAGCGTTTGTTTTCCGTGGCAAGTCTAAAGAAAGCAATGTACGTCCAAACGTTCTTTATGTTGACTTTGATGCTGTTGTTGATGCCGTAGAGACTTACAAGGCCGATGACACAGAAGTAATTGGCTATTATGATGTGAAAGGTGTAAGATACGATAATGCTCAGAAGGGACTTAATATTGTAAGGTATTCCGACGGAACAAGTCGTAAGTTTTTTGTAAAATAATTGAATAGGATTGTTTATGAGGAAAAAGTATATTAAGCCTGCTCTGGAGATGACTCTTGCTCAAATGGACCTTATGGTACTTACTGAGTCTGGACGAGGAAGTGCTGGTGACGATGTATATAGCCGTTCTCGTCAGGGATTTGATGCTGATTATGATTCAGAAATATCATCAACAGGTGCTAACTCGAAACAAAAAGGAGGCGGCTGGGGCAGTCTTTGGTAATGCGAATGTGAAAGTCTTAGCATCATTATGGAATGGTGCTGAGCATGACATGTGATATATAACTTTTAGCTGAGTCTTACGAAAGTAGGATTCGGCTAATTGGTTTTAGAAATGTTTGGTGCTGTTTTTGAAAATGTTTGGATTTGTTTATTGAAATGTTCGACGCGGTTTTTGAAAAAAGTTGCTATATTTTTTGAAAATGTCAGCTACAGTTTTTGAAAATGTTTGGATTTGCTTTTTGAAATGTTTGATGCAGGCATGGGTGTATGAGAATTTGATGAAGCGTTGCAGCTTGTTCATCGAAAAGGAAAGATGAGATGTTTTTGAAAGGAAATTACGAACGTGATTATACCGTCTGTAAGGCGTGGAAATATTGCGGTTGTGTCATTGACTTGTTTGAGACGTATCGTCGTTTGGTGACGCTTTTTATGACGATATGAAGGGTGTGGAATTTGAAAGTATGAACGTCGGAATAAAGCCTTGAAGGATTTTGGCATAAAAAAGACTCGATAAAGGCTTTCAAAAGCACTCTGTCGAGTCTTATCATTTTAACCATTATATGATGGCCGTATGTCTTTTATGTCCAAATCTTGCCGCATTTATGCCTCATTCACGTTTGAACCATCGCGGGCTTATGTATCATTCATGTCCAAGCCATCCCACGTTTATGCCTCATCCATATTCAGACCGTATAGTCTCAATGTGAGATTGGAAAACGCTTTATGCTTATAGTTTGCCGCATTTATGCATCATTCACGTTTGAACCATCGCACGTTTATGTATCATCCACGTCCAAGCTATTCCACGTTTATGCCTCATCCATATTCAGACCGTATAGTCTCAATGTGAAACGGGAAAACGCTTTATGTCCAAATCTTGCCGCATTTATGCCTCATTCACGTTTGAACCATTGCACGTTTATGCATCATCCACGTCCAAGCTATTCCATGCTTATGCACCATCCACATACACAATATATAGCATCTGTGCTGAGCTTGCAGTATGATAATGCGAGTGACGACATTGGACGATAAAGCAGATTGACATTAGCGGCAAGAAGACATGAACTATTTCACGCTTAATGTACCGCCAGTACTTACGTCAGACTTGAAGTTGTAAGCCTTTGTAGAACTGTCAGAAGAGTTTACGGTAATGGTGATAGTACCAGCAGTCTGCTTAAACTGAGTGTCAGCCTTTATTCCATAGCAAACAGTATTGTCACTCGCATTAACACCGCCAGTAACGGTGATGTCAGCCGTAGTACCGTTAAACTCCATGTAACCGCCATTGAGAACTTTGTCAGTAGTCTTAGTGGTCTTCTTGCTTCTTATGCCTCGTGAACCATTTCCGGCAACAGTCTCGGTAATCTTACCACCATCGAAATAAGCAGCGTATGAGGCACGTATTCCCTCAGAAACATTTCCCGTTACGTTAATCGTGATGTCTCCGTCTGTCATATAGATGCATGAGTCCACTTTCAAGCCTGTACCTTCTGCCTGGCTCACGTTGAGAGTGAGCTTGCCACCCTTGATGAATGCGCATCCGTAATCATCGCAGTCGATGCAGTCAGAACCAGCGTTAGAGACAGTGATGTCACCACCGTTAATCTGCAAGTGGCTGTTGTCGTCGTTCACCTTACCCTTACCGCAGTGAATGCCGTCGCTCGCAGCACCCAGGATGTTGATTGTACCTGTTGACTTCTTGAACTGGAGATACTCCTTCACGCAGAGAGCATGCTTTGCCTTACCCGTGATGTTGAGTGTACCGCCACCCTCAAACTCAGCGTGTCCGCTTGTGTAGAAGGCACCCTTCGATGTGTTAGAAGCCGCGTCGGTGATTGTGTTGGTAGTACCGTCAACAAGAATGACGCCAATACGCTTACCGCACTCGATGTCGATAGGTGCTTTGTTTGACGTGCTTGTGAGCGTGAGACCAGCCAAAGCCAGAGTGAGCTTATATTCACCCGTAATGCTCAACGAACCGTTAGAGCTTTTACCTGACACGTAGTACAGAACCTCGTCGGTAGTATTTGTATTGATGATAGACACGTTTGCGCCGCTCACGTTCACGCTCAAGCCCTTGACAAATGAAGGAACGTCCACCGTAGCCTCAGAACCGCTGTAAGTGATAGTCACCTTGCGGAACACAGGCTCGTCCACCGTAATGGAGTCGATGTCGCTCATGCTGTATCTGAAGTCACCCACCAGCAGTTTCTTGTAGTCCTCCGAGAAGGTTATGCCGTCGTTTGTGCCGAGGGTCAAAGGTGTGCTCTTGAAGCCGTCGCAGATGTGCAGCGTCTGCTGAGCCTGGACAGCCATTGTTGCGATGAGAGCACAGATAATAGAAGTAAATTTCTTCATGCTATGTACCAAAATTTATAAGGTAGGCCCTAAGCAAATAGAGCCTACCTGTTAGTGCTTTTTATCTTTATTTTACCTGAATCTTCTTGCCGTCAACGATGTAGATGCCCTTAGGCAGGTTACCGTTAACGTCAACGTTCAGTTTGCGACCCGTAAGGTCATACACGCCCTTCTTTGTCAAGTCAACAGTCTCAGTCTTAGTCTCGTTGATGCCCATAGCCTCAGGAGTTGAGATGAACAGTCGCTTTACTGCCGAAATGGCCGTGTTGCTTTTAGAACCGTCTTTGAATGTTAGTACAATGTTGCCGTTCTCGAAAGTAAGTTTCTGGAGGTTGGCAATAGGAGTTAATACCGTGTTTGCTGATGTCTCTGCTGATTCGTAGTAGAGAGTGTAGTCTTCAGCGAATGCAGCGATGCTGAGCATGAAAGCCGCTGCAAAAGAAAAAATCTTATTCATACGCTTTAGAATTTGTAATTATATCCTAAGCCGATGATGTGGCCGTTAGGCTCGTCGTCGTCGTTCTCAGTCTGAAATCTATAGAAAACGTTAATCTTGTGTTGCTTGTTAATCTTGAAGTCAGTACCGGCAGTGAACTTCCACTTATTGACGTTGTAGTTAATTCCCCTTCCGTAGTCAACAGAAGCGTATGGAGCGAAAGGCGAGTGCCTGATGTCGTACTGTGCGCCGAGCTTTGAGCGCAGCACCGTACGGTTCTTAGCCTCCTTCACCTTCTTGCTCTTTTCGGTTGAGATATATTCCTCGTCGTCCAAGTTAGTCTTGATACGATACTTGACAATGTCAATCGAATCCGTCACGTTGTAGTGGTTGTACTGGAAAGTCTCTTTCAGAGAGAAGCTCCAACGCTTGTTAGGCTTGTAGCTGGCAGAGAATCCGACGCTTGCGCGGCTTCTTCCTCTCCAGAAACTTGCCGTCTCGTTGTATCCGCTCCACTTCCTGTCAACAACGCTGCCGGAAACCTTAACGTCGGAATACTTATCCTCAGTTGACTTCAGGGTGTACTTGTAGATGTACTCAAAACCGACGTTGAACTTCACGTTGAACTTCTTAGTGTTCACCAATTTGTAGCCGAGACCTACTCCGAGGCCCATGCGCTCCAGCTGTGAGGTGTTGTCCTGAGTTCGAAGGTTGTACTCGAGGTCAATGTCGAGTGTTTGCGTCAGTTTCTTCTCAACGCCCACGCTCAAGTCCATGCCCATGTCGTCGTTGTCACCAGCCTCCGCCGTGAAGGCACAGCATGACGACAGAATGGCAAATGCGGTTGCAAATAGTCTTTTATTCATTCTTTGTATTCTCTTGACTTGAATGTCAATTAAACATATCTAACTTCTCACTACGATTTACTGATACTCCTTAGGCATCTTCTTCACAGCCTCGTCCTCCTCGTCTGTGTTGTAGTAAATCTTGATGAGTGCGCAGTCCTTGAGGAAGTCGATTGAACCGATAGCCACAGAAGTGATGTCGAGTCCTGTGCGCTCGCGAAGGTCGGCTATGAGCTCAGAACGCTTCTCAGGCTTGATGAGGTCAATCTTGTCGTACTTGATATATTTAGATGAGAGACTCTTGATGAGCATGTTAGCCTCTGCCATCCACACACCGAAGATGAAGATAGCGTCGGTGAGGATAAGCTCTCCCATAGAAGTCATAAGCGGACCGACAAATTCAGGGTGCTTAGGGCTGATGTCGGCAGCCCATGCAAGACCGTTGATTGCTGACAATGAAATGATGAGGAAGAGATAAGTCATCTCTCGGATAGGCACAGACTCAGTGCGGTAACGCATGATGCAGAATATTGCGAAAAGTCCCATGGCGATACCAGTCTTAATCTTCGCGTCGCCCATAAGGTGGATGAGCATGAAGATACAGAAACCTACAAGGATGTAAGTGAAGAAGAAGTCCTTGCGGCGTGCCTTTGGAAAATAGAAGCATCGTGCAATTATCATTGAGAATGCTGTGTTAATGATAAGTCGCAGGATGAAGTCAAGAATACGGCAAGTATCGCTTGAGAGCACTGCCAAGAAGTCATTGATTGCGTTCATAATTCTTTGCTATGTTTTTGTTAAATGTTTATATTCATTCCTGAAAAATCTCCATGTGAATTTACTGTCAGTAAGAACCACATTCCTTAATATTGTCCTTCAGCCTAAAGAGGTAGTTTGATGAACTTTCTGCCGTTTATCTTTTCTATGCTTCTAAGCCTTGGCTTGAAGTTGTTGCGCTTGAGCGACGTGTCCGTCAGAGCCATTCCTATGCAGCATTTGCTGAATCCCGAAACCGGAACGTGAATGTCGCGCAACAGGTTGATAATCGGTGAATATACGTTTCCGTCGCGCTTCAGCTCAATCACCACAAGCTGGTCTGTTCCGTGGTCCACTCCCGTCTCGAAATTGTGGAACTTGATGTTGAAGTCGATGGTCAGACGTTCCGTCTTCTCGTTGTTGACCAGCGTCACTCTGTCGAAGTTGTTCCGAATCACAGCGTTGAGCGTTTTGAGCGGGAAGTGCGTCTTGCGCTGTACCAGTTCGTTCGCCCCCTCGGTGTCGCGGAAGTTGTCCTGCGACGGCACCTCTATTCTCTTCTTCTTCGTTCTGCCGTGATTGTTCTTGTTCTTCACTTCGAGAAACGTCAGGTTCGATGCCACCTACGTCCTCACCCTCACCTTGCATCTTCCTGCCCTCTTGTTGTGGTGCATGAGATACATCTTGTGGTCGGAGGTGTCGTAGTAAGTCGTGCAATAAGGTATAATCCTATTGCCAAGCGTTTCCTGAACGCGATACTTGTCCTGAACGAGTTTCAATAAGGCTATGAGCTGCTTTTTCGATGCTACATACTTAGTGTCTAACCTGTTCATTAATCTTATTCCCGACATTTCTTCCAGAGTTATCTGGTTCATAGATGCTAAAAGCGCTGATATTTCTTTATCCAATTCTTCCATTATTAGTTGGTTGAAATTGTTGTGAATCTTTTGCAAATGTAATTAATTTCTTAAGAAAAACCTTATTGTTGTACTGAAAAGTTTGATAATTGTTAATAAATATGGTTTAAAACAACGAAAACTTTTGCAGTTATAAAAAAAAGTCGTACATTTGCAGTGATGAAAAGAGAGGGGACTGAAAAGTTTCCTCTCTTTCTTTTAAGTACATTTTGACTATATCATTTATTATCGCGAATTGTATTAAGCATTTATGATTGACAAAAACAAAGTTAAGGAACTGGCTCAGCAGTGGCTTGAAGGAAAGGAATATTTCCTTGTTGACGCCACGGTGGATGAACAAAACAAGATTACTGTAGAGATTGACCACAAGGATGGCGTATGGATTGAAGACTGCTGCGAGTTGAGCAAATTCATAGAAGAGCACTTTGACCGTGAGGTTGAGGACTTTGAACTTGAAGTTGGCTCGGCTGGTATAGGACAGCCATTCAAGGTTGTTCAGCAGTACATCAACAATATCGGCTACGATGTCGAACTGTTGACCAGCGACGGAGTCAAGATGGAGGGATGTATGAAGCAGGCAGACGAGAACGGCTTTGTCGTCATCGTGCAGGAAAAGCAGAGAGTGGAAGGCAAGAAGCGTCCGCAGCTCGTCGAAGTGGAAAAGTCATTTGCTTACACTGACGTAAAGTGGGTGAAGAGCATCATCGACTTCAAGTGATTCCGACTTTCGGAGCAGGCCGGCTGCCGCAGCAGCGCAAAGCCGCCGTGCAGCCACTCGGAAAACGAGGCACCGCTCCGAGGACAAGATGAAATAGAAAGCGATTCGTCGCCGCGTGTTTCCGAAAATTCGCACCTATATATTCCGGGTCCTCTGTGACTCAGATACGATGCAGGCGTGGATTTTGTACGCAAATTCTACGGACATCCATCGGGTACTCTACGCATTTCTACGGATTCTACCCGTAGAAAACCCGTAGAAAACCCGACGGCGATGCGTAGAAATGCGTAGAACTACCGGAGCAGCCGCGAAGCAGACCCGCTACGGAACGGTAACAGCACCGGCATCGGCACGGCCGAGCAGTCCGCTATGCCCTCGCGCGAATCGCCTATGAGACAGGAAAAAGAAATAAAAATATAAGATAATGGCAAAGAAAAAATTAGATCAGGTAAACTTGATAGATACCTTTAAGGACTTCAAGGAGACAAAGAACATCGACAAGACTACTCTTGTCAGTGTGCTTGAGGATTCGTTCCGTAGTGTGTTGCAGAAAACATTTGGAACAGACGAGAACTTCGATGTTATCGTAAACCCTGACAAGGGTGACTTCGAAATCTACCGCAGCCGTAAGGTCGTTGCAGACGGAGAAGTGGAGAACGAGAACGCAGAGATTTCTCTTTCCGATGCTCACAAGATTGCAGAGGACTACGAGGTAGGCGAGGAAGTGAGTGAGAAGGTCAACTTCGCTGACTTCGGCCGCCGTGCCATCCTTACTCTCCGCCAGACTATGGCGAGCAAGATTCTCGACCTCGAGCACGATAATCTCTATAATAAGTATGCCGACAAGGTGGGCACAATCATCAGTGCCGAGGTTTATCAGGTGTGGAAGCGTGAGACTCTCCTCCTCGATGACGAGGGCAACGAGCTTCTCCTTCCTAAGTCAGAGCAGATTCCTGGCGACTATTTCCGCAAGGGCGAGACTGCTCGCGCCATCGTGCTTCGCGTTGACAACTTGAACAACAACCCGAAGATTATCCTCAGCCGTACCGCTCCTGAGTTCCTTCAGAGACTCCTGGAGAATGAGGTGCCTGAAATCAACGACGGTCTCATCACCATCCGCCGCATTGCACGCATCCCTGGCGAGCGTGCCAAGCTTGCTGTCGAGAGCTACAACGAGCGCATCGACCCTGTAGGAGCCTGCGTCGGAGTGAAGGGTAGCCGTATTCACGGTATCGTACGTGAACTTCACAACGAGAACATCGACGTCATCAACTTCACAAGCAACGTGAAGCTCTTCATACAGCGTGCCCTCAGTCCTGCGCGTATTTCTTCAATCATGCTCGACGAGGAGAACAAGAAGGCAGAGGTTTATCTCCAGCCAGACCAGGTGTCACTTGCCATCGGTAAGAACGGACACAACATCAAGCTCGCCAGCATGCTTACAGAATACACTATCGACGTATTCCGCGAGCTCGACGGCTCAGAGCCAAGCGATCAGGACGTATATCTCGACGAATTCAAGGATGAGATTGACCCATGGATTATCGACTCTATCAAGGCTATCGGTCTTGAGACTGCCAAGAGCGTGCTCGATGCTCCACGCGATATGCTCGTCGAGAAGGCTGACCTCGAAGAGGACACCGTCGATGATGTTCTCAGAATACTTCGTGCTGAGTTTGAAGAGTAATCTCTTATGAAAGATGAGAGATGAGGGTTTGAAGTTGAGAGACTTTACTTCAAACACTCTGTTTCCGAAGCATGAAACAAAACGGAGAAAAGTCTCTTAACTCAAAGCTCAAAATTATTAATCAAGACAAGATGGCTGTAAGACTAAATAAAGCATTAAAAGAATTAAATGTAGGAATTAACACCGTGGCAGAGTTCCTGCAGAAGAGAGGTATGGCGTTGGAAGATGCCAGCATAAATGCAAAGATCACGGATGAGCAGTACAACCTGCTTATGGGCGCTTTTGGCAAAGACAAGGCCAATAATGACGAGATTCGCCAGGCTATCCAGCAGAAGAAGGAAAAGGAAAAGCAGGAGGCCAAGGAGAAGAAGGAGAAGGCTCGTCTGGAAAAGCAGGCCAAGGCTCAGGAAATCTTCAGATTGAAGTCTGAGCAGGGACAGCAGAAGCTCAAAATCGTTGGCAACATCAACGAGGCTAAGGAAGACAAGGCTGCTGCACCTGCACAGGCAGAGGTCGTGGCTGAGAAGCCTGTGGAGAAGCCAGTAGAGAAGGCACCTGCCGAGCCGGCAGCTGCTACTGTCGAGCCTGTCAAGGCCGAGGCACCAAAGGCTGCGGCTGAGCCGGCAGCTGAAACTGCAAACGAAAAGGGCAATGCAGAGCCTGCAAAGCAGGAGCCTGTGCAGACATCTGAAAAGAAGGTAAGCACAACAGAGGATCGTCTCACTGCCGACGAGGACGGCGTATATCGCCTTTCTGCTCCGGTCGAGGCTGGAGTACAGTTCAAGCAGGTGGGATTCATCGACCTTTCAAGCCTCAATTCCAAGACCCGTCCTGACAAGAAGAGCAAGGCGGACCGCAAGAAGGAGCGCATGGAAAAGGGTGCTGCAGGTGTTGCCGGCGAGGCTAACGGAGCAAAGAAGAAGCGCAACCGCATCAAGAACGAGAAGGTTGATGTCGATGCTGCCGCAAAGCAGAACCAGCAGGGCCAGGGCAAGAACAAGAACGGAAACAAGGGCGGCAACAACGGCCAGCCTGGAAAGAATAACCCTAAGGGCGCAAATGCTCCACAGCAGGGCCAGGGTAAGAAGAAGAAGAACAAGCAGCCTCAGAAGCCTGTTGAGCTTACCGACGAGGAGGTAGCAAAGCAGGTAAAGGAGACACTTGCACGACTCACTTCAAAGCAGGAGAAGAAGGGCGTCAAGTATCGTAAGGAAAAGCGTGAGGCTGTGCGCGAACGTATGTCTGAGGAAGAGCAGGCAGAGAATGCAGAGAGCAAGATTCTCAAGCTCACTGAGTTCGTTACCGTAAGCGACCTCGCTACGATGATGGATGTGCCTGTAACGAAGGTCATCGGTACTTGTATGGCTATCGGTATGATGGTAAGTATCAACCAGCGTCTCGACGCAGAGACTATCAACATCGTTGCCGAGGAGTTCGGATTCACTACAAGCTACGTGAGCGGTGAGGTGTCAAACGCTATCGTCGAGGAAGAGGACAAGGAAGAAGACCTCCTTCCACGTGCCCCAATCATCACAGTCATGGGTCACGTCGATCATGGTAAGACTTCCCTCCTTGACTATATCCGCAAGACTAACGTCATTGCCGGTGAGGCGGGTGGTATCACTCAGCACATCGGTGCCTACAACGTGAAGATGCAGGACGGACGTCACATCACGTTCCTCGATACTCCGGGTCACGAGGCGTTCACAGCCATGCGTGCCCGCGGTGCCCAGGTTACCGATATCGCAATCATCATCGTTGCTGCCGACGATGCAATCATGCCTCAGACTAAGGAGGCCATTGCACACGCACAGGCTGCCAACGTGCCTATGGTGTTTGCTATCAACAAGATTGATAAGCCGGGTGCCAACCCTGACAAGATTAAGGAGCAGTTGGCTGCCATGAACCTCTTGGTTGAGGACTGGGGCGGTAAGTACCAGTGTCAGGAAATCAGTGCCAAGAAGGGTATCGGCGTCGAAGAACTCATGGAGAAGGTTCTCCTCGAGGCAGAGTTGCTCGAGCTCAAGGCCAACCCTAACCGTAAGGCAACGGGTTCAATCATCGAGTCAACTCTCGACAAGGGTCGCGGATATGTGGCTACAGTCCTCGTAAGCAACGGTACTCTCAACCAGGGCGACATCGTGCTTGCAGGTACTCACTACGGTCGTATCAAGGCTATGTTCAACGAGCGTGGCCAGCGCATCCAGAAGGCATTGCCAGCTGAGCCAGCCGTAATCCTCGGTCTCAACGGTGCGCCTACTGCCGGCGATACGTTCCACGTGATGGATACAGAGCAGGAGGCTCGCGAGATTTGTAACAAGCGTGAGCAGTTGAAGCGTGAGCAGGGCTTGCGTACTCTCAAGCGTGTTGACCTCAACGAGCTTGGCCGTCGTATTGCTCTCGGCGACTTCAAGGAGCTTAACCTCGTTGTCAAGGGCGACGTGGACGGTTCTATCGAGGCTCTCTCCGACTCACTCATCAAGCTCTCTACAGAGAAGATTCAGGTTAACGTCATACATAAGGCTGTCGGTGCAATCTCCGAGAGCGATGTCACTCTTGCATCTGCTTCCGATGCCATCATCATCGGTTTCCAGGTGCGTCCTTCTGCTGCCGCGCGCAAGCTGGCTGAGCAGGAAGGCGTGGACATCCGCCTCTACTCAATCATCTACGACTGTATCGAGCAGGTTAAGGATGCCATGGAGGGTATGCTTGCTCCTACGCTCAAGGAAGAGAATACCGGTCAGGCAGAAGTGCGTCAGGTTTACAAGATTACCAAGGTTGGTACTGTTGCCGGTGCATTCGTCACTGACGGTAAGATTCACCGTTCGGACAAGATTCGTGTCATTCGCGACGGCATCGTAGTCCACACTGGTGAGATTCTTGCCCTCAAGCGTTTCAAGGATGACGTTAAGGAGGTGAGCCGCGACTTTGACTGTGGTATTTCTATTGTCAACTACAACGATATCCGCGAAGGCGATATCCTTGAGACTTATACAGAGATTGAGGTTAAGGCTAAGCTTTAATAGATAATGAATACATTGATATTGATAGTACTACTGATAGGAGCCGCCATCGGCTTCTATCAGGGTGCTTTTAAGATGATAGCCAACTTTGCGGGCGTGTTTCTGGGCTTGATTGTTGCGAGTGTGCTCTATCAGACACTCGGCGACTATCTTGCTGTCAAGAGCGGTGCTTCGGCAAGTGTGGGCCATATTTTTGCCTTTGTTATTATCGTGTTGCTCGTGCCCATCGTTCTGGGCTGGATAGCATCTATGATGACAAAGGCTTTCTCTGCCATGCACATCGGTTTCGTGAACCGTCTGTGCGGTGCGGGAGTCGGAATCCTGTGCTATTGCATGCTGCTCGGCGCGGCTTTCAATTTCATGGATTTCCTTGAGAGTTCAGCAGGCTATTCGCCTGAAAAGCTGGAGGCGCGCCCATCAGCGTTTTATATTGTCAAGCATATTCCGCAGTTCGTGATTCCCGATGTGGTTATCGTTACCGACGCCACGGAGGAGGCTAACGGCGCAAAGCCTATGCGAGGCCTGAAGACTACGGTCGATAAGGTGGTTGACAAGGCCGTTGACGGCGTGATGTGAGAATAAACACATTCAAGTTTCGCAAGTTTTGCTAACGCTTTACTTGCTTGTAGTAAACGGTAGTTAGGCGAAGTTAATCCCGTTACGCTCCATTGAGTAAACGGACGTTTGACTGTTTGCGGATGTATCTTAGAGAGTTGCGTCCTAAGCGAAGCGATAACTCCTTTTAAGTACACGAAGTTAACTCTTGTTAACTGCTTGGGAAACTTGAATAAACTCATTTATTATTATGGCTGAACAGAATGAATTTGTGCGTAAGGTGGCGGAAAAGAAGTATGAGTTCGGCTTCACCACTGACGTACAGACAGAAATAATAGACAAGGGACTGAATGAGGATGTGATTCGCCTTATTTCTTCGAAGAAGGGCGAGCCGGAGTGGCTGTTGCAGTTCCGTCTTGATGCCTACCGCTACTGGCTCACTCAGGAGCAGCCTACGTGGGGACATCTTAAACTGCCTGAGATTGACTATCAGGCTATTTCCTACTATGCCGACCCTACCAAGAAGTCGGCTGACGGAGGAAAGAAGGAGCTTGACCCTGAACTGGTCAAGACCTTCGACAAGCTCGGCATTCCCCTTGAGGAGAGAATGGCGCTGAGCGGCATGGCGGTGGATGCCGTCATGGACTCGGTGTCGGTCAAGACAACCTTCAAGGAGAAGCTTGCAGAGAAGAACATCATCTTCTGTTCCATCAGCGAGGCGGTGAGAGAGTATCCCGACTTGGTGAAGCAGTATCTGGGCAGCGTGGTGCCTTACAGGGACAATTACTTTGCTGCCCTCAACTCGGCTGTGTTCAGCGACGGCTCGTTCGTGTATATCCCGAAGGAGACTCGCTGTCCGATGGAACTGTCAACTTATTTCCGTATCAACGCTATGAATACGGGACAGTTTGAGCGCACGCTCATAGTGTGTGAGGAAGGCTCTTATGTCAGCTATCTGGAGGGATGTACAGCTCCTATGCGCGACGAGAACCAGCTTCATGCTGCCATCGTCGAGATTGTCGTTATGGACAATGCCGAGGTGAAGTACTCTACGGTGCAGAACTGGTATCCTGGCGACGAGAACGGTAAGGGTGGTGTGCTCAACCTCGTGACCAAGCGCGGCCACTTGCGCGGTGTTAATTCCAAGCTGTCGTGGACGCAGGTGGAGACGGGT
>JAFSSN010000174.1 GCA_017450985.1 Bacteroidaceae bacterium
GGTAATTGACCAGAAGGATTGTACCTTGTCAAACTATGAGTACACTCTTAAAGCAACAGTGACTGACGGTACTCTTGAGTACGGTCTTCAGAACATCGCTACTGGTGGTTGCTGGTATGTATGTCAGCTTGTCAAGATTAAGTATGTAGGCGAGGCAGTTGACCTTTCTGTATACGTAAGTGAGTTGACTAATGCTGTTGCTGCTGCAGAGGCTGTAAACGGCAATATGAACTCAACAGTAAAGGCTGCACTCGACAAGGCTATCAGCGATAATAAGACTGCTACATACACTACTGCTGATGACTATTCTGCTGCTATCAAGAGCGTGAAAGATGCTACTGCAAATGCTAAGGCTTCTGTTGCTGTTTACGAACTTGCTGCAGAATATACAGGCAAGGCTGACGGTCTTGACAAAACTGGTAAGGCAATCTATGCTGCTGACGTGACTGTCGCTGCTGTTGCTGCTGCTTACAATGACGGAACTCTTGATGCAATCACTGATGAGCAGAAGTCTGCAATGGATGCAGCTCTCGTTGCTGCTGTCAAGGCACAGACAACAGACGGAGCAGACATGACTCTTGCTATTGTCAACCCTACAATCATCAATAACGGCCAAAATACAGATTGCCCTTATGGTTGGACTGAGAGTACTCACACTGGTTGGTCATGGACAAAGGCTACTGGCGATACATTCTTTGAGAACTGGAACGGTTCTGCATCACAAGTGAACTTCGATTTCAAGCAGACTATCACAGGTCTTCCAAACGGTACTTACAAGGTAACAGCAAACATGTTTGCCTCAACAAATGGCGAGGAAGGTGCTGAGTTCTCTGGTAAAGGTTATGTTCTTTATGGTCTTGCTTCAAACGAGGCTCAGGTTTCTGTTGATGAGAACAATTATGATGATCCTCCAACAGTATTCAAGGCTTACACTACTGGTGAGGTTAAAGTTACTGATGGAACACTCACTATCGGTGTTAAGACTGTAGGTACTCCAACAGAGCGTTGGTTCGGTGCTGATAACTTCAAGCTTACTATGGTTTCTTGCGATGCTGCTGTTCAGGATGACCCTGAGCTTGCTGCTGCTAAGGAAGCCGCTATCGCTACTGTTGACGCTCTTCCTGTAGGCGACGGTCTCTTCTACTACTCGCAGGCAAACATCGATGCTGCAAAGGCTGCTATCAATGCTGCTAAGACTGAAGAAGAGGTTAAAGCTGTTACCGTTGCTGCTAACGCTCCTGTTGAGGGCAAGGCATACGAAATTGCAAATACAACTGCCGAGGGTAACCTCTCAGTTGCTAATAGCGCTGTAACTATTGCTAATGGTGCAAAGGTATATTTCACTGCTGTTGAGGGTGGATATGCAATCTCAAGCGAGAACGGTGAGTATATTTTCAAAACAAATGGTAACGGTTGGACACTCAGCACTACAACAGAAATCAGCGAGGCTTATGTTCTTAATGTAAATATCGTTGAGGGTGGTTACACAATCAGCGGTAATAAAGGCTTACTCGGTACTGACTCTCAATCTGAGGGTGCTGTAGTATATGCAGACAAGGCTGCAGGCAATAATGGTGTATGGACTATCAAGGAGGCTGTCAACATTGAAGACCTTAGCCTTGAGAAGGTGAAGGAACTCGCTATTGCTTCTCTCGACCTTCTCCCTGTAGGCGACGCTCTCTTCTATTATTCACAGGCAAATATTGATGCTGTTAAGGGTGCTATTGAAGCTGCCGAAAATGTAGATGAAGTTAAGGCTATTTCTGCTCCAAGCTGCAATATGCCAACTGAGGGTCAGGCTTACCTTGTTGCTAACACAACTGCCGATGGTAACCTTTCTATTGCTGACGGTGCTGTGACAATTGCTAAGGATGCAAAGGTGTTCTTCACTGCTGTTGACGGTGGCTTTGTAATCTCTAATGCAGATTACGAGTACGTTGCTCAGAATAATGCTCAGGAGTACTGGATGTTCACAACAACTAATAATGTTGAAGAGGCATACGTAGTATCTGTAAACCCAGTTGAGGGTGGTTACACAATCAAGGGTGCAAGAGGTTTGTTCGGTACTGACGATGTTGCTACAGGTGCTGTAGTATATTCTGACAAGAGTGCTGACAAGAACGGTGTTTGGACTATCACAGAGTCAGTTGAGGAGCCAGATCCAGAACCAGTTCCAGAGGGCGACCTTGTTGTTCTTCACTACGAGGGCAAATCAAACGGCAACATGACTGACGGTAACAATGCAGAATTGGTTAGCCTCAATCCTGAGACTTGGACAGTTACTGCTACAAAGGGTTATGCTTCTGCAATGCCAGGTGTAAATGCAGATGGTAGCATCCGTCTCTATTTCAACAGCGCAGGTTCAAACTCTATCACTGTTACTAACAACGTGAAGAAGATTAACAGCATCAAGATTGAGTTCGTTGACGAATCATACTCTGAGGCTGCTGTATCAGTTGACGGCAAGGTTGTAGCTGGTGTTGATGGTGTATATGAGATCAAGTCAAATTCATTCACTGTCACTAACGCTTCTGAGTCACGTATGCAGGTTCGTATTAAGTCTATCAGCATCTACATTGAGAAGGATGTTGACGCTATCTCAACAGTTGCTGACGATGCAACAGTTGGTACAGTGAAGAAGGTCGTTCGCAACGGACGTATCGTTCTTGTTAAGGGTGGCAAGACTTACAATGTCAATGGTGCTCTTTTGAGTGAATAATCACATACGAAGCAAATAATTGCTACATAATAAAATGGGATGTGTCAAATTCGACACATCCCATTTTTCTTTTTATTGCGCTTTGCGTGTAAGGCTGCTTTGTACTTTCTATGTGTGTTATCTGACAGAGAAACCGTCTAACAACTGAATATACATTGATATTGCATCGTCAATCTCAGATATGCATATATATTCGTCTGCGGTGTGTGAACGTGAACTCTGTCCAGGACCAAGCTTGAGGCTCGGAAAACGCATCAGCGCCTGATCGCTGAGGGTAGGTGAGCCGAAAGGTACAAGACCGGCATCAATGCAACGCTGTACGAAAGGATGCTCACGGCCGATATGTGACGAACTGAGACGGAAGGAACGTGCCTTGAGTTCCGATTTCAAGTTTTTACACAGGAAGTCGAAAATCTCTTCGTTAGTATAACATTCGTTGCTTCTCACGTCGATGGTGAATGTACATTGGTCGGGAATGACGTTATGCTGAGTGCCGGCATTCACAATGGTCACCGTATTCTTGACTTTCCCGAGAAGAGACGTGTACTTAGGAAGCTGCCATTCCGACAGCCATTTGATGTCCTCTATGGCATGATAAATGGCATTGTCGCCCTCGTCGCGTGCCGCATGTCCTGCTTTGCCGTGGGCTGTGGCATCGATGACCATGAGCCCCTTTTCTGCTATTGCCGGCTGCATGCCGGTCGGTTCGCCAACTATTGCAAAGTCAATCTTTGGTAACATCGACAGTACGGACTCTATGCCGTTCTTGCCCGACACCTCCTCCTCGCATGAGGCAAGATAAATGAGGTTGTATGCCTTGTTCCTGCTGCGTAGTTCGTTGCACAGAAATACTTGCAGCAAAGCCATAAGGCCGCCACCGCAGTCGTTGCTGCCAAGGCCGTAGAGAAGGTCGCCTTCTGTGGTAGGGCAGAACGGGTCGTGCTGCCATCCAGCCACAGGCTTTACGGTGTCGATATGTGCGTTGAGAAGTATTGTCGGACGTGCCTCATCGTAGTCGGAAGGTATGCACCATGTGTTGTTGCCATGACGGTGTACAGTGAATGTACCGTCGTTCTTGCATGCCAGATATTCACCGAGAATGTCGGCGGCTGCAGTCTCGTCACGACTTACGCTTGGAGTTGAAATCAGTTTGCGAAGCAGTTCAACCGCTTCGTTTGTCATTGCAGGATTCTTCATTTTCAACGCTTTTATGATTATTTAGCAACAAAAGTACTGCATTTTACTTAGAAACTCGTAACTTTGCAACATAATTGTGTAGAAATCATTACAGATAAACATAAAAAACAATAATATAATGGCACAAGAAGACGTTTTTAAGAAAGTGGTGAGCCACTGTAAGGAATACGGTTTCGTATTCCCATCTTCAGAAATTTACGACGGACTTGGTGCCGTTTATGACTATGGTCAGAACGGTGTTGAGTTGAAAAACAACATTAAGAATTATTGGTGGCAGTATATGGTACGTCTCCACGACAATATCGTGGGTCTTGACTCAGCCATCTTCATGCACCCTACAAGATGGAACGCATCAGGTCACGTAGATGCTTTCAATGACCCACTCATTGACAACCGTGACTCAAAGAAGCGCTACCGCGCTGACGTGCTCATCGAGGAGCAGATTGCTAAGTACGAGGAAAAGATTGAGAAGGAAGTTGCCAAGGCTAAGAAGCGTTTCGGCAACAGCTTCGACGAGGCTAAGTACAGAGCAACATCAGAGCACGTTATCGAAAACCAGACTAAGCGTGATGCTCTTGAGAAGCGCTACCAGGAGGTCATGAACGCACCGGGCGGCATCGACCTCGACGGCATGAAGCAGATTATCCTCGACGAGGAAATCGTATGCCCTATTTCAGGTACACGCAACTGGACAGATGTACGTCAGTTCAACCTTATGTTCAAGACAGAGATGGGAGCTTCTGCCGATGGTACAAGCACTATCTACCTCCGTCCTGAGACAGCACAGGGTATCTTCGTGAACTACCTCAACGTTCAGAAGACTGGCCGTATGAAGATTCCATTCGGTATTGCTCAGATAGGTAAGGCATTCCGTAACGAAATCGTTGCACGCCAGTTCATCTTCCGTATGCGTGAGTTCGAGCAGATGGAGATGCAGTTCTTCGTTAAGCCTGGAACAGAGCTCCAGTGGTTCGAAGAGTGGAAGAAGCGCCGTATGGCATGGCATCAGGCACTCGGATTCGGCGAGGAGAACTACCGTTTCCACGATCACGACAAGCTTGCTCACTATGCCAACGCAGCAACTGACGTAGAGTTCAAGATGCCATTCGGCTTCAAGGAGGTTGAAGGTATCCACTCACGTACTAACTTCGACCTTAGCCAGCACGCTAAGTTCTCAGGAAAGAAGATAGAGTACTTCGATCCTGAAGACAATACAAGCTACACTCCATACGTTATCGAGACATCAATCGGTGTTGACCGTATGTTCCTTTCAATCATCTGCCACAGCTACTGTGAGGAGAAGCTTGAGGGTGGTGACACACGTGTCGTACTTCGTCTCCCAGCAGCGCTTGCACCTGTCAAGCTCGCCGTATTCCCACTCACAAAGAAGGACGGTCTGCCAGAGAAGGCAAAGGAGATTATCGACGACCTCAAGTTCCACTTCAACTGCAAGTACGAAGAGAAGGATCAGATTGGAAAGCGCTACCGTCGTCAGGACGCTATCGGTACTCCATTCTGTGTCACTGTGGACAACCAGACTCTTGAGGACAACACCGTCACTCTCCGTTACCGCGACACTATGGAGCAGAAGCGCGTAGCTATCTCTGAACTCCGTGGAATCATCGAAGACCAGGTGTCTATTCCAAGTCTCTTGAAGAACCTCAAGTAATGATGCGTATCTTAAATATATTAGCAAACAGCGTGTGTGCAGTGCTTGTAGCACTGACACTCGTTGCTTGTTCTGAAAAGGAAGAGGAGAGCGAATACGTCAACTGGCAGGCGAAGAATCAGCTGTTCATCGACTCCATTGCTGCCGAGTGCGACGCTAACGTGGACGGAAACTGGGAGAAAATCGTTGCTTTCAACCTTGTTGACTCAGTTGAAAGAATAGCACCAAACCCAAACCATTTCGTTTATGTACATAAGGAGGCAGCCGGCACAGGCACATATTCGCCTTTGTTCAATGACTCTATCCGTGTACACTACATGGGTCGTCTCATTCCTTCCGCCTCATATCCGCAGGGCTACATCTTCGGCAAAAGCTACAGTACGTATGTGCTTAACGAAAACACCGACGTGCCTACGCTGATGTCCGTAAGCAGCAATATCGTAGGCTTTGCCACAGCCACTCTCCACATGGTAGAGGGTGACCATTGGACAATATATGTTCCTTACTATCTCGGATATGGTACTTCGGAATATACATCTGCAAATATTCCTGGCTATTCAACACTCATCTTTGATGTTAAGCTTGCCAAGATATACAGGTATAAGATTGATACCAACACAACATGGTATTGACCCCAATTAGGGACGCAAAAAATAATGCCCTCAGAAAGTTATATATGCTTTCTGAGGGCACTTTTTTATTGCCATGCCATCTCATGCACAAGCGGTTCCGTCAGACAGTATTAAGCAAATCTCACAGTTGTCTGTTATCGTCAGCCTTATGCATAAATATCTTTGTCAGTCCGTCCTGAAACAAGCTTTACAGCTAACAGTTAGCATCAGCCTTATGCTTAAATCTCTTTGCCAGACTATTTTGAAGCACGCCTTGCTGATGTCTATTATCGTCAGCCTTATGTTTATGCATCATTACCAGACCATACTAACACAAATCTCACAGCTATCAATTAGCGTAATTCACTGCTTGTTGCTGCTGTATTCAAGGATAACAGGGCTGCTGAGCGTTCCGTGCGTCTCGCCGTCGAAGAAATAAGAATACGGCATGAAGTCGCACAGCAGATTGTCGCTTCGGTAAATTCTGAAGCGTATAATCTCAGGGCCGTCAGTAGCCTTCACCTCGCCCCATACCCTGAATTGCACAACCTCGACGTCACCGTATTTCTTCAATTCGCCCAATCCTCGACACTCGCCATTGATGAATGCCGCAATGGTCATAAAGTCAGGGTCGAACATATCGTCATCTACGGCAACCTGAGCATAGAATATCGTCTCTTGAGGATATTGGTAAGGCGAGACGTCCCATTTCATCACCTGCACGAAGCATGAGTCCTGCACGTTGTGATAAACCGATGTGGCAGTCACGTACGTCGTTCCTGGCCGCACAGCGGTAAACACGTTGCCGTTAATTGCCACGATGCTGTCGTCGGTCGTAGCCCATTGTACAGCCGTCAGAGCCTTGCTGTCAGGCGAGAACACCGTTGAGAGCGAGAATGTGTCGCCGAGCATCACAAACACCGTGTCGTTGGATATGTGCATATCATATTTACCTTGCAGCTTTTCGTCAAAGTCGAAATCTACAAGTGCGCATGATGTGACAGACAATATCGTCAGTGTCATGACACATAAGCTTGATATGATATGTGACAATCTTCTCATTCCAATTTATTAAGACTGCTAATCCTTTTCTTTGCCATCATCTCTGTTATCTTGACAGCCTCGTAGCGTGCCTTACATTCCAGAGCCGCATGCTTGGCCTTGCTGACGGCTGTGACACACTCATCCGTAGCCTCTCCCAGTTCGTTGCCGTCCGCCTCCTTCTTCAGTCTGCCTCGCTCCTCCTGTATGGCCTTGAAAGCCTTGTAGGCATTTGCGTATGCGGCTGCAGCATCGTCTGCCGACTGCCTTGTATGCTCCGCACACGATTCTATCTCCTTATACGCATCCTTGGCATCCTGAGTGTGACCGTCTTTCTTGGCGGTAGGATAAGGCATGTTCTTTATTCTGCCCATAATGCGCAGCATATCGTCAAACTTACTCTTGGCTATTGAGTCGTTGGCGCGCGCAAGAATCTCAGCGTCCAAGGCAGCGTACATATTGTCCTCGGCCATCATTCTCAAGTCTTCAAGACTTGCTCCCTTGGCGTCTAAAGCCTCTGCTGGGAGACCAGCCGCTGCCAGCAGCTCATTGTCTGCCAACGTGTCGTCAGGCTCTACCGTGCGCTCCTTCGTCGATACGATGCGGAACAGACGTATGTCGCTCTTGCCGTCGTTCTCCACCATGACGAAGTCCAGTGCACCGTGCGACTTCGATGTGGCAGTCACCTGCGCTGCATACAACTTACCTTCCTCAAGTCGGTTGCCGATGTAGTGAGGAGGAATGATGCAGAGCGGAGCGAGTATGTTGCGTCGTAGGTAAACGGCAGGATTATGCTCCATGGCATAGTCCTTAGGCTGACCTTTCAGCACCTCCACCACCTTCAGCGTGTAGGCATAGCGCACCTGCCTTGGGAAGCCGGTCACGATAGACTCTTTCCACGTGAACTGAGTATTGAGGGCGTCCACTTCGGCAATGCCGTCCTTGTTGAGACTTGTGAGTACAGGCGTGAGAAACTCGGGTGCCTGTGCCTTGTAGCTTACGAAGAACGTTGCCGTGCCCGACGATGCGTTGCTGAGCACTACGGGGTAGGCGAGCTTTGGCGAAGCCCATTTGTATGCCGTAATCTTCACCCTGTACTGTCCTTCGGGCAGCAGACCGTAAGAGCCGCTTGCGTAGCCGCTGAATATGTCGGAGGCAACGCTGATGCTGCGCGATGACAGATGACTGAACGAATGCTTCAGGTCGAGCATGTTCAGGTGTATTGTTGCGTTAGGTGCAATCGTTATCGGCGTGGAAGGCTGTATGCCGTGAGGCGTTGACAGCGCATCCATATAGTGTGGCATGACGCGCTCCAGACTCATGCCGAGATATATCTGTTGGCTCTGTCCCGATACGTTCGTCAGCGTGACGTTGAAGTACTTGCCTGCATTGGCAACGTACATGAGGGCCTGAGGCGGTAACACTTGTTGCACAGGTGCAACCGTCACCACTATGTCCTGTCCTTTCATGCACAGTGTGCTGAACAGCAATGTTACTAATGTGAGCAAATACTTTTTCATTATCTCATCAAGCTGAAAGTGTAAGCGTAATTAAGACTCACCGTAATGTCCGTGCCCATCGTACTCATTCCCGTGAGCGTAGGAGTGGCATCTCCATATCTGTTTATGCCGGCGTTGGCAGAGAACACATGCACCTTGTCGAGCACGTAGCTGGCGGCACATTCCATGCCTACCGAGAAGGCACGCCTCTCGCCCTCAATCTTGTTGTAGCACAGCGACATCGTTGCCGACACGTTCAGACTGTTGTCGCTGAGAAAAGAGCGGTTGGCAGTCAAGGAGCAAACGTCGCTCAGATACGTCGTTGCGTAGCCCCTCGACTTCTGGTGGCTCAGCGAGGCAGCAAAGTCCATGCCCCATGGCTCGACATCCACTCCGTAGGTCAGACCCAGTGCCGTAGTCTTCACGTCCGATTCCGACGTGGCAAGTGCATTGAGATTCTTGTTCTCGGTGTAGTTGAGCGAGAGAGCCACATAGTGGTCGAGCATTGGAGTCTCAAACGTGTACGAAGGCATGAGGCTGAAACTTGACATCCTTCTGTTTACCCTCGTACTGTCGCTCACCCTCATCGTGCCGTCCTTCTGATTCTGCGTGTAGCCGTTGTACATCGCACTCAGGTTCAGGTTGTCCGTGAGTCGGGTAGAGGCGCACAGGTTATATACGTAGCCGTGTGTCGTGTAGAGCTGCTCGTCCGACAGGTTGTCCGACTGCCCGGAGAACGACCCCGACACCGCCACTTTGTTGAAGAGGAACGAACTGGCTGTCAGTCCGAGGCTCTGGTAATTGTTTGCCATATAATACGTTCCCAGCGACGTGTAGTCAGGCTGCACGATGCGGTAGCTGAGCGAGGCGTTCAGGTATGGAAGCGTGAAGTTGGCGTTCATGTCGCCGGCAAAGCGTGACAGACTGCTGTAACGCGTGTCGAACACCTTGTCGAACGATGAAGCCACGCTTGCCTTGCCTGCCTGCGTGTCGGTCGAGAAGATAGAGGTGGCGGCGTTGGCTGTGAAGCTGAGCCAGTTGGTAGCCGTGTATCCTCCTTTCAGTCCCACTACCACACTCTCCTGCGGACGGGTGTAGATGCGCAGCGGCTCGTCGAGCGACGACACGCAGTCGTAGGCGCGAAGCATGTACAAATCCACGAAGTATTTGCTGCCGTCCGTGTATCCCATCTTGAATCCCCAGCCCATTCTCTTGTACTGAGGCGAGCGTGAGTAATAGTCCGTCGGGTCGTCGTTCACAGCACTCCTCAACCTGCCGTAGAACACTCCTCCGCGCCAGTTCTTGTCGTTGTACTCCAGTCCGATGCCGTTGAACGACATGTTCATCACGTAGTGGCTGAAATCCATCGACGACAGACCGAAGTGACCCGTCCAGCTCTTGTATGAAGGCGTGAGGCTGAAAGCCACGTGTGGGTGGTTGAAGTCGAGGCTGCTGTTGGTGTAATAGAACGAGAAAGGCATGGATATGCCGTACAGATTGATGTTCAGGTTGGCATATACGCTGTTGCTCATAGGTGAGCTGAAGCCGTCGCCCGACGTCGAGTACCGGTAGGTGTTCTGTGTACCCACCGCACCCGTGATGATGAGCGGATTGCTCTGCGCTATCTGTGAGATAGTCTGTGCAGATACGTTTCCCGCAACCATCGTGAGCAGTCCTATGTTGACGGCTGTTGCTATGGCTTTCAATCGCATACCTTCTGTTCTTGTTCAATATGGGCAGGCTCCCATTGAATAGTGGAAGCCTGCTGTTGTTCGTTGAGAAATATCGTCTCTTAGTTCTTGATGACCTTCTTAGTAACGGTTCTTCCGTTGATGTTGTACTTGATGACGTAGATACCCTTTGTCATAGTGCTTACTCGGCGGCCGCTGATGTCGTAGATGCCAGTCACCTCGCCGTTGTCGGCGTCAGTGCTCTCGATGCCAGTCACCTCGTCGCCCAGCGTGAGTCTTACAGGTGCCTCGAGGCTGCCTGCACAGCCGGCGAAGTTGAAGCCCTCGTTGATGTCGGACATTACGCCCGTCTCCTTGTTGATGGCGCGGAAGGTAACCTTCTCACCTGCGTTTCCGGCAATGTTGATAAACATCTTGCCCGAAGCCGAGAGCTTGCCCTCGCCTCTACATTCACCGTTCACAAATGCGCCGATGCTGTATTCGTTGATGTCCTTCACACCCTCGAGACTGGCAACCACAGCCATGTTGTCGGAGTAGGCTGCAGCATCGTAATTCCACAGCCTGTCGTCGGCTGGCGATGCCTGGCGCACCTTGGCGTCGTTGAGCGAAGTGAGGTAGAACACCACCTTCGAGTTGATTACGTCGTCAATAGTGTATTCTATGTCGGACTTAAAGCCCATGTCGAACTCGCTGTATGACAGAGAATAGTACATGTAACCCATTCCGGCCTTGAGCAGGAAGTCGGCAGAACTTTCCCATGCCGAACCGTTGTACTCGGCAAAGCCGTCCTTGCCGATAATCTTGTCACCGCTCCTTGGCGTGTGGGTGAACACCTCGTTGAGCTGTGCGAGAGGAATGTCAAACTGGTAAGGATTATTGAACCAGTTGTAGCCCTTCTTGATTCTCTTGGTTACTGCAAAGCCCTTTGAAGTGTCGTAGCCGGCATAGAACGTCGTGGCCTGCTTGGTCTTGACCTTGTACATTCCGTCGTTGACGTTGAAGTTGTAGATGTCTCCGTACACGCCATACATGTCGTCGTTGTAGAATGTTGCGAACTGCGAGCGCACATCCTGCAGATTGTCGGCTACCCATGACTTATATGTAGTATTGTCTGTGCTGTTGTCCGTGAGGCTCACGTTGCCGCTTTCCTTGTCCACGCTGTAGAGCGACATCCAGCTCCAGCCGTCAGGAAGCGACATCTTCGCATTGACCGTCAGCGTGTTGTCCGATGTGCCGATGAGGTTTGCCCTGTCATATACTGAGAATTCGAACTGACCTACGGTGTTGCCGTAGATGGCGAGGTAATACTTGCCGCCCTGCTCGTAGGCAAATGCGCTGGCAGCAGGAATACCATTGTTGAGAGGGAATGCCACGTCCACCTCTGCAGGGTCGAACAGAATGCCCACCACGTCGGTAAGCGGAACAACGGTAGTGCCGTATTTGTCCACCTCTATCTCACTTGGGAATGAGAAGCTTATAGGCAGCGATACGTCGAGCGTCAACGTGGCTGTACGTATGAACTGCTCGTCGATGTAGTCAGGACCTGATACCTTGAATGTGAGCACTGCGCCCGTACACTCGCTGGAGGCTGAGATTGTAGTGCTTGAACCTGACACGTTCTTGTTGTCAGACTTCCATGAATATTTCAGGGTGCTGAGCAGCGTTGACTTGTTGGTAAGTGTCACGTTGTTGCCTCGCTTGTTCTGATACAAGAGAGTTATCTGGTCTGCCAGATTCTTAATCATAGGCAGCTCGGTGTAGTATGTCAGTTTTGAAGGAATCTTCACGCCTGTTATGGCATCGAGGAAGAAGAACACAGGAAGGTGTGTCTCCTGGTCGTAGGTGATGTCAGCTCCCGGACGCACCTCATACTCCAGTCCGTCGTAGTACATCTTGAAGGTGATTGTCTTGCCGTTATCCTCGTCGTTACCCCACACTCTGAGGGCGTATGCTGTCGAACCTGTCGTGTTTGACTTCGTAAGCTTGGTGGCAGTCGCGCGACATTCGTTGCCGATGAATGCGGCAATCTCAAGTGTCGTGCTTTCCGTCGTCCTGTCGCCGTTGATGTCTATCTGTGCATAGATGACAGTACTTGACGTGAAGTCCTGACCGGACACTGCTGTCCAGTGCTGTGCATGCATTATGATACTGCTCATAATGAATATTAGCGATAGAAGTATCTTTTTCATAAAAATAGATGTGTTTGATATTTTAGTATGCAGTTCTTTTTATTGGTTCTGTTTTGTGGAGTCGGCATCGTGTGCCGGAGGCAGCCTCTTCAGCGTGCTTTGCCGTGGCGTGTCTGCTGCTGCAAGTTGCGTTGCCGCTTTGCCTGCATGGGGCAGAAGGAAACATGACAACGTTAATTGCGCCTTGCTCCGCGAAGTTCGTACCTTTCTTCTCCCGACTTTTTTTGAGACTTGACCTCATGTGCAAAGATAAATCTTTTAGGTTTCATAACCAAATTATTATATGTTTTTAAGATTTCGCTTTTGCCACTTGACGCGTTTATGGACATTAAATGAGTTGATAGTTGATGAATCGTGGTATGCTGTGCGAGAGTGGCGGCGAAGTTCGTGCTTGTCACGTAAGTGACAAGCTTCGAGTGCTTTCCTGTGCTCCTTCCTCGCCCGCATGGGAAAGTGATGCTGACCGACTAACTTGCTGCGTGTTCCGTTGTGAATGGAGCGGGGCAGTGGTGGTGACACAGATACGGTGCAAATGAAATCTTTCTACGTGTTTTGTACGCAATTCTACGGTGCTTCTACGTATTTTTTACGGGTCGGAGTCGGAGAAAATACGAAGAACATCCGTAGAAGGTGCGAAGGAGATACGGAGATGAGTCGGAGAAAACATATTGAAAAAGAACTTCTGAAATCGTCGGCGGACATGCTGCTGCGAGGACGGAAAATGTGCCGTGCAGTATGTTTCGAAATGATAGCGCGAACACGGCTTTGACTGCGAGAAATAAAAAATATTTGTCTTTTTTCTTTGAATTATTTTGTAATATTGCGTATTTTGTTTACATTTGCAATATCTTAACTGGAAAAGTCTTCTTTTGCCAACTGAAGACTGCCTAAATACTTATAACGGGTTTGGATAATTGCTGTTTCAAGATTGGTACTGACCGTGCTACATTGCTCGCGTAAAAGTATGAAGTTGCTTTTGAAAAACCTGCCTTATCATGGAGAGAACGCCTTATGTTTAAGAAGTTTTTAATTATTATCATTGTCATCGTTACGGCGTTGTACGGTTGCAGTGGACATGGGGGCAAAGAAAAAAGCCCGATTGTTCAGGAGGCATATCGTATGGCTGATACCATGTCGAATACTGATGAACTTTATCGTAATGTGTTAAAATATAAGAAGATGGGCGAGACGACTGCCGAGCTTATCTTCCGTCAGAAGTACGGAAAGACTTTGCGAGACAAGTCACTCTTTGAGGATGCCATTCGTCAGCACGACACTTGTATTGCCATGGCGCGCGAGCTTGACGACACAATCCTGCTCATCATGGCTCTCAACAACCAGGGCACCAATTTCCGTCGTCTTGGCATCATGACAGAGGCTACCGACCTGCACTATGAGGCTCTTCGTCTTTGCGACTACATAGACAGCGGCCGCGACATGGAGGTGAAGAAGATAAAGACTCGAACGCTGAACGGATTGGGCAACGTGCTTCTCTCGCTGAAGAACTACGAAGCTGCCGAGTCTTATTTCCGTCAGGCGTACAACGACGAGGCTATGGCGAACAATCCTACAGGACTTGCCATCAACCTTGCCAACATTGGTAGCATCAAGGAATATCAGGGCGACCTCGATTCGGCGCTCATCTACTATAACCTGTCGCTTGAGTACAATCGTGCCTGCAACAATCAGATTGGAATCAGCCTGTGCTACAAGTATCTGGGTAAGCTGGCTGAGCGACGCGGACATAAGGGCGAGGCTCTGAAGTTCTATCAGCAGGGATATAATATTGGTTATCCTACCGGCGACGCGTGGCACTGGCTCGAACCGAGCATAGCCATGATCGGACTTTACATCGACGAGCATCAGACGGACTCTGCGAAGAAGTATATCGAGCAGGGACTGAAGAAGGCATACGAGATTCATTCCATCGACCACCTGGCACGCCTGCATGAGCTGCGTGCCCGTCTCTACGAGCAGAACGGCGACCCCGTGAACGCACTCAAGGACTATCATGTCAGTCGGGCTTACGGCGACTCCGTGGCTTTGGAAAAGAGTCAGAACTACATTCAGAATATACGAGTCAACTATGAGGCTAACAAGGCGAAGCTTGCAGAGGACAAGGCTGAAACGGAAAAGACAATCCGTAATCACGTTGTCTATTCGGCTTTGGCTATCGTAGTTCTTACCATTGCGCTGTTCCTGTTTATGTTCCGTTGGATTAAGGAACGCCGTAAGGCTGCACGTTCGCTCGAACTGATGGACCGTGAGCGTCAGGAATTTTACCGAGGCGTGACTCACCAGTTGCGCACGCCGTTGACGGTCGTTCTCGGCATGACGCAGCAGTTGCAGAAGTATCTGCCTGCCGACAGCCAGATTGCGCAGCGTGAGTTTCAGGCTCTCGACCGTCATTGTCGCAACTTGCTGACGCTGGTGACGGAGATGATTGAGTATTCAAAGAACGGCAATACTAAGACTAATGTGCTTTCGGAGTTCGTGCAGACGCCTGCTGAGTCGGAAAGCGAGATGGTGGAGCGTATTGCTGCTGACGACTATGTCAAGACGAATCGTGCGGCTGAAGGCGGCGAGGATGCCGACGGCAAGAAGTATGTGCTTGTTGCTGAGGACAATCCTGACGTGGCTCTCCTCGTGTGCGAGATGCTGAAGGACGAGGGCTACTACTATGCGTGGGCACGTGACGGCCAGGAGGCTTGGGAACTTCTCCACAACAATAAGATGCCTGATTTGCTCGTCACCGATGTGATGATGCCTCGCATGAACGGTCTTGAACTGATGAAGAAGATAAGGGCTGACGAGAGCATCAGCCATCTGCCTATCATAGTTGTTTCGGCACGTGTGGAGAACGATGACCGTCTTGCCGGTGTCGAGGCAGGTGCTGAAGTTTATCTTGGCAAGCCGTTCGAGACGAAGGAATTGTTGCTGCGTATCAGGAAGTTGCTCGAACAGCGTGAGATTCTTCGCAACAAGATTGCAGCTTCCATCACTCAGCGTATGAATGTTGAGGCTACAAAGAAGGCGGCTGACACGGCTGCTCCGGCAAATGTTGCTGAGCCTGTTGCTGCTGCTCCGGTGGCTGAACAGCCGAAGGGTGCGGCAGAGGCTGCGGAGGTTAAGGACGGTGAGATTAGGCTTACTACTCGTGAGCGACAGTTCATCGAGAAGATTGACAAGACTATCATTCAGAATCTTGCCGACACGGGATTCAGTTCTGCGGCTCTGGCTGACTTGATGGGCACTACGACGGGTACTCTCAACCGTAAGTTGAAGAACTATACTAATATTGATACTACTCATTACATTCGTATGCACCGTGTGGAGAAGGCTAAGAGGATGTTGACGGATATTGACATCTCTATTGTTGAGGTGCAGATTGAGTGCGGCTTTGAGACGCCAAGCTACTTCTCGCGTGTGTTCAAGGCCGACGTGGGCATGAGTCCTTCAGAATATCGTCGCTTGCACGGCCGGTATTAATGCCGTTTTCCCGGCATTGCTGCTGGGCAGGTGTGGTTCTGGTGTTGTGCCGATGGAGTACTGGTGCCATGTTGATTTCATGTATATGCCATGTCAATACCATGTGAATACTATGTATATTCCATTATAATGTCGTTCAAATGCTCGGTTGCTGCTGCCTGACGGATATGTCGGTGGTGTGCAGATGCCATATCAATACCATGTGAATACTATGTGTATTCCATTATAATGTCGTTCAAATGTTCGGTTGTTGCTGCTTGATGAACGTGCGATAGGGCGGTTTGACATTTTGCGATTTTCTGAATTTTGGAAGTGTGAACGATATTCCAGCTCTGTTTTTTGTCATGGTCATTTCCGTAATTTTAATATTGCGGGAAAATCGTGTTTCAAAATAATAAGTTGTTACACTAAGACCTTAAAGAGGATGTAATTGTTATGTGGGAGGGCGTTGGCGTTTTCCTGCATAATTTTTTTGTGCATAATTTCTCATTGAACTTTGGATTTGTCCATTATTTCTTGGATTTACATTTATCATCGAAAATATTACAATGTGTTTTGAAATAGTAGTTTTTGGTGTCTTTTTGTTAAAAACGCCTTAAAACTGTCTTTAAAACGTGGTTTTTATTACTGTTTGTTGTGTATTTATTAAAAAATGTTTAAGTTTGCGGCATATTTTTAAAAAATAATTAAAAAAACAAGTTTGAGAGCGCAAACAACTATCAAATGTTAAGGAGTTTTGATGACATAACGTCAGAAACTATAAAAAATGTTGTGTGAATGATAATTTTTTTTGCAGTCCATATATATATAATAATGTATAGAGGCGGTTTATACCACATCAATGGTATTGCAGCATATTGACAATATGCGTACATTTGCACGCCGAAAGAGAACATTGTGATAAGTGAGAGCTCTTGCAGGTAAGAAAAATGAACGGGAGAAATAACTAAATTATTTTAAATAACTAATTTTTATTAAGAATGGGAAAAAGATTATGGTTGTTCCTTACTATCTGTCTGTGTACAGTTAGTATGGCATTTGCCCAGAACAAGGTGACAGGTGTTGTCATTGAGGAAGAGACAGGTGAACCTGTTATTGGTGCTTCCGTAAAGGTAAAGGGCTTCGAGACCATTGGTGCAGCAACTGACATCAATGGTAGGTTTACGTTGGCAGATGTTCCAGCATCTGCAAAGACTCTTGTCATTTCATACATCGGTATGCAGACAAAGGAAATTAACGTTAAGCCTAATGTCAAGGTTTTTCTTTCTTCAGAA
>JAFSSN010000175.1 GCA_017450985.1 Bacteroidaceae bacterium
CCTCATTCCTTCGGTCGAGAATGCCTACAACACGTATCTCGAAGGACGCGACAGCATAGCCGTGACGCGTTCGCGCAGTCATCGTGCCTACGGCGGCTTCTCAATGGGCGCACTCTCAACGTGGTTCCAGCTTGCCTACGGTGTCAATGCCGCCAAGTATTTCCTGCCTTTGAGCGGCGACCTGTGGCTGTTCAACGACAAGGGCGAGAGACAGGACGCAAAGACGGCTGCACTGTGGCTCAACGAGCAGCTGAGCAAGTCGCCTTTCGCCAAGGACTTCAAGGTGTACGGCTACACGGGTACGAAGGATATTGCCGGCAATCCGCAGAAGATGTTCGTGGAGGCTCTGTCGAAGAATGCACCGCTGTTCTCCTACAACAAGCCTGACGCAAACCTGTACTTCGAGATGATAGAAGACGGCCTGCATTTCTATGGTCACATCAACGAATATCTCTTCTGGGCTTTGCCTTTGATTTATGCCCCTGACAAGTAGGATTTGCGTTTTACGATAATCGGGGAAGAGGGAATATTAGACATAAGTTTAGCAAGTAGTTAACTGGAGTTAACTTCGTGAAGTAAAAAGGAGTAACCGCTTCGCTCAAGACTATACTCTGCCCTTCGGAATGAAGAGTCGCCGGAGGCGAAATGAAGAGTGTAGAGTGAAGAATGGAGAATAAATTTACTCCATTCTCAATTGTCAATTATCAATTTATTAAGCGTTAGCGACACTTACGTAAAGAAAGTGGGTGTATCAGCCGTCGAATGACTTTTGATACACCCTCTTTTATTTATTATGACGCTATGTCAGCTTATAATGACGCTATGTCAGCGACTGCGTTGTTTATTTAGGCTGCTTGCCGATGTATGCAAGGATACCGCCGTCCACGTAGAGGATGTGTCCGTTCACCGCATCAGAAGCGTGAGATGCGAGGAACACAGCTGGGCCGCCAAGTTCAGATGGCTCGAGCCAGCGTCCTGCTGGTGTCTTTGCGCAGATGAAAGAGTCGAATGGGTGACGGCTGCCGTCTGGCTGCTTCTCGCGGAGAGGAGCTGTCTGTGGAGTGGCAATGTAGCCAGGGCCGATACCGTTACACTGGATGTTGTACTCTCCGTACTCTGAGCAGATGTTGCGAGTAAGCATCTTCAAACCGCCCTTTGCAGCAGCGTATGCTGATACTGTCTCACGTCCAAGCTCTGACATCATAGAGCAGATGTTGATAATCTTACCTTCCTTACGCTCCATCATCTCTGGGAGAACGGCAGCAGAAACGATATATGGTGCAACGAGGTCAACGTCGATAACCTGCTGGAACTCGGCACGCTTCATCTCGTGCATAGGAATACGCTTGATGATACCTGCATTGTTTACGAGGATGTCAATCTGACCTACCTCCTGATGAATCTTCTCAACAAGTGCCTTAACGGCGTTCTCGTCTGTAACGTCGCATACATATCCCTTCACGTTAGTGATGCCTGCTTCCTTGTAGTTGTCAAGTCCACGCTGGAGAGCAGCCTCGTTAATGTCGTTGAAAATGATGTTCTTGATACCAGCCTGTACGAAAGCCTTTGCAATGTTGAAACCAATACCGTAAGACGCACCAGTGATCCATGCGTTCTTACCCTCAAGAGAGAAATTTGTTAAATCCATAGTTATGCGTTAATTATAATGGCAGGTTCTGATTTTAGCTTTATGTTCTTAGAACATGCCCTGTTAGTGAATGAATGCAAAAGTAGCAAATAAATACAAAGTGTGGCGCTTTGCATGACACTTTTTTTGATTATTGATGCTTTTTTCAATCCGCATCGCCGTTTTTCTGTGCATCCGACGACGTGCAATAGGCAGTTATCCGTTCCTTTGCCTCGTCGAGCAGTTCAAACAGCTCTGTCTGTGTCTCTGCACGCAAAATCTTTATCCTTACCTGACGGAAATCGGGGATGCCCTTGAACAGCGGCGAATTGGCAAGATGACGGCGCACGTGTATTATGCCGCCAAGCTCCGTGCGCTTGCGCTCCTTCAGGGCGTTGTCCTCGCGCAAGCTGTACTCCACCGACTTCTGTACCTGACGCTTCAGCACTTTGAACTTCCAGTCGAGCGTCATTTCGGTGTCGTGCAGTCCCTTGTCGAGATATGTGCGTACATCCTTGAACAGCCACGGCTGTCCGAACGTGGCACGGCCTATCATGACTGCATCAACGCCATAGGTCTCGAAGGCAGCCTTTGCCTCCTCGGCTGTGGTTATGTCGCCGTTGCCGATGATTGGTATCTTCATGTATGGATTGGCCTTGACAGCCCCTATCAGCGTCCAGTCGGCAACGCCCTGATACATCTGCGAGCGTGTGCGTCCGTGGAGCGTGAGGGCCTTGATGCCGCAGTCCTGCAGTCTCTCTGCCAGTTCGACGATGAGGGCACGCTCCGTGCTCAGGCGGTTAGGCACCTTGAGGTCATCGCAATCCCATCCCAGGCGTGTCTTGACCGTCACGGGAATGTTGACAGCCTCAACCACGGCGCGTGTGATGTCGAGCATCAGCGGTATGTTCTTCAACATTCCCGAGCCTGCGCCCTTGCCCGCCACCTTCTTGACAGGGCATCCGAAATTGATGTCAAGGATGTCGGGGTGTGCTTCTGCCTCGACAATCTTTGCAGCCTCGACCATAGACTCCACGTCGCGTCCGTAAATCTGTATTGCCACGGGACGTTCGTTTTCATCTACGCGTATCTTCTCCAAAGAGCGGTTTACGTTACGTATCAGTGCATCGGCGCTCACGAACTCGGAATATGTCATCGATGCTCCGAACTCCTTGCACAGCAGTCGGAAAGCCTGATCGGTGACGTCCTCCATAGGGGCAAGCACCACGGGGTATTCGCCTAAGTCAATGTCTGCAATCTTCATTTTTGTTCTGAATATTCGTTATTTGTTTCTGCAAACATACGAAAAAAACTCCGACGGAGAAAGCCTTCGTTTGAGGAATTGCCGCATTTCAGTCCCAAACGGGGCTTTCGCAGCCATTAACGGGTTTCAGCTATCACAACATAATCACTCCGACCACTTCACATCAAAATGTCCGTTGTTTACCACACAGTGTCTCTTGGTGCCATCTGCGTATTCCGCATCACCATCAAACTCGAAAGTGCCAGAAATCATATCTTTCGGCTTGCATGTACGGATATTAACACGTGAACTGCGTACATCGACCATTCTGCCATCGAAGTGGGTAACACCGTCGCTATCAGTTTCTCTGTCTGCATAATAAGGCAACTGAATATCTGCCACATTTTCCAGCACAGCGCCAGAGATTAGTTGACTTACGGGCAGATTGATGGATATGACCTTACAAAAGTCATAGTCGTTAAAGTCGTCGGGAACACTAAGGCATGCAAATATTTCAAGCGTATCGCCGTATTCTCTCGCCGATACGCTCTCATTATACACAATCGGGGCAATAGGAATAAAAGGCTGCCATGAATATTCCACCTTCTTCCCATTCAGAAGAAAACCCAAAGTATTTTTCCCCGAATCTGTATCTTCAAACGAATCCGGCTTTTCGCAAGAAGCGAACAGGAAGACAGAACACAATACCGTTGCAAGTCTCAAAATCTTCATTGTTTTCATATTATCATCTTTAACATTTTAATACCATCTGCAAACTTACGGAAAAAAGCTGTTTTCACAGTGCCCTCCAACACTTTTTCACAAACGTCGCCAAAGATTGTGTTTGCGATAACAAAAGATTTGCCATTCCATACCCTATTCAAAAAGAAAAGGCTGCCATTCAACAAACAGAACGACAGTCTTATTTTAAAAGAAAGAGATTCTACAATCGGCTGCGTTCGCTTTGTCCAGCATGGCTACCCTTGTAGCGGCTACGGGTGGCATTGAACTTCCAAGAAATGTCGATGCCGACACGACGGACGTCTTTGTATTCTCTATAATGAGTACGGGTATTGATTCCGCCGTAGGCCGTACGCTCTGTGTACGAAGTATGCAGTATGTCATTTGCAAGGACGGCAACGTTGAGACTTTTATCCTTCAAGAACTGTTTGCTAAGTCGGAGATTAACAAATCCCGTGCTCTTAGTCTGGGAAGGTCCTGTCTCGCTATATGGTTCATAACTTCCCTTAACGTTCAACAGCCATGAGTGCGGGAACGTAAACGTATTGTCAAACGTGAAGTCGGCTATCAATCCGTTCCATTTGTGCGTAATTCCTAATGGATATAAATCTTCATTGCTGAAGTATAGTACTGTCGAGTCATTGAGTTGCCCCAAGCCGAAATTCGGAGTAAAATTGAGCGTTATGCCGTATAACTCCACTTTAGGCGTATTGCGATAGTCCACCATAACTACACCTGGGTGATTCACGTCATCGTAAGCATACGTCAATGTGCGAATATTATTCATGCAATATTGATAAAAGGCTTCTGCGTAAACCCACTTCCACGATGAGCTCCAAGAGATATTGTGTAACGTCTGCGGTTTCAGAAAAGGATTACCCGTGTCGTACTCGTATTTGCTGCGATAGTTGACCGATGAGGACAGGAGTCCATAAGGTGGATTGTAGCGCGCGCATTGATAAGACAATGTGTGATACCAATTCTCTGTGTGATAAGATGTCGAGAAACGAGGTACCAGCACAGAGTAGTCAGGACTCATTTCTTCATTACGCTGTCCATTGACGTCGTAGCGGTTGTACTCATTCTGCCAACGCAGGCCTGCATTGAGAGACAATTCGCCCAACTGTACAGAGTAGTTGGCAAAGAGCGACCAAACTGATGTCTGCTGTTGGATATGACTGTCAGAAGAGAATCCGTTTTGTGTAAAATCATTTGTTCTGTCAACCGAAGAGGCTTCTTCACCAAAAGTCAGTTCTCCATTCGGCACAGGAGCAGATACTACCAGTTTCTCAGCAAACAACTGGTTTCGTGTATTCGTCTGACTGCTGACAGATACTGTATTTCCTGTTCCGCCATCCATTTCCTGAATTGACTTTGCATCATAGAAGTCGGCGCTGAAATCGAGATTCCATTTTCCAATATTACCAACGTAATAGGCATTCACTGAATGTGTCATGTTAGGGCGGATTAGCGTGTTAGTCATGCTATGGCCGCCATCCACGAGCAGACCGTCCTGCCACGTCTGCTCATTTCCTTCTGTACGGGTACTTTTGTTGCCTATGTAGTTGAAAGCCGTATAGGTCAGACCGACGGAATGGTTGTCGTTGATTTCCCAGTTCCAACCAAGGTCGGCATAGTAGTATTTCAATTTGTACAGCCATGATGACTCACGTTGGTAGTCCCAGGTGGAGGATGCTTGCAGCTGGTCGTCAGAGGTTGCGTCGTTTCGTGATCTATTATCTGTCAGATAGCCACGGGCAAAAAAGTCCATACCGTTGCGCAGACGATAGTTCAAGGCGGCATTTACATTACCATAGTATTCCTTGCCCTGGCGGTAGGCGGTTGAGAAGTTACCACTCCATCCCTCGCCCGTCTTACGGACCGTTTTCAAACGGATGACGGAGGTTACTCCTGCACCATATTCGGCACCAGGGGAAGTTATAATCTCGGCAGAGACTATTTCGTCAGCACGTAGGCGGTCGAGTTCCTGTGCGTTTCGTACCTTTTTGTTATTGATGTAGATTTCTGGCGTACCATGTCCTGCAATAGTTCCGTCGCTCATCATCAATGGCAGATGGGTGAGCATTTCCGAAACGGAGCCGAACTGCTCCAAAGATGTACCCTGAATAGGAACTTGCAAACCTTTGTTTGTCGGGGTATAAACGAGGCGATGTCCCTTTACCGTCACACCATTCAGAGTATAGTTGTCCGGCTGCATCTTTATCGTTCCCATTTCCGGCTTGTCACATAACTTGTACACAGTCTTGTAGCCGACGTAGGAGATACGTGCAAGAATCTTGTCCTGCTCATAGGGAACTGCAAAGTAGCCGCTCTCGTTCGACACACCACCACTGAGCAGCGTGGAGTCGGCAGGATTGAGGATAGTGACGTTGGCATAGATCACAGGCTGTCCAAGCTCGTCGATGACGATTCCCGTCAGGTTGTAAGCTGTTCTGTGTGTACATTCCACAAAGATTTTCTTTCCCTCAGGACGGCTTACATCAACAGTCATGCGGATGGGATAGAAGCTTATCATCTGCTGTATGGCGTCGGGCAGCGTCTTGTGGTTTACGTTAGTGGTGATGCGGAAGTCCTCAAGTTCATTGTAGAGGAACATGATGTCGTAGTCTGTCTGCTGTGCAGCAAGCTGGTTGAGGGCATCGGAGAGCGATACATCATTGTATTCTTGAGATATACGCTTCTGTGCCTGTATGCTGACACTCAGCAACAGGGCAAATAGGGTAAATACATATCTGTTCATGGCTACTGACTATTTTACGGTGATTTTGTTATCCTTCAGTGTGACTGTCAAGTGTTTGAACTGGTTGAGGTCGCTGACTACCTGGTCAATGTCCTGCTGTGGATTCCACACAAAGCGGAATCGAAGCTGTCGGGCTTCGTCGTTAGCGAATGTGACCTTCACATCGTAGTGGGCAGCAATCTCCGGCAACATCTTTTCCAACGGGATGTTGTCGTAAATGACAGGCTTCACGGTGACGGTGTCACCAGAAAGTGGAGAACGTTGAGCGAAGGACGATGTGTTTACCACCGTCGTGTTGGCTGCTTGCATAGCCTCCGCTTGCTGATACTGACGGACTATGTGGATGGCAGCAAAGGCGATGCCTGACACAAGGAGCACGCCGATGAAGGAGGCGGCAATCTTGCGGAACTGGAATTTGTTAATTGAATGTTGAGAATTATGCTGCGCCTCAGGGTGTGCGGCAGCTAATGGCCCTTCACAGAATCTCTGCCATGCGGCATCCACATCTGTGTGACGCTCTGCGTGACGATGACGGCTGCTTCGCTTGGCTTCCACCATCATGCGGTAAGTAGCGCGTGTCTCCTCATCACTATTTATGATGTCTCGTATTTCCTGCTCGGTATATGCATCGGGGTTATCGAGCATTTCCATGAGCTGACGGATGTTTTCGTTAGTCGGTTGCATTGTCGTAAACTTTTAATGTTTGGGAAAATCACTCTCATTCGGCAAATTATGAACAAGTTCACTTTGTTCTCGCTAAATAGTGACATTCTTAAAATGATTTCTTACTCTCTGAATGCCTTGAATTAGATACTTGTAGGCGGTATTAGGATTCAATCCAAGCCGACGAGCAATCTCTGCCATGGTCAAGTCTTCATCGAAACGGAGATGAAAAATGCTGCAATGTGGTTCACCTAATTGCTCATCCACGTAGGCGGCAATGTCATCGAGCCGTTCCAACCGCTTGTCAACGGGCTGCAGATCCATTTCGTCGTCAATGGACATCAATCCCTTCACCCTGTCGTGAAGCTGCATTTGTCGGATTCTGTTCAGGCAGGCATTACGCACTGCCGTCATCAGATACCTGTCATCCCTGGGGGGAATGTCGCTGTCGGCAACACGCAAGAAAATGTCCTGCACCACGTCCTCAGCTTCTTCGTCATCGCCCAGCAAGACGCCGGCCAGATGTATCATCTTGCTATAGTTCTGGCGGAAAAGCTGTTCAAGTATTCTATGTTCAAGCATATCTGTATTAATATTTGCCCCTTAAATATTGATAAATTGCTTAAGCACGGCTGACTTCTGGAAAACTTTGTCGGCACTTGCCAAACAACATTTTTGAGGCACGTTCATATACAAGACACTTCAGCCTCATCATTTTTTTACGGAAACGCTGACTTTTTTATTTTTTTCTTCGATTATTCCTGTTTAGTTATAAAATTTAGCGCAAAGGTACTGCATTATCGGCTATTCCATTCACTTTTCACAAAAAAACATCCAAGCAAGCCCATAGAACGAAAGAAAAGTGTCCGCCATGCGCGATATTGTTATTTTTCAAGTTTCGCAATTAGTTAACGGGAATATTCTGCGGAGCGAAGAATGAAGAGTGAAGAATGAAGAGCGAAGAGTAAAAAATACTCTGTTTGCCAAATCTTAATTTTTAATTCTTAACTCATAATTACTTTCCAACTGTCAGTGAGGTCGCTTCGCTTAGTTATTAATTCTCCAATTTCAATTTTCAACTCTTCTTATTCATAAGAACATAAAATAAGCAAAAGGATGGTAGTAAAAACGTAATCACTATTTACGAAATTGGCATCATCCTCCCAAGTGCCTCCCATGCTCCTCTTATGTGACTCTTATCTGCCTCTCTCGTGCCTCTCTATATTTTCCGTGTTGACGCTCTCCAACATATATGTAACCATAAGAGAAACATAGGAGAAGCATAAGAACCACATGGGAGGCATGACCTCAAAGGAGGAAATTTATGGTAGTTTTGGACAACGGCATTCATGTGGGATTGTTTTACTATTTTATAAATAATTACAGTACAGGTGTTTATGTATTATCCTCAAAGTTGAAAGGTACAGAAAAGGGCAATAGCGAAGAAGGGCAAATCGTTGAGTTTTGCGGAGCAAAACCAACCTTCAAGAGTGAGCAAGATTTAACAGTTCGTTAAGATTATTTAACAGGCGAATTTTAGCCATTTTGAACTTTTACCAACTTTGGTGAGCAAAGACAATGGATTTTTTATGCCCACCA
>JAFSSN010000176.1 GCA_017450985.1 Bacteroidaceae bacterium
AAGTGAAAAGTGAAGAATGAAAGTTACTCTGTTCATCAAATTAATTATTAATTAGTCAAACGTCCGTTTTACTCCATGGAGCGTAGCGGAATTAACTCCGCTTAACTCCTTTTTTACTCCAAGCAAGTAAAGCGTTAGCGACACTTGCGAAAGTTGAGTTATTCATTATATATTATCAAAGTTGTCTGATAAGCCAATTTTGAGCGCCAATACACTCTATCAATTCAACTGCGCCCTGACTCCAATACAAGTCCTCCTCCTCGTCAGCAAGGTAGGCCTTCATCATGTCATAAGTTGTAGGATCATTTATCAAACCCTCACAACACTTACAAAGCATATCAACACCAGCCTCCTGAATCCTCAGGTCCTCCTTGAGATAGTCAATAGGATTAGTAATGAGAG
Organism: Bacteroidaceae bacterium; assembly: GCA_017450985.1. Taxonomy (GTDB): domain Bacteria; phylum Bacteroidota; class Bacteroidia; order Bacteroidales; family Bacteroidaceae; genus Minthosoma. Next base: position 403 of record JAFSSN010000176.1, read on the forward strand.
CACGCGCCTTTGTTCCCTCAAACTTAACCTCACCACCAAGATTGATGATACGTTCATTGAACTTATCCACCCACTCCATTTCCTCATTAAAATGTTCAATGTACTTCTGACCGAGTTTTTCAAAACCCTGTGACTTAAAAATCTGTCCCTGTAACTTGTGTACCAAAGCACCCTCTGTCAAGTTTGTTGCAAAAAACTGCAACGCTTCAATAGATTTCTGTTTATTCATAACATTTCATCTTTAAGTTGATTAAATTATTATCGGCCGTAAAATTACAGTCTATCAAACAAAAAAAGCTATACTTATGCTATCAAAAAATATACCGAAACGAACATCTAATACATTATTATCGTATATTTGCCATAACAAAGCAACAAAAACCGCCAACAACACAAAATATGTATAGACTAAACGACTTTCTTAGAAAATACCTCAGCTTAGAACAAGCCCAGATTGTTTCTGATGAAGTTTTCTGCATTCACAATAATGCAAAACAAACATTTATCACTAACAGACTGGGAGAATCGCTTGAATGCTACACCTTCACGCTCGTAAAACAAGGCTGGCTGAAAATTATCAGCAACGGCCGCGAAATGACTCTGCATGCCGGAGATCTGTACACATACGCACCAGGATTCTCCGTTACCATAATAAGTGCATCAAACGACTATCACAGTCTCTGTCTATTAGCTGACGAACAGGCCACATTTAACATGCCAATAGTACGTGATGTTATACGCGCCGCATACTTCCCCGTTGTGCAACTGCATGAGCCAAGACTACACCTGTCCGACAAAGCTTTCACACAACTGGAAAACCGCATGAACCTCATTATAGAGTATTTAAAGAGCGACCATCTCTTTTTGCATGAGAGTCTGCGGACACTATACAAACTGTTTCTGCTTGACCTAATGAACATCATGGAGCGCACACTCACAAACAGTAACATTTCTGAACGCACAGAAAATATATTCATTAGTTTCATACGTCTTCTTCCTAAACACTTCACCAAGCACCACGACGTAGCGTATTATGCTGACCAGCTATGCATCACAAGCACTCACCTATCCCGTGTCGTTAGACAAATTACAGGGAGAACAGTAATGGACTACATAAATCAAATGCTACTGATGGAGGCCGCATGGCTGCTGCAAAGTACAGACCTGAGCATTGCCGCCATATCCGAGCGTTTGAACTTCTCCGACCAAAGCAGTTTCGGCCGTTTTTTCGTGCGCATGAAAGGAATGACACCAAAGAAATTCAGAATGAAATATTGAGCAAATTCTGTGAAACAAGAATTTGATTTCAACAATCAAAGAAAAAGAAAGTGAAGAAAAACAAAAAAGAAGCCAAATCATCAAGACAAAGACCCCCTGTAACATAATGACAAGACTACTACACTAAAAAAGGTCTAATCAAACTCTACATCCAATTACAGAAAGAAAAGATTTGCTTCTCCCAGAACAAGCTATTACCATAAACAAAAAAGGGAGATTAGCAGTTGCTAATCTCCCTTTTTTAGAGGTGCCTACCCGATTCGAACGGGTGTAAGCGGTTTTGCAGACCGGTGACTAAGCCACTCATCCAAGGCACCATTGTTTCTCGTTTGCGGGTGCAAAGGTAGATATTATTTTTTATTCCGCAAAGGATTTGACAGTTTTTTTTAGATATTTTTGTTTTTTTCCGCTTTTCTCTTGCAAAGTCTTTTATTCAATTATAATTTTGCAAATAAAAATAGTAATTCGGTACAATAATGAATAAAATCGAAGTCTCGGTAAATACATATATAAATGCTCACGAAATGTTGAAAAAAGGCGAAAAAGTAGTCGTAGCATTAAGCGGTGGCGCAGATTCTGTGTCACTATTGCTTATAATGGCAACACTCGGATACGAATGTCATGCGGCACACTGCAACTTTCACCTGAGAGGCGAAGAAAGCATGAGAGACGAGCGTTTCGTGGAAGCACTCTGTCAACGAATGGACATTCCCCTACACAAGACCGACTTCGACACAGAAACATACGCAAAGACACACGGCCAAAGCATCGAAATGGCAGCCCTAGAAATAAGATACGCTTTCTTCCGAAACATCATGGAAGAAACAGGTGCCAAAGCGATAGCCGTGGGACACCACAAGAACGACAATGCAGAAACAATGCTGTTGAACATTGTGAGAGGCACAGGCATACGCGGTGTATGTGCTATACAACCCATAAACGGCAACATAATACGGCCATTGCTGTGTCTGAGGCACGAGGACATACTTGAGTATCTTAAAGACAAAAAGCAGGACTACATTACAGACAGCACAAATCTTGAGGACATTTACAGCCGAAACAAGATACGCTTGAACGTGCTCCCTTTGCTGCAATCAATCAACACAGCTGCCGTTGACAACATCATCTCAACCATCGACAACCTAAACGAAGTACGAAAGGTTTACGAAGCCGCTATAGCCGCTGACCTGAAGAGGTGCATAACGACACGCTACAATAACGTGGCACACAACAAACTCGCATACATAGACATTGAAGAGTTGCAGAAAAGCCCCTCACCAGCAAGCATACTGCACGAAGCAATTACCCCGATGGCGTTTAACGCAACACAAGAGGCAGACATCATGCAGGCCCTTGCAAGACAGGAAAGCGGTGCATTATTCTACTCTCCTACCCATGTCCTGACTATAGACCGTCACGAAATAGTCATCGCCGACATAAATGCCGTGCAACTTACAGCCGTTCCATTGGAACAATTCAAGGCTATTGAAAAGAAAGAAGTAAATACTGAGGCACTTACCATAAACAAAGACAAGGCCTATGCATACTTGGACAAAAGTAAGGTAAAAGGACGCCTTACCGTGCGTCCATGCCAGCAAGGAGACGCCTTCACCCCATTCGGTATGAAGGGAAGAAAACTCGTCAGCGACTATATGACCGACAAGAAATACAACAGGATAGAAAAGATGACACAGCTTGTAGTGTGTGACGAAAGCGGTGACATCGTATGGCTCGTCGGCGAGCGCAGTTCTGAACGCCACAGAATAGACCAAGGCAGCAAAACGGCAATAGTACTGAAGGCTGAACAGGCATAAGAACGTGTCCACAAAGGCAATGCCAGACCACGGCTACGGCCATTAGGCATACAGCATCGGCAAACGGTGGCAACCGATGCCGAGAATGAAATTCAACACATTAATTTACATCCAAAGCGGCACAGCAAACGAGTAAAGCATGCCGCAAACAAGCATTTTCTCGCAAAATACACTTATACTATGGTGTATTTTTTGTAATTTCGCACCCATTATGGATAAAGATATTAAATCACCAGTGTACGAGCATAGGGTCATAGAGTTTGTAACTGTAGCAGTAGAGTACTGCACATACTTAGAACAAGCAGAAGACAAACAGAGACATGAGTTCATCGACACAACTCTCAAAATCCTTCCTCTGCTCTACCTTAAGGGAGCATTACTTCCACAATATGAAATATTCTCAGACTTCTCTCCCGTCGATTATGTGACAGAAGAGAACTACGACATAATCCGCAACAACATCGCTTTCATCATGGGTGAAAGCGATGACTACCTCGATGTGTTTGTAGAGGACATGAAATACAGCGACACACCTATCCTGTCAACTGTCAGCGAAAACCTCGCAGACATATATCAGGACATAAAGAACTTCGTATGCGCATACAAGGACGGCAACGAAGAGAGCATGATGGGAGCGTTGTCTGTATGCAAGGACAATTTCAAGAACTACTGGGGACAGAAGCTCACGAATGTGATGCGGGCACTTCACGAAACATGCTATTCTGTCCAGGACGACGACATGACTTTTGAGGAATAGCTATGACATCGAACAAAGATACAAAAACCATAACAGACAAATTCGACAAGAAGCGAATAGGTGAGCTGCCACGAACATTGTTCACAGGGCGAATCATCACCATTCTCTCCGAGGCGGAGGCCGAGAAAGCCGTCAACTATCTTATGACTCAACCTATACTGGGCTTCGACACGGAGACACGCCCGTGTTTCCACAAGGGCAAGAACCACAAGGTGGCGCTGTTGCAAGTGTCAACGCAAGACACATGCTTCCTGTTCCGCCTCAACCGCATAGACATGCCACGCTGCATCATCCGCCTGCTTGAGGACCGCACAATAACAAAGGTCGGCCTGTCACTGCACGACGACCTACGCGCACTCAACCAGCGCAAAGAATTCATATCCGGCACTTTCGTCGAACTGCAACACGAGGTACGCGAGATTGGCATCGAGGACATGAGCCTGCAAAAGATTTACGCAAACCTTTTCGGCGAAAAGATTTCTAAGAGCCAGCAACTTTCCAACTGGGAGGCCGACGTGCTAACGGAGGCACAGCAACGATACGCCGCCACAGACGCATGGGCATGCGTAAAAATCCTCGAGGAGGTGAAGCGTCTAAAAAAGACAGGGCTTTACACCCTCATAAAGACACCGGTAGAGCCTGTGCCCAACAAAACATCTGCAAACTGTCAAGAACAAGTATAACGTATGAAAAAGATATTTCTCAAAAGAGGTAAAGACGAATCATTACGCAGATTCCACCCATGGATTTTCTCTGGAGCCATACATCACACTTCAGAGCAGCCGGAAGAAGGCGAAGTGGTAACTGTGTACACAAGCGAAAACGAATACATTGCAACAGGCCACTTCCAGATTGGAAGCATCATGGTGCGTGTACTGTCTTTTGAGCACGAGGAAATTGACAAGGCATTCTACATGCGCCGCCTCGCCACAGCTCTCGACGTGCGCAAAAGCATAGGAGTGGTCGGACGCGAGGACAACACCACCTACCGTCTCGTCCACGGCGAGGGAGACAACCTTCCAGGACTTGTCATCGACATCTACGGCAAGACAGCAGTCATGCAGGCTCACTCTGTGGGAATGCACACCGACCGCGAGACTATTGCCGAAGCACTCAAAGAAGTGATGGGCAACACGCTCAAGAATATATACTACAAGTCTGAGACAACATTGCCATACAAGGCTGAACTTGGACAGGAAAACGGATTCCTCCTCGGAGGTAGCGCCGACGATGTAGCAATAGAGAATGGACTGAAGTTCCATGTTGACTGGCTCAAGGGACAGAAGACAGGTTTCTTCGTTGACCAGCGCAACAACCGCAGCCTGCTTGAGCACTACGCCAAGGGACGCAAGGTACTCAACATGTTCTGCTACACAGGCGGATTCTCATTCTACGCCATGCGTGGTGGTGCCGAACTGGTACACTCTGTGGACTCTTCACAGAAAGCCATCGACCTCACAAACGCCAATGTGGAACTCAACTTCCCTGGCGACCCACGCCACGAAGCATTTGCAGAGGACGCCTTCAAGTTCCTTGAGCAAATGACAACGCCTTACGACCTCATCATTCTCGACCCTCCAGCATTCGCAAAGCACAAAGATGCACTCCGCAATGCACTCAAAGGATACACACGCCTCAACAAGAAAGCATTCGAGAAGATTACCCCAGGCGGAATAGTATTTACGTTCAGCTGTTCGCAAGCCGTTGACAAGGAGCATTTCCGCACTGCCGTATTCTCTGCTGCAGCCGCAGCAAAACGTAAGGTACGCATCCTCCATCAGCTTCACCAACCAGCCGATCACCCAATCAACATCTATCATCCTGAGGGCGAATACCTCAAAGGATTAGTGTTATACGTAGAATAAATTACATTTTTACACAATTTATCACTTAAACTTGCGTGCAAATGTTAAAATATAATATTGTACGCAAGTTTTTTTATATAAACACTTGCATGTATGACTAAAACCCGTACCTTTGCAACGTGTTTTTCATGGTATTAGATTTATTTTAAGGTTAGTAAAGATTGCTTGTCGTGATGATAAGCAATTTTTTTTCTCTTTGTCAGGATTCCCTGGCAAAGAGAAATTTTTTTATATAAAATATTGTCTGATATTATAAAATTTAGTTACATTTGCAAAAATAATTCATAATGACGACTGATAGCAACAACAAGCTCAGCAAGAACGTAATACTTGTTGACGCAGAATATATAGACAAAGTAGCTTCCGACCTCATAGTGAACTTCGAGCGCATACTCAAGCGCCGAATCCCAGAAGCAGACCTTGCACACTGGTTGGACTGCATAGCACTGGACGGAGGATTGAAGCCTCAACAAAATGACATTCAAGTAATCTTTATATATAATAAAAAAAACACAACGCTGAAGAATTTCAGTCCTTCCAACCTCACCAATGAGATACACTTAAAAGCGTTTACAGACAATCTCGGTGAGTTTAGTATGTACGCATACCCTGTCGAGACAAACATCACGACAAAGGAATTCTTTTTCCTTGACACCCTGACAGTCATTCTCGATGACCAAAAAGTGGAGAACGTGATGATAATCTCCGACATAGAAAATTATGGTGCAAAGGTGCGTGAACAGCTCGACAAAAGCAAAGACAACGGCAAGAACACCACCCTCTTCGCCATGACGCCTCAAGAAGGCAACGGATTCAAGCAAGAGATTCTCGGTTACTCACTCATGAGCGCACTCGGAATCAACAGCAACGAACTGTAAGACTCTCAACACAAAACACAATGGAATCTTTCTTACAATTAACAGAACTTATTAGCGGATATGTATGGGGATGGCCAATGATCATCCTCCTACTCGGTACACATATATTCCTCACATTCCGCCTAAAGATACCACAGAGAAAAATATTCACAGCCATAAGGCTTTCATTAGCAAAAGACAAAGACGCAGAAGGCGACGTAAGCCAGTTCGCCGCACTCGCCACCTCGCTCGCAGCAACAATAGGTACGGGCAACATCATCGGCGTGGCAACAGCCATAAGCCTCGGCGGACCGGGTGCAGTTATGTGGTGCTGGCTCACAGGCGTGTTCGGCATGGCAACGAAATACGGTGAAGGACTCCTTGCCGTAAAATACAGAGTGACCACGTCCAACGGCCGCATGCTCGGAGGTCCAATGTACGCCCTTGAGCGCGGACTGGGCATGAGATGGCTCGGCGTACTCTTCTGCGTGTTCACAGCCATTGCCGCCTTCGGCATAGGCAACACCGTACAGGCAAATGCCATAAGCGAGAATGTGAGCATAATATGCGCCGACTACTTCGCACCCGAATACACAAAGATGTTCTGCGGCTTCTTCCTTGCAGCCATAGTAGGCTTCGTCGTAATCGGCGGAGTGAAGAACATCGCCAACTGGTGCACCGCCCTCGTGCCGCTCATGGCACTCTTCTATGTGCTTGGCTGCATCTACATACTGTGCGTCAACCACAGCTACATACCCGATGCCATACGCCTCATCGTGACCGAAGCCTTCTCTACCAAAGCCGTAGGCGGAGGCACAGCCGGCACAGCAATCATGGTGGCAGCACGCTATGGAATAGCACGCGGACTGTTCTCCAACGAGTCAGGTATGGGTTCTGCCCCAATCGTGGCAGCCGCCGCACAGACACGCAACCCAGTGCGCCAGGCCCTCGTGTCAAGCACAGGAACATTCTGGGACACCGTAGTGATATGCGCCATCACGGGACTCGTCATCACAACCAGCATCATAGCATATCCAGAAGTAAGCGTCGAGGCAGGAGCAATGCTCACCAAGAAAGCATTCTCCATGATTCCATTCCTCGGCACACCAATCCTCATATTCGGAATTATCACTTTCTCGTTCAGCACCATCCTCGGATGGAGCTACTACGGCGAGAGGGCTATGGAATACCTTTTCGGCAAACGCTCCATTGTATTCTACCGCGTGGTGTACATCCTCTTCGTGTACGCCGGCGCAACAATGAGCCTCACACTCGTGTGGAACCTTGCCGACATCATGAACGCCTTCATGGCCATTCCTAACCTCATCGCCCTGCTCCTGCTGTCGAACGTCATTGCACGCGACACACAGCACTACCTTTGGGACAAGCACCTCGGCGAGGAAGGAACGGACGAATAACGAAGGGCTAACAGCACTCCGTCACATTTAATCAAAACAGACTTAGAATGATAAAAGACCTTTGCATCATAATGCTTACAGCGGGCATAACAAGCCTGCTCTTCAAGCTCTTCAAGCAACCAGTAGTGCTTGGTTACATAGTTGCAGGACTCCTCGTAGGTCCCCACATGCTCGGTGAATCATGGATTTCCAACGAGCAGAGCGTGAACACATGGGGCAACATCGGAGTGCTGTTCCTGCTGTTCTCCCTCGGACTTGAATTCAGTATCAAGAAACTCATCCAAGTGGGCAGCACCGCCATCATCGGGGCAGGCACCATCGTCGTGGGCATGATGACGACGGGCTACATAGCCGGCATGCTCATGGGATGGAACCAGATAAGCTCACTCTTCCTCGGAGGAATGCTCTGTATGTCGAGTACCACCATCGTGTTCAAGGCCATTGACGATGCAGGCTTGCGCAGCCATAAGTTCGCAAAAGTATGCTTCGGCATCCTGGTGGTGGAAGACCTCTTCGCCGTAATCCTCATGGTACTGCTGTCATCCATAGCCGTAAAGAACAAGTTTGAAGGACAGGAGATGCTCTTCCAGATAGGCAAACTCATCACCTACCTCTTCGTGTGGTTCATAACGGGTATATACATTCTCCCAAGCTTCTTCAAGCACTTCCGCAGCTATCTCAACGACGAAACCCTCACCATACTCTCCATAGGCCTATGCCTCGGCATGGTGCTTCTTGCCGTAGAGTCAGGCTTCAGCTCAGCCCTCGGCGCATTCGTCATGGGCTCGATACTTGCCGAAACCATTGAGGCAGAAAAGATAGAACACCTCATCACTCCTGTGAAAAACATCTTCGGCAGCATCTTCTTCGTGTCAGTAGGCATGATGATAAACCCCGAACTACTTGTAAAATACTGGATGCCGATAACCATCATCTCCACCATCGTCATCTTCGGACAGATAACCTTCGGCAGCCTCGGCACGTTCCTCTCAGGACAATCCATAAGAGTATCGTTCCAAACAGGCTTCTCCCTCGTACAGATTGGTGAGTTCGCATTCATCATCGCCGCCCTCGGCCAGGAACTCGGCGTGACCGACCCGAGCCTCTACCCTATCGTAGTAGCCGTATCAGTACTCACCACCTTCCTCACGCCCTACATCATGAACCTTGCCTACCCGACCATCGACTTCTTCAACAGTCATCTGAGCAACAAGACAAAGGAACACCTTGCCACACGCCAAAACCCACATAGCAAGCAAAAGACTAAGAGCACGCTGCAACGGCTCTCACGCATCATAATAAGCCACGTGGCACGCCTCACATTGGTACACCACATCGTCCACCACTTCACTGAGAACCTCTACGCACGCGAGAACCTCGCCGAGGCACGACGCGCCGTGAAGAGCATGGACAAGGAAGCACTCCTCGCCTTAGATATCCACATATCCGAGTTTGACGTGCCCGAGAACTCCATATTCTGCGGCAAGCGTCTGAAGGACCTCAACATACGCCAGCGTGCAGGTGTCAGCGTAGTAAGCATCATGCGAGGCGAGATGAACATCCTCGTGCCAGGCGGCGAACGCCACATCTACCCTCACGACCGTCTCATCGTGGCCGGAACCGACCAGCAGATGGACCGCTTCACGAAACTCATCAACGGCAGCGTAGTGAAGAACGACGGCAACGAATCAAAAGCATCAATCTCACTTGAACATATACACATAGCCGAGGACTCCGCCCTCATCGGAAAGAGCATCATGAAGTCAGGCATACGCGAACAGGCATCATGCATCGTGATGGGCATCGTGCGTCCCGACGACAACATCTTCATGAATCCAGACCCGGCAATGGTGTTCCAGGCAAACGACTACATCATCGTAGCCGGCGCACAGGACAAGATTAAGAAGTTCAAGGAACAGGAGTTCGCATAACACCCATGCCAAGCATAATCTACACCATAGGCAGCCAGCACATACCACTGTCGTCCATAATTCAATACGCAAAGAATTATGGAGTACAATATGTTGCCGACACCCGCATGAGCACCACCACGGCATCGGCCGACGGCTACGACACCAAGACCCTGGAAGAAGCCTTCGCCAAGACAGGCATACGCTGCCTTTCATTCTCCTACGCCTTCGGCTTCTACCCGTCATCGGCACTCTCCTCCAAAGGCGAACCTCTCTACCAGAAAGTTTCCCGACTACTCACATTCCAAGACGGCATAAAGCGCATAGCCACAGGAGCGCGGCAAGACATGACCATCCTCATCGTCGAAAGCTCACACCACGTTTACTCCAGCAACCGCTACCGCCTCATAGGCAAGGCACTGAGCGCACAAGGGCTGAAAGTATGCCACATCTTCGACGACGGCACTTGCTACACGCAGGAATACATCGACAACCTCATGCAAAGCAAGAAAGCCTCATCACTCATTCTCAAGGACAAGGCGGCAGAACTGGGACGCAACGGCGAGGAAATAGCAGCCCTCCGCCTCATGCGTCAGGGACACACCCTGCTGGCACACAACTGGAACCTTCACCGAGGCTGCGAGCTCGACCTCGTGACACGCAAGGACGGAGTGCTCCACTTCGTGGAAGTCAAGACGCGAAGCAGCGACGAGCGAGGCACCCCCGACATGGCTATAGACCGCAGGAAGATTAACAACATCTACAGAGCCCTCCACGAGTACATGGCACGCAACGGATACTTCGACATGCCGTTCCAAGTGGACAGCATATCCATCATCTACCACAGCGAGGACGACTACACCTTCGAAATGAAAGAAGACATCAGGGAGCACGTCTGAGCAACATACACTTACCACAACCCATCAGATGAAGACAAAAGCAGACATCATAGAAGCACGCATCCGCAAGGCGTTCAACAAGGGATGCGTGAAGTACAGCCTCCTCGAGGACGGCGACCGAATCCTCATTGCCCTTTCCGGCGGCAAGGACTCCCTCGAACTCGTCAGACTGCTGTCACAGCGCGCGCGCATCTTCAAGCCTTCAATAAAGGTCGAGGCTGCCCACATCATCATGGACAACATACCCTACGAAACCGACCGCACATACATACAACATTTCTGCGAGTCGCTCGGCGTAAGGCTTCACATACTCCACTCCTCATTCAACGAATCCACCGACCCCAACAAGACCAAGTGCTTCCTCTGTTCGTGGAACCGCCGAAAGACGCTGTTTGAATTCGCATGCGCCAACGGATTCAACAAGATAGCACTCGGCCACCACAACGACGACATCCTCACCACCTTCCTCATGAACATAACATTCGAAGGCTCCACACAAACCATGCTGCCAAAACTGCAGATGAAGCACTACGACCTGCAAATCATACGCCCCCTGTGCCTCGTGCCCGAAGCCGACATCAAGGAGATAGCAGCCGAGTTAGGATTCACCAAGCAGAAAGCACTATGCCCATACGAAACCACGAGCCAGCGCGCCACGATGACCGACATGCTCCACCGCCTCGAGAGCATCAATCCCGAAGCACGCTACAGCCTGTGGAATGCAATGGGACTGTAAGCCGTCCCCATTCCATCTGGCACAGCACAAATGACAGGCGAGAATCGCAGAAAACCGCCCCCCCAAAAAAGCCAGGCTTGAAACCACTCCAAAAGTTAATGGAAAAGTTAAATTTTAAGACTTAGAAATAAGAAATGTAAACGCCAAAACACGCAGCAAACAACAAAAAAACACGAAAAACACGCACTCAAGCCGCCGAAACACCTACACCACCATCTGCCACCAACCCGTATATTTCTACGCATTAGCCACAAATTACCTCTACACTAAATAGTTGTTTCCTACAAAAACAGCAAATTATAATGCTATTAGTAAAAAATAACATATTTGTTTCACAAATGATTTGATAAAAATCATTACCTTTGCCGCCATAACACCAAAAATGAATAATTATGAAAAAAGTTAATTTATTATTTACAGCACTCCTGCTCTTCGTTGCAGGCATAGCATTCTCGTCATGTGAAGATGAGAAGAACAATGGAGTAACTCTCTCTGGACAGTGGGACAGTGACGTGTTCTTTGCAGAATATTCAGTTGAAAATCCTGAGACTCCAGGCACAAAAGTAAAATGTCTGGCCAAGCACACACGTTTATGCTTCGACAGCGGAAACAACTCATTCGCTCAGCAAGGAACTGGAAAGCAGATTGACTACTACGACTACGGACCATACGTTCAGGTATATCGTACCTTCAAGTGGGTTATCAACAAGCACGTTCATCCAGTTACAGTAACCATCAACTACGATGAGGAAAGCATTCCTACATACAATGGAAAGCCAATCTACGAGGGAAATGACAACATGGTGAACTTCTACGCTCCAGGTATCAACTCAGAAAACTTCACTGGATTCTACAATGACTCACAGTTGTCTGCTGACTACAACTTCGCATTCACATACGACAGCGACTTCCACTGGGATTTGGAGTACGAGTCACAGGAAAGAGGCGACAACTGGTACGAGACATACAAGAAGTACATGGAAGAGAACAACTACGACTTCCACACAACAGATTAATCCATAAGATAACAAGCAACAACGGACAGACCCGAATGGGTCTCGTATAATAAAATGTATTGCCCGGCTCGTCACGAGTCGGGCAATTCTGTTTTACAAATAAATAACTAATTTTTAATAAAACCTCAAATAATAGAAAGCTTACAACACACACGTGCTTCAACTTTCAATCTCATCAATGCTGCAAAGGTAATGACTTTAAATAACAAGCCAACATTCAAAAACATATTTATTGCCATATTAAACGTTTTTTAAAGAATTCTGTAAAATATTTTGACATTTTATAACAAACTATTACATCCAAATAGCAAATGCTTTGTATTTGTTACTTTCGCAATACACGACGAAATGCCACTTTAGGAACCAAAAAGAGACATACAGAAGGCTTTTTTCCACCCTATTCTTGTCCACATATCAACTTTATTGTAACTTTGCCCCGATAATAATCTATGGACAATTATACAAAACACCGATACAAAGAACAAAACAAATAACCGATGATTCAATTATCGCAAATCATAAACAGCATCATACACTTGTTACGCCGCTTCAAGCTGGCAAGCATACTCCACTTCGCAGGCCAGTGCATCGCCCTGATGTGCTTCTTCACGTTCTTCACCAAAGTGGAAGAGAACGTCAACTACAACACATGCTTCGACGGCTGGCAGAAGATGTACAGAGCCGAGATTGAAGGACCGGTATTCACCGACGACAGCATCCACTTCACCGTACTGTCGCTGCCTACCAAGTTCATACTCGACACCCTGAAACACGTGGACAAATACGCCTTCATTCAGAAACAATACACCATGCCGTGGTCCGCAACCCACATCGACAGCACAGGCGTGGAGCACACCTGCCTTACAAACATCCACAGCAGCTGTGCAGAAATGCTGTCATTCTTCAACATCAAAATGCTGTACAGCACTCCCAAGCACAACGACGGCGACGTCATCGTGCCGCTTTCGTTTGCACGAAACCTCTACGGAAAGGACAACGTAGTTGGCGACTCCATAAAATGGAACGAGGGAGGCGAATACAAATTCTGCATAGCAGGTGTGTACCAGGACTTCCCCAAAAACTGCTGCGTGCCCAACGACGTCTATTTCTACGGACTTAACGGACACACCCAAAACCCAGGCAACATGTCCTACTACACATACATACAGCTCGACGACACCATCAACCGCCATAAGGTGGAGAAAGAACTCGCCAAAGCCATACGCAACATGCTCCTCCCCATCCTGGGCAACTACCCGAAAGAAGACATGAGAATCATACTGCGCCCGCTCTACGACACATACTTCTCAAACACAGACAAGGCGCTCGACAACGGCAACTGGAACATCGTCTTCATACTCTTTGCATTCTCACTCATCATCATCACCATTACATCCATCAACAACAAGAACTTTGCCCTTGCACTCCTGCCCATACGCATCAAGAACATCAACACGCGCAAGGTACTGGGTGCAAGCCGCATGTCACTCATAATACAAATACTTGCAGAGTCGCTCATCACCGGACTGCTTGCCTACCTCACCGCCATGACCCTCACCTTCGTGCTCGACACCGTCATCGACGGCGACATCAGTCCGCTCAACCACATACGCATGTCGCTCTACACCCTGCTCACGGCGGTGATATTATCAACCGTACCATACATCTTCCCAGCCATAATCATCACATCCTACCCTACCTCTATGGCACTCAAGGGAGCATACGGACTCTCGAAGCGCGGCAGGCGAATGCGCGTCCTGCGCGTGGGCATGCAGTTCATCAACTGCGCCGTAGCCCTGACATGCTCCGCAAGCTTCATGCTGCAAAAGCACTTCGTGCTCACCACCGACTACGGATTCGACAAGGACAATATACTCTTCGCCTACATACACTCCAACACGGCACACGACAACATAGGCAAGCTGCGCGATGCCATCAAGAAACTTGACAACGTTGAGTCGGTAAGCCTCTCGTTCTCCGAGCTGGTCACACAGAAGAACCTCCTGGGATGGGCATGCACCACCCCCGACCGCAAACAGGAATGTCTCTTCTCCGTCATACCGGTAGATAAGAACTACATGCGCACGATGGGCATACCGCTCATCGACAGCATCGACATTGCCAACAACACCACTGGCGGCTACATCTTCAACGAAGCCGTACACAAGAAATATCCCTGGATAAAGAAAGGAACAGCCCTGCTGCCCGAACAAGGCATGGACTCCGACGCCTACCGCGTACTCGGATTCTGCAAGGACGTAATCTTCAACTCCCTCAACACCGCCTCCGACGATTTTATCATAGCCTTCCTCATCGAAGGCCCGGAGGAGTTCAACGCCTACCTGCAAAAGCGCAACGACGTCATCAACATACGTCTCAGCGACAAAGCAAACATGAATAAAGTACAGAACGAGATAGAGAAGGTGTACGGACAGATAAATCCGAACGAGAAACTACAGCTCGAAATGAGCAGCCTCAACGAGAGCCTCAAAGGTCTCTACGACAAAGACATCATCTTCTACAATCAGATTAACATCATAGCACTGGTGTACATCATCACCACGCTCATAGGCATCTTCTGCCTCACGCTCTTCGACAGCGAGCACATGCGCAAGGAAATAGGCATACGCAAAGTGTTCGGAGCCTCAACCACCGAGATTCTGCTCATGTTCACCAAGAAGTACATGATTACGCTGGCGGTATGCTTCATACTGTCAATACCAATCAGCCACTACATCATACAGATAGTGCTAAGCAACTACACCGTACAGAGTCCATACCTATGGGTGGCATACCCGTTCGCCCTGGCTGTGCTGTTCATAACAGTATGGCTGACAATAACCACACAGACATGGTTCAACGCCAACGAGAAACCCATCAAAAGCTTAAAAACAGAATAACTATGACAATGATAAATGTAGAAAACATAAAAAAGACCTTCGCCACCGACGATGTCGAGACCGTTGCCCTCAACGGCATAAACCTCGAAGTCAAGAAGGGAGAGTTCCTCGCCATCATGGGACCGTCAGGATGCGGCAAGACCACCCTCCTCAACATCCTCGGACTGCTCGACAATCCTTCCGAGGGACGCTACTACCTCAACGGCAAGGAAGTCAGCACGCTGAAGGAAAAGGAACTGACATCCCTCAGGCGCGGCACCATAGGCTTCGTGTTCCAGAGCTTCAACCTCATCGACGAGCTCAACGTGCAGGAGAACGTCGAACTGCCGCTTACCTACATAGGAGTCAAGAAGGAAGAACGCCGCCAACGCGTATCGGCCATGCTCAAGAAACTGAACATCGGCCACCGCGCCATGCACTACCCTCACCAGCTCTCAGGCGGACAGCAGCAGCGAGTAGCCATTGCACGCGCCGTGATATGCAACCCCGACCTCATTCTTGCCGACGAGCCTACGGGCAACCTCGACTCACAGCACGGCAAGGAAGTGCTCGACCTTCTGCAGCAGCTACACGAAGAAGGCACGACCATCATCATGGTGACACACAACCAGCGCGACGCCCTCTATGCCGACCGCATACTCAACATGTTCGACGGACAAATCATTGCGACTGACAATATGATATAACAAATCGACATATTGAATTATATGCTGACATAACAAACGGCTTCCCCTCCCGTGAGCCACGACACAAAGTGCCGCTTTACGTTGCATAAACATATTGTTTACGACTCGTAAAGCGGCACTTTTAATGTACCAGTCATGACACTTATCCCCCGTAACCATACAGAATGGCAACGATGCACAATGCGTACTAATACTCTACAATCTGCATATACGGATATCCATTGCGTACCCAGTACATGTCACTCTCAGGATTCTTATAGTTCGGGCTAATTCCCATGCCGTCCTTCGGCACAGAAACTGTCTCCAGCATCATGCAATGTTCAAACAGACGGGTGCTGTAGGTCGTCACCGACGAAGGCACGACAAAACGACGGAGCGAAGTACAATACCTAAAGGCTTCAAACATGATTTTCTTCGTGTCGGAAGGAATGACAAGAGTCTCCAGATTGTCACAGTCCTGGAACATGAAATAGCCCACGGTCTGCTTGTTGGTGAAGTAATGGTACGAATACTGCTTGTCGGGCACGACCTCCTCCACGTAGCAGTTGTTATACTCATGGCAGTCTGCCCATTCCTTATGCGTCATCACAATGCCTCGCTGCACATAATACTCATCCTTGGCAGCTACTATGGTAGCCTTGCCCAAGTCGAGCACACGCAGCACACCCCTCTTCTCGAAAGGCACATCCACCCCTGCCGCTCCAGCCAGCTGACGGAGCAGGGCTATGTCCTTGCCGTTAATCAGTCCCTCGACACACAGCGAATCGAGAGTATTGAAATCCTCGTCGGTGATATGGCTTGCCAGCGTGCCCGGCTCCGTAAGGCTCACGGACTTGCCCGTGAACTTGGTGTTCTTCTCAGGAGTTATGCCGCACAAAATATCAAAGAAATCGTCCTCGCCACTATGCCCCATGTCGGGGAATATGCGGAAGAAGCCGTTGAAGTAGCCGCCCCATCCCATGTTGAAATGCAGATAGCCGTCCTCATAGCCGTCGCACACAAAGGCATGCTGCCAACGTGCCAGAATAACAGGACGCGAAGCCTCAAGCTCGCTCTTCACGGTGGACAGCAGCAGACTGTCGTCATGCACCCAGTCGAAACACATCTTACGCGAATAGCGGTAATGATTGATGAACGGGCGCTTTGACTTCTTCAAGTTTGCCGTCGTACCACTCTCGCCGAAGTTTGCATCGAACAACATTCCGTTGAGAGCAATGAAAGGCTTGGGTATTACAAAGTGTCTGTCTTTCGACAGTTCAAGCGTCTCAGGCCATGAGAAGTTGATACCGTCCATCTTCACTATGCCCGACACATCCTCCGAGCGGTAGTAGGCAAACGAGCCCTCTGCCTGCTCCGGCCAGCTATAGTAATACATCAGCTGAGTGGCGGCAATAGGCACACAGCCCGCAAGCACAGTGCCCTGCATTCCCACTATCGACAAATCGACCTTCTGCTGCGAAAGGCACAGGGGCGATATGAGAGGACTGACCTTTCCCTGCATGCCGAGCACGTCACGATAAGCCGCTCCCTTTTCCTTAATCTCCGTCAGCACACGGTCGTAATACTTCATAATCTTCATGTCGGCATGGCTTCCGTCGCTGAACGACGTGGACGACTCACCGCTGTATGCCAGCACGGGCGAAGCAAGAATGCTGTCGAACTCCTGCTTGCACATCAGCACGAAGCATCCGCGTATATCGTTCTTCAGCATGACGCAGTTCTCCGTCTCCTGACCTACAGACAGACTGAGCGTCCTGCCAGTCTTAGCCTTGAAGAACTCACGAGCCCTCTTAGCATAGTTCTGTGCCCACGACGCACCACACACCACCGTCACTGCAAGCAGCAGTGAAACCAAACGTTTATTGAACATCTAATTCTTTTATACGGTTATTATTGCCATTTTCATAGAATCCAACCACAACAATGCAGTTATCTCCGATATTACAGGCAAAGTTCGTTATTTTATACTAATTTTGCAACAAAAAGAAAAAGAATTATGGAAGAAGGAGAAAACATATTCGTGTTCCGCCGTTTCCTGATGGACGAGGAAGACATCGACGTAGAACTGTGCCACCGTGCCGCCATCGACAAGCTGCAGACGCTTTTCCCCGGAAAGCGCATCACCGACTACGACCTCTACACCATAGGCATCGAGACCGACTCCATATATTCGGACACGGGCATCGACACCTACGAACTGGGCACAGTCGATTGGGAGATTCCTGCCATGCGCAACATGCGCGACCAGTCTGTCATCACATTCAGGATATAGCCGGCAGCCACGCCGCACCGCTCTCCACGGCAACGGCATCCATGTCATTGCCCGTCCACACCATGCACGGCAGCGTGTGCCACAGCAGAATGTTTTTTACGCGGCAAAGCTTGGCTATATAAAAGATTATCACTACATTTGCATTACAGAGAACACCAATCGCACAACACGGGACAGAAGCATCAAGACAAACGGCTCTTTGAATGTGCAGAACAACACATCTGTTCCAAGTCTGCAACGGTTCTCCACCGACTCTCCTACGGGTCGGCTACGCATTCCTTACGGGTCGGCTACGGGTTTTCTACGGGTAGCATCCGTAGAAATACGTAGAAAATCCGTAGAAGACCCGTAGAATATCCGTAGAAACATCGGTTGCGCATAACTACATACACATAAAAAAGCCCCGTTCAAACAATGTCGGACATTGATTGAACGGGACTTATTATATGGTTGGCTGTATTCCTATTTCACATTCACAGTGCGGTAGAAGTCGAGAATCCTCTGGCGGAACATGAAGGTGTATCTTGCCTGAACCGCCGAAGCCTCAGCCTTGACAAGCGTGGTCTTAGAGTCCTGGAAGTCGGTGGCATTCGCCTTGCCGTTCTCATACTTGGTCTTCATGAGCGCGAAGGCTTCACGCGCCGAGGCGAGCGACACGTCCGTGCTGACGCACTGGCGCTGTGCAGCCACGGCATTGTAGTATGCTTGCTGTATGCTCTTGTAGAGGGCTTTGCGCGTGTTCTCGAGCTGTATCTGCTGGGTGTGTACCTGCACCTTGGCGGCACGCACCGAATTGCGAGTGGCTAAGCGGTTGAAGATAGGCACCGAGAGCGAGAAACTGAGGTAGCGGTTGAAGTTGTCCTTCAGCTGCGTGCCGAACGAATTTGCCCTTGCGCCTTCCATCTTGTAGTAGGAGCTTCCCATGCCTGCGCCGAAATACAGAGTAGGATAATATGCCGACTTTGCAACGCTCACGGCTCTCTCTGCGCTCTTGAGGCGGAACTGTTCGGCCTGTATCTGCGGTTTCAGGCCTAAAGCCTCGCTATACACGGCGTCGGGCAGCGGCAGTACGACGCTGTTGACATCGTCAACCGTAGGTGCCTGCACATCGAAGTTCTCGGGTGAAGGCAGTTCGAGCAGCTGGGAAAGGTCGAGCAACGCAAGCATGTAGGCATTGCGGTTCTGGGTGAGGGATGCCTCGTCATTGGCCTTTGTAGCCTTAATCTGTGCAAGCTCTGCGCCCGAAGCCTTCTTGTTGTCGAACAGCAGCTGCATGCGCTTCACCTGAGCATCCGACAGCTCCACCTGCATCTCTGCCACCTTCACAAGGTCTTTCTGGCACACGGCTTCGAGGTATGCCGATATGACCTGCAGGGCAACGCTTTCCTTTGCATTGTCGAGGTCGGCAAGTGCCGCCTGGAGGTCGAGCTTGCGCTGCTTTATCTCGTTGGGCAGCTGTCCGCCCGTGATGAGCGGCATGTTGGTGCTGATGTCGAAGCTTGTACTCTGGGTGTTGCGGTTGATGTATGTGTTGTTCTCCGTCAGTCCGCGTCCGAAGCCGAGGCTCTCGTTTGCCGAAGCCGAAAGGTTTGGCAGACGGCGGTTCTTGGTGGTGCTCAGCGTTATCTTCTGCTGCTCCACAGCATCCTCATACTGCTTCACGGACAGGTTGTGCTCGACGGCGTGGTCGATGCACTGCTGGAGCGTCCATGCCTGCTGTGCCGGGGCTGTCACGAAGAAGCCCTGCAACAGCAACGATGTGATTATAATCGACTTTTTCATACGTTACTTTTCATCCACTTTAAGTATTCCACGAACCTTGTCTCCAATCTTGAGGCCTGACTTCACCTCTATGTTCATACCGTCGCTGAGTCCCGTCTTGACCTGGCGGCGTTCAAACTTCTGCTTTGGCACGGAGTCGGTCATGACATATACGAACGTAGAGTCGCCCACGAACTCAAGCGATGCCTCTGGCACGCTGACCACCTTCTTGGCACGGTCGAGAACGATGGTTGCGTTGGCGCCGTAGCCCGAACGAAGGCTCGTGCCCTCAGGCACCTCTATGGCAGCCTTTATCTCGAACTGGTTGGCACCGTTGGTCTGCACTCCCTTAGGAGAGATGTATTCGAGCTGTGCCTTCAGCTTCAGTCCCTGCACGGCTCCCACGGTGATTTCGACAGGCATGCCCTCTACTATGCGGCCTACCTCAGTCTCGTCGATGTTGCCTCGGAAGATGAGCTTGTTCATGTCGGCAACGGTGGCGATGGTAGTACCGTCGTTGAACGAGTTACTAAGGATGACGGAGTTACCGACCTTGACTGGCACGTCGTGGATGAGTCCGTCGTTGGTAGAGCGGATGAGAGTGGTACTCATCTGTGCATTGGAAATGGATATACCCTCGCGCACGATGTTGAGGGCGTCCTTGGCGTTTGCCACTTCTGCCTGGGCATTCTTGTATGTGACCTCGCTCTTCTCAAACTCCTCGGCACTGACCACATTCTCCTTGAAGAGCTTCTGCATGCGCTCGAAGTCGGTCTTTGCCTGACGGAAGGAAATCTCAGCCAGCTTGACACGGTTCTCTGCCGAGCTGAGGTTGCCCATGTCAGGGATGACCTTGACCTTTGCAATCACCTCGTCCTTCTTCACCATCTGGCCTGCCTCCTTGTAGAGTTCGGCTATGATGCCTGAAATCTGCGGCTTGATGTTTACCTCGTCGCGCGGCTCTATCTTACCGTTCACGATGGTTGACTTCTCCAGGTCCTTCAGGGCTACTGTGTTGATTTCATACACATCCTCCTTAGGCTGTGACTTTTGGTATAGGAACACGAATGTTCCAAGGAATACAAAGGCTGTCAATACTATGCCTATCCATTTGAATATCTTCTTCATATTTAGTTATTTTGTTATAAGTGTTCTCAACTTTCGCAAGTATCGCTAACGCTTTACTTGCTTGGAGTAAAAAAGGAGTTAAGCGGAGTTATCGGGAGTAAAGAGACGAATGTCTGTTTACGGATATGTCTGCTGCGATAGAGTATTCTTCATTCTTCACTCTTCATTCTTCATTCCGCCGTAGGCGAAAGAGTATCGTCCTGAGCGAAGCGGTTACTCCTTTTTACTTCACGAAGTTAACTCCAGTTTACTACTTGCGAAACTTCAGTTAATTATTAATTCTTAATTATTTCACGTATTTATCCAACCAGTTGAAGAAGCGGCGCTGCCAGAGGATGCCGTTCTGTGGTTTGAGTACCCAGTGGTTCTCATCAGGGAAGCACAGGAACTCGGCAGGAATGCCGCGGAGACGTGCTGCGTTGAAAGCAGACATAGCCTGAGAAGTCACGATGCGGTAGTCCTTCTCACCCTGGATGCAGAGGATAGGAGTGTCCCACTTGTCCACGAAGCGGTGAGGGCTGTTAGAGAATGTGCGGTCGTGACCGTTCCAGAATGCACCACCCATGTCCCAGTTAGCAAACCACATCTCTTCAGTCTCAAGATACTGCTGCTCAATGTTGAAGATACCGTCGTGAGCAATGAAAGCCTTGAAACGCTTGTTGTGGTGACCTGCAATCCAATATACAGAAGATCCGCCGAAGCTTGCACCCACACATCCCAGACGGTTCTTGTCCACGTAAGGGAGGTTGTTTGCTGCATCGTCTATTGATGAGAAATAGTCGTCCATGCACTGACCGCCGTAGTTGAGCGAAATCTCCTCGTTCCATTCATGTCCGAATCCTGGCAGACCGCGACGGTTAGGAGCAACAACCACGTAGCCGTTGGCAGCCATAATCATCATGTTCCAGCGGAAAGACCAGAACTGGCTTACAGGGCTCTGAGGTCCTCCCTCGCAGAAGAGAAGGGTAGGGTATTTCTTGTTCTTGTCGAAGTGCGGTGGCAGAACAATCCATGAGAGCATGTCCTTGCCGTCAGTAGTCTTTGTCCATCGAGGCTCAACAGTACCCCAGTCAATGTTTTCTGCAAAATATTTGTTCTCGTTTGTCACACGTGTAGCCTTTCCTGTCTTGATGTCAACGAGGAAGTAGTCGCTTGGTTCACACATAGACTGACGTGAACACAAGAGATTCTTGCCGAGCAATGCCACGCTTGTGTAGTCATACTGTCCGCTTGTAATCTTCTTGCTTGCACCAGACTTCACGTCGGCAGCGTAGATATGTGTCTCTCCGTGCCATACACCGTTGAAGTATATCGTCTTGCTGTCAGCACTCCATGTGTATGAGTCCACGTTGCTGTCGAAGTCGGCAGCAAGCTGACGGCACTGTCCAGTCTTGAGGTCCATCACGATGAGACGGTTGATGTCTGACTCATATCCGTCGCGCTTCATGCTCTGCCATGCAATGTACTTGCCGTCAGGAGAGAATGAAGGGTTGATGTCGTAGCCGGCAAAAGTCATTCCGCCTACAACAGGTGCCTCAGTGTTCACCTTCTGGTTTACGAGTGACTCAGTGTAGTCAACGGCAGGACGTACATATCCCTCAGGCTTGCAGATGTTCTTTGTCTTGCCTGTCTCGATTGTGTAGAGATAGATGTCTGCATCCGTTGAGCACGCATAGTCACGTCCTTCGAGCTTGCGGCAAGTGTATGCAATGGTCTTGCTGTCCTTGCTCCATGCCAGCTGCTCTATGCCGCCGAAAGGCTTCATCGGACACTCGAAAGGCTCGCCCTCGAGAATGTCCTTTACATTTGTTATGCTTGTACCGTCGAAGTCAGCCACGTAAGAGTGAGGAATGCTCTCCACCCACTCGTCCCAGTGACGGTGCATGAGGTCGTTAATCACTCTTCCGCTTGCCTTGTCAAGGTCGGCATAGAGGTCGCTTGTGCGCTTGCCGTACTTGATAGACTTCACGAGTATAACCTTCTTCTCGTCAGGTGAGAACAAGAAGTCCTCCACGTCTTCCTTCTCGTGTGAGAGCTGCTTGCGCTCCTTGCCGTCGGCGTTCATCGCCCACACCTGCATGGTGCCGTCCTTGTCCACTCCGAGGAAGGCAATCTGTGCGCCTCCCTTGATGTACTTAGGAGCAAGCTCCGACGTCTTTGCCGTCGTGAGAAGACGTTCGTCCGAACCGTCGTTGTTGATGGTGTAGATAACTGTGTGACTCTTGTTTTCCTTCACACTGTAATAGCTTACGTTGTAGGCTATTGTCTTCGTGTCGGGTGAGACAGATGCGCCTCCGACGCGTCCCATAGCCCAAAGAGCTTCAGGTGTGAGTGTGCGGTTTTCAATTTTAGGCGTCTGTCTGCCGATGAATTGTTGAGGTTGTGCGTTTGCGTCAGTCATTGTCATAATTGTTGCTGCAATGAGCGACATAGTTGCTTTGTTCATAAAAAAGTAGTTAAGGGCGGAATGAAAATTCCGCCCTACGTTATTTATTTGAGGTGATATTTATTTCTTTTTATTTTGTGCATTCTGTTGTTCCTGCAGTTTTTCCAACTGCTTCTGCTGTAGTTCCTGCATTCTTGCAAACATGTTTGACGGTTTCTTGCCGTTTGCAGCCTGTTCCTTGCGCTTCTTGCGGTTCTCCTCGAGCTGTGCGAGAAGCTTCACCTCGTCAGTTGACTTTCTGAGGTACCACATCATGAGCACGCTGATGAGTGATGACAGGAAGTAATAGTAGTTCAGACCTGAGCTGTAGCCGTTGAACATGAAGAAGAACATCACAGGCATGAGGTATGACATCCATTTCATCATTCCCATCTGCTGTGCCTGTTCAGGAGTCATGCTGTCCTGCTGCTGGCGCATAGAGAACCATGACGAAGCCACGGTGCTGACACACCAGAGAACGCAGAAGAGTGAGAGGTGGTCGCCGATTCCCCAGATGTTGAAGCCCCAGTTTATCACGTCGTCGTATGTACTGAGGTCGTCAGCCCAGAGGAAAGACTGTCCGCGCAACTCGATAGCGTTCGGAATGAAGTTGAAGAGTGCAATCCAGATAGGCATCTGTATGAGCATTGGCAGACATCCGCCCATAGGATTTGAGCCGTACTCGCTGTAGAGCTGCATAATCTCCTGCTGCTTCTGCATTGCGTCCTCAGGACGTGGGTACTTGGCAGAAATCTCGTCAATCTTCGGACGCAGCACGCGCATCTTTGAAGATGCAAGCTGTGACTTGCGCATGAGCGGGAACACCAGAATCTTCATTGCTATAGTGAGAAGCAGGAGAACGATACCCATGTTCAGACCCCAGCTTGTCAGAAAGTCGAAGAAGTAGATGATGAAGTAGCGGTTCACCCATCTGATGATAGGCCATCCGAGATATACGAGCGACTGGAGGTCGAGGTTGTTGTCGGATGCTATCATATCCTCGTTTTCACGCAGAGTGTGGAAGTCGTTAGGACCGAGATACATCTTGAAGTTAGTAGGCTTCTTGCCTGAAGGGTCGAAGTCTGCAGTAAGGTCTGTGACGTAAGTCTTCAGGTAGCCCTTGCCCTTTGCAATCTGCTTTGATGACATCTTGCTCACTACCATAGGTGACTCTGCTATGAGCACCTGGCTGAAGAACTGATCCTTGTATGAAATCCATCTTACGCTCTCGTCAAACTCATCCTTCACCTTGTCGCCGCCGGCATTGTCAAGCTCGTTGGTGTCGTCGTCGGTGTCGCGGTAAGTGATTGTTGCGTAGCGGTTTTCAAACTCGTAACCCTTCTCCTGCTGCTTCAGGTTCTCCTGCCATGTTATTGCCATGCTCTTGGTCTTGGCTGGGAAGAATCCGTCGATGCCTACAGCCTGAATGTCGATGTTCACGATGTAAGAGTTAGGCACGAGAGAGTACTTGATGTTGAATGAGCCGTTAGCCACAGGCAGAAGCATGTTCACAGCACCGTCTTCCTTCTCTGTAGGTGTGAAGAAAAAATCCTCGGTGTTGATGTTAAGATTCTTGCCGTCGATGGCAATGTCAAACTGGCTGTCGCCCTTGTCAAACAGAACGACGTTTCCGCCCTCCTTACCTTTATATTTATTGTCGAGGAGTTCCACGCGTTCAATCTGACCGCCCTTGTTACTGATAGTGAGAGCCAGAAGCTCGTTCTTGATAGTCGTTGTTCCGGCAGTATTCTTGTGAGCAGCGAAGAACGGGTTGAGACTGTCGGTCATTTCCTCCTGCTTCTGCTTTGCATCGGCAAGAGCCTTCTGCTCGTCAATCTTAGTCTGCTTCTTCAGCTCGACCTGCCTGATTGAATCCTGAATGCGACGCTCTATCTGCTGCTGCTGTGCATCGTGGTTGCTGTAAAACATCCATCCCACAAGCAACATCATGATGAGAGTCCATCCAATAATTTGGTTCTTATCTTTCATCTATTGTTTTGTTGTTTTTTTTCTTTCTTTTTTTTCTTTAGGAGTGAAAAGGAGTAAACTGTAGTAATCGCTTTGCTCTTGGAGTAAAAAGACGAATGTGAAATTAATAATTAATAACTGGAGTTTCGCAAGTAGTTAACTGGAGATATCGGGAGTAAAGAGACGAATGAGGAGTATAGAATTAGTGATTAATATCTGCGAACAGAGTAACTTTCATTCTTCACTCTTCACTTTTCACTCTTCACTCCGCCGCAGGCGATTTTTCACTTTTCACTCTTCACTCCGCCTAATGAGAATCATGGAATGATTTTCCACCCAAGAGACTCAATTATCAATCATCACTTAGTTTGCTTTCTTCTTACCCTTAGCGTTGTTATTGTCTATGGCAGCCTTCACGAAGCTCATGAAGAGTGGGTGTGGCTTGAGAACAGTAGAAGAATATTCTGGGTGGAACTGTGTACCGATGTACCACTTGTTTGCTGGTACTTCAACAATCTCCACGAGGTCGTTCTCTGCGTTCACGCCGACACACTTCATGCCAGCCTTCTCAAACTCGCTCTTGAACTCGTTGTTGAACTCGTAACGGTGACGGTGACGCTCCACGATGTTCTCCTGCTGGTAAGCCTCGAATGTCTTTGTGTCCTTCTGAACCGTACACTCGTATCCGCCCAGACGCATAGTACCGCCCATGTGAGTGATAGACTTCTGCTCCTCCATGATGTCGATGACATTGTGTGGAGTAGCCTCGTCCATCTCGCGGCTGTTAGCGTCAGCATAGCCGAGCACGTTACGTGCATATTCTATTACCATCATCTGCATACCGAGACAGATACCGAATGTAGGGATATCATTCTCGCGGCAGTATCTTGCTGCAATAATCTTACCCTCGATTCCGCGCTGGCCGAATCCCGGACAGATAACCACTCCTGCCATGCCCTTCAACTGCTCAGCCACGTTCTCGTCGTTAATCTTCTCCGAGTTGATGAAATGGCTCTTCACCTTGAAGCCGTTGTATGTACCGGCATGCTGGAGTGACTCGAGAATTGACTTGTAGGCATCCTGAAGGTCGTACTTACCCACGAGACCGATGTGGAGAACCTCAGTGGCATTTCTGCGAAGCTCGAGGAAGTTACGCCATGGGCCGAGTCCCGGAGTAGGACCGATAGCCATGTTGAGCTTGCGGAGAATGGCGATGTCGAGAGCCTGCTCCTGCATCTTCACCGGCACTTCGTAGATTGATGGAAGGTCGAGTGACTGAACCACGCAGTCCTTGTCCACGTTGCAGAATGCTGCAACCTTGTTGCGGAGGTTCTGGCTGAGCTCGTGCTCTGCGCGGAGTACGATTACGTCCGGCTGAATACCGAGGCTCTGAAGCTCCTTCACAGAGTGCTGTGTAGGCTTAGTCTTGAGCTCGCCAGCAGCAGCAAGGTAAGGAACGTATGTGAGGTGAACGCAAACAGCATTGTGGCCGAGTTCCCACTTCAACTGACGTATGGCCTCGAGGAATGGAAGTCCTTCGATGTCGCCCACAGTACCGCCAATCTCAGTGATTACGAAGTCATACTTTCCCTGACGACCAAGGATGAGCATGTTGCGCTTGATTTCGTCTGTGATGTGAGGAACGACCTGGATGGTCTTTCCGAGATAGTCGCCGCGACGCTCCTTCTCAATCACGTTCATGTAGATGCGTCCGGTTGTGATATTGTTTGCACGAGTAGTCTGAATGCCAGTGAAACGCTCGTAGTGACCGAGGTCGAGGTCTGTCTCCACACCGTCAATGGTGACGTAGCACTCTCCGTGCTCGTAAGGGTTGAGTGTTCCCGGGTCAACATTGATGTAAGGGTCGAACTTCTGGATAGTGATGTTGTATCCTCTTGCCTGTAACAACTTACCTATTGAAGAAGAAATAATACCTTTTCCAAGTGAACTTGCCACGCCGCCAGTCACAAAGATGTACTTAGTTTCAGCCATGTCTGTATAATATAAAAACAATGTTTTGTATGTTAATTTCGTGCAAAAGTACGAAAAAATGTTAGAATTTCATGTGGGCTTGATGTTAATATTGTTTTTTTTAGTTACTTTTGCTTGGTTTTTCAATTGTACAGTGTGAAAATGTCACACCGTGCTTAAATAATTTTGAAAGAATTATGAAACTTAGAGCGTTTATCATGCTTGTGGCGCTGCTGTTCGGTTTGTCTGTCAGTGCCAAGAAATATCCTGAGATTAAATTTGAGAAGACTACCATCGACTTCGGAACGTTCTCGATGGATGAACCTATACAGAAGGCTGTGTTTCGTTTTACAAACGTGGGTAAGGCGAAGCTTGTCATCAACTACGTTCACGCCTCTTGCGGATGCACCGTGGCAGAGTATCCTAAGGACTATATCGCTCCGGGTGCTTCTGGCGAGATAACAGTCACTTACAACGGTTTCGGCAAGATTCCGGGCAAGGTGAAGAAGAATGTCCAGATCTTCACTAACAGCAAGTCACAGATGACCCGCATCTTCGTCGTTGGCGAAATGACCGACGTGCCGGCTTCAAAGAAAACGAAGAGCGGGGAGTGAAGAATGGGGAATGAAGAATGAAGAGTGGGGAATGAAGAATGAAGAATTGCCTGCGGCGGAGTGATTGGTGTCAAATTCATGCCCCTTCCCATCATTCTCGATTCCGATAATCTGAAAAATGATTCTTCCAAATTAGTCTTTAATTTGCAAAATAACAACAACGGACAACATTGAATAGTCATTCTATGGCAATTCAATGTTGTCTTTTTTTACCCCCTCAACGACCAGTTGAGTGAAATTTTAGTTATTTGACAACACAAAAAACATCAAATGTTAAAATTATCACCAAAACGAACATGAAATACGATTGGAGGTGCTGGCAATATAGTAATAAAAATTTACGATATTGGGATCATCCTCCCAAGTGCCTCCCTTCTGCCTCCCATCTACCTCTCTTTTGCCTCTTATATGCCTCTCAATATGCTCTGTGTTGAAACTCTCCGACATGTATGTACCAATAAGAGAAATATCGGAGAAACATAGGAGAAGCATGGGAGGCATTTATGCTTTTTTTGAGACTTCGTGATATAAAGATGACACCTCATTTTTTTTGTTTTGATAATTTATTATTACCTTTGTGCTTGTAATGTACTTTTTTCCGTAACGGAGAAAGGGAGTTGATAGATGTTGTTGTACTGTTTTATGTACATTACAGAAAAAGCTGTTTGTTGTCATTACTTGATTGTTAGCAAGAAAAAAGATATGATAGAAAAACTAACATTGAAAAATTGGAAAAGTTACGGTGATGCTTTTTTATACGTAGAACCGTTAACAATCATCATAGGTTTTAATGCCAGCGGCAAGTCGAATGTGCTTGACGCCCTGTCGTTTTTGTCTGATCTTGCCAAGGGCATGTCGGTTGGTGATGCGACAAAAAAGATACGTGGGGGCGAGGAGTGGATTCTGCGAAACGGTACTTCGACTACTACTTTGGGAATAGATGTGTATGACGACGAAAAGGAGTGCACTTACAGCTATGAGATAGAAATAGGCAGAAATGACGCTGTGTTTGAGATTCGTAGTGAACGTCTTGTCAAGCAATCAAAGAAAAACTCTTTAGTCTTGTTGGATACTGCGGAAGGCAATGGCTCGGATAACACAAGACTCTCTCTCACTTCTTATACGGGAAATAAGGACAAGCGTAGGGAGTTGAACGTGTTCCGGGAAAGAATGTCTTTGCAACAGTTAGTGTCGCTTGACATTCAGAAGGATGTTAGAGATGGAGTGCTATGTGTCATTGAACATCTGAAAAATATCTTTGTGCTTAATCCTATTCCTTCGTTGATGCGTAACTATGTTCCTGTGCAGAAGGAATTGAAGGAAGATGCTTCAAACATTGCTGGTGTTATTGCAGGAATTGGTGAAGAGGCGAGAGGGGCACTTCTGAAACGTATCGGTGGTCTTGTACGCAACCTCCCGGAGCGTGACATCGAGGAGATATGGACGGATACCGTCGGTATGTTCGGTAGGGATGCCATGCTTTACTGTAAGGAGAAGTGGACGGACAGTACGGAACTGACGCTCGATGCAAGGGGAATGTCTGACGGTACGCTCCGTTTTGTGGCTATTGTTACGGCACTTTTGACTCTGCCCGAAAGGACTCTGCTGCTCATTGAGGAGGTGGACAACGGACTCCATCCGTCACGTTCGGAAGAGCTTGTTCGTGCATTGAAGTCTCTGGGAGCAGAACGAAATATTGACGTGTTGTGTACTACACACAATCCATACCTTGTTGATGCATTGGGAACGGAGCTGATTCCTTGCATAAGTTATGTTAAGCGTGACAAGGACAGTGGGGCGAGTGTTATTTGTACTATGGATGAGAACGAGGACTTGTTTAATTTGATGGCAAGCGGAAGTATAGGAATGTCAATGGCAAAAGGGAAAATCTGATTTATGGCTAAGATTCTTATTATTGATACAAATATAATGTGCGTATGGCTAAAGGTTCCTGGTAGGGAAACTGCAGGAAAGGAAAACGAGTGGACGTACGACAAGGTTTCCAAATATATTGATGAAGAAATAAAAAAGGGGACAAAACTTTGTCTGCCAATAACATCTGTAATAGAAACAGGTAACCATATAGCACATGTAAGAGGAAACAGGGAGAATGCAGCTAATGCCTTTGCCGATATTATTGAAAAGTCAGCCAGTGGTGAAACACCTTGGATAGTGTTTGATCAGCAGAATTACTTGTGGGAGAAGGACAAACTTCAAGAGTTGGCAAAAGAATGGT
>JAFSSN010000177.1 GCA_017450985.1 Bacteroidaceae bacterium
ATAAAGACCACCCTCAGGTTATCGAGATTTGGAACCTCGTGTTCATGCAGTTCAACCGTAAGGCTGACGGCTCACTCGAGGGTCTGCCAGCAAAGGTTATCGATACAGGTATGGGATTTGAGCGTCTCGTCCGCACTCTCCAGGGCAAGACTTCAAACTACGATACAGACGTGTTCCAGCCGCTCATCAAGGTTATGGCAGATATGGCTGGAGTCAAGTATGGCGACGACGAGAAGCAGGATGTGGCTCTCCGCGTGATTGTTGACCACCTCCGTGCCATTGCATTCGCCATTGCCGACGGACAGCTCCCTTCAAATGCGAAGGCTGGATACGTTATTCGCCGTATTCTCCGTCGTGCCGTGCGCTACGGATATACGTTCCTCGGTCAGAAGGAGGCATTCATCTACAAGCTCGTTCCAACTCTCGTTGAGGAGATGGGCGATGCGTTCCCAGAGCTTCCTGCACAGCAGAAGCTTGTCATGAAGGTGATGCAGGAAGAGGAGTCAAGCTTCCTCCGTACTCTTGAGAACGGTATCAAGTTGCTCCAGGGCGTGATTGACGAGACTAAGGCTGCCGGCAAGACTGAGATTGAAGGCTCAAAGGCATTCACTCTCTTCGATACATTCGGTTTCCCTCTCGACCTCACAGAGCTTATCTGCCGTGAGCAGGGCATGTCTGTTGACGAGAAGGGCTTCGACGCTTGCATGCAGGAGCAGAAGAACCGTGCGCGCAACGCCGCTGAGGTTAAGCTCGGCGACTGGGTTGTGCTCAGCGAGGCAGAGAGCCAGTTTGTAGGATATGACTTTACAGAATATAACTGTCACATCGTCAAGTACCGTGAGGTGAAGCAGAAGAAGGGTGTGGCATACGAGATGATTCTCGACCAGACTCCTTTCTACGGCGAGATGGGTGGTGAAGTCGGTGATACGGGTGTGCTCGTGTCAGAGAACGAGACTATCACCGTGCTCGACACTAAGAAGGAGAACGGTGTGGCTATCCACATCGTTGACAAGCTCCCTGAGAATCCTGCTGCCGAGTTTATGGCTTGCGTGGATGTGGAGCGCCGTCGTGCCATCGAGGCTAACCATACTTGTACTCACCTTCTCGACGAGGCTCTCCGCGAGGTTCTCGGCTCACACGTTGAGCAGAAGGGTTCGCTCGTTACTCCTGACTCTTTGCGTTTCGACTTCTCACACTTCGAGAAGGTTACGCCAGAGCAGTTACGTGAGGTGGAGCACATCGTCAACGAGAAGATTCGCCAGAACATCAAGCTTGAGGAGTATCGCGACTATCCTATCGAGGAGGCTAAGAAGCTCGGTGCTATCGCTCTCTTCGGCGAGAAGTACGGCGACAAGGTTCGTGTTGTTAAGTTCGGTACATCGGTTGAGTTCTGTGGTGGTTGCCACGCAAGTGCAACAGGTAACCTCGGAATGGTACGTATCATCTCTGAAAGTTCTATCGCTGCAGGTGTGCGCCGTATCGAGGCAATCACAGGTAAGGCTGTAGAGGATATGCTTGACAAGACTCAGGATTTGGTCAATGACCTCCGCGGTCTCCTTAACAATGCTCCAAACCTCATTGACGTTGTCAAGAAGGCTATTGCTGACAACAAGGAGCTTCAGGAGCAGGTTGACCAGTTCAAGGCAGCCAAAGCTCAGGAGACAAAGAAGGAGCTTGTTGCCAATGCCAAGGACATCAACGGTGTCAAGGTCGTTGCAGGCGTAGCACCTGTAGATGCTCAGAACGCAAAGGACATTGCTTTCCAGCTTCGTGCGCAGTTCCCAGAGAACCTCCTCGTAGTCATCGGTAGTGCAGCCGAGGCAAAGCCAACGCTTACTGTGGCATTCTCTGACGACCTCGTTAAGGCAGGCAAGAACGCAGGTAAGATTATCCGTGATGCTGCCAAGCTCATCCAGGGTGGCGGTGGCGGTCAGGCTCACTTCGCCACAGCAGGTGGTAAGAATGTTGATGGTCTCAAGGCTGCCGTTGACAAGGTTGTTGAACTCGCAGAACTCTAACATATACGTTAAGATACATATAATTGTTATGCTTCCAGAATGTCAACTGTTGATGTTCTGGAAGTTTTTTTGATTATTCCTTCTGACGGAATGGCTTTTTTTCTTCGTTTTTTTTGCGTATAAAACATATTATACCTATCTTTGTTGTGTCATTTTGTAACATAATGGTTAAATAAAGCGCATTTACTGGCTAAACTAAAAACAAAAACGAATAATGAAACAATTTAATTTGCGGACAGTCCTGCTTGCTGTCTTTATGATGCTTGGTGTGTCGGTGTTTGCTGATGACATCGAAGATGGTGTGAAGTATATTGACGGAAATGGTCAAGTACAGTATGCTAATGATTGTACAGTGTTGGAGTCAGATGAAGAATGGTATACTGCAACGCTAACAAATGGTTGGTATTTTTTCAAGAAATCATCTGTTAACAATTTTAGGCTTAAAGTTGGCGGAGGTCATGTCCATATAATTTTGGAAGATGATTGTGAGTTTGATTTCGATTCCTTTGAAATCATCAAGTCTGCAAAATATACAACATTTATTCATTTCTATTCCCAAAGTCTTGGCGAACTTATGGGTAAAGCCAAAATAGATTATTATTATTTAAACCGGTATGCAGAAATGTGGGAAATAAATGGTGGTGATTTATACGTGTGTGGTACTTCTTTTGATTCCCCATCTATGTCTGGTTCTACATTTGTTATGAATGGTGGTAACTTGACCTTTAGCAATAATGTTGCATATCCAATTGGCTGTGCTGATATGTACTTGAATGGAGGTACCATAAAAACAGAAAGGAATCAGGCGAAAGTAGTTGCAGGTTCAAGTCTTACTTTTGGATATTCTTATTGTAATTTCGTTGGTGATTTCCAAGATTTCGAATACTATGGTGAAGATGACATCAATGTGGCAGAAGGCTTGACTGTATGGTTCGATAACCGTAAATTCATGGGTAATATTCCTTCAAATGCCACTTACAGTTATCCGGTGAAACATATTAAAACCGTATATGATAGTACGGTGCTTGGAATGGAATGCGTCGATGATGGCAGACATGATGACGAGGGAGCTTGGTTTACGCTTAATGGTATTCGTCTTGCTTCTGCACCAACAGAGAGAGGAATGTATATTCATAATAATTCTAAGGTTATTGTAAAATAAAAGAAATATGAAAACTATAATCCGAATGAAGGCTGCTTTTGCGGTTGCGTTGTTCATGATGGTATCTGTTACTGCAAAGGCTCTTGACCCTGTGATGTATATTGACAAGGATGGTAAAGAGCAATGGGTGACCGACTACAAGGTAATTACTGGCTATGAAACTGTGCTTACTAAAGGCTGGTATGTTATAAAGGGAGAGATATTTACTGGAGATGACATTACGAGAGCCATGAGCATAGAAGTGAGAGGTAACGTCCATATAATCCTTATGGATAATTGTTTGTTTCACTATGATAGTTGGTGGGGATTTGTTGACGGAAAAGAAGAAAATGCTTTCAATAATTTTTCCACTCTAAATATATATTCTCAAAGTTTTGGTGATAAAATGGGGCGTATGGTAATGAAACTTGGAAATAGATATGCCTTCAATACCTACAAACTGAATATTTATGGTGGAAATTTTGATATCACAGATGTTGGAAATTCTGGTTATGCTATTCATTCAAGATATGTATCTATATGGAATGGCAAGATTAACATTCATGGTAAGCCAAGTATGTCTGTTGGCGTATTAAAGTTGTATGGAGGTGAGATAACTTGTCGTCCTATATCAATCGACACGGAAGTCATCTTTGGACAGTCAAGCGTGGATTTGGTTTGTAATTTCGAATGGAGTAAATCTGTGTCTGATATTTTCAAATTCTCTGGAACATCAAGGACTGTAACGATTGAGGATGGTGTGGTGTTGACAATTGGTGATAAGACTTATACAGGAAGAATTCCTTGGCAGGATTTGGAAGGAGAAGGCTGGTATGATTATGATTCCTCTTTGACGGTAACATCTAAGACTGATCCGGAAGTATTGGCTATTGACGCAGTTACATCTAATTTGCCTGATGACAAGTCTGGATGGTTTACGCTCAATGGCACACGTTTGAATGCTCAGCCTGAAGTTCCTGGAATATATGTCAAGAACGGAAAGAAAGTAATGGTGAGATAATGCACATGATATAATAATGATAATTACTTTCCGAAGATGACGTGTTAGTCTTCGGGAAGTTTTTTTTTTCTGGATGTGAAATGTCCAAAGTAGATGTGATGAAACGAAAAGAATGATGTTTGAATATGAGGATAATGTTTTATGCTTATTGTCTTGTTCTTGTGTTTTGCGGAATGAAGGCTAACGCCCAGGATTGGCGGACTATGGATTTAAGGAATGGTGATTTGCTGTTCAATGTTGTCGATACAGCATCAACGAGTGATTTTTCACGGTCTATAGTCAGGTCAACCAATCATCGTCAGGATGTGCAAGTCAATCATGTTGCCATAGTATGTTTAGAGGATAGTGGGGTGTATGTGCTTGAAGCCACAGGACTGCATGGTGTATGGAAGTGTCCTGTTGATACGTTCATGGCACATGCTGGACGCTCTGCCAATGGTAAACCCCTTGTACTTCACGGAAGAGTGAAAGGAAATTTTGATGTGGAGACGTCAATACATAAAGCAAAGCAACATCTGGGTAAACGTTATGACTATCTGTTTAGTCCTTCAGACGATGAGTTTTATTGTTCTGAACTTGTGCAGAAATCGTATGTCGATAAGTTTGGCGAACTTCTCTTTCCAACTATTCCTATGTCTTTCCACGATGAGACTGGCAAGGTTTTACAGTATTGGATTGACTATTATGCCAAGAGAGGTCTTAGTGTGCCCGAAGGTGCTCCAGGCAGTAATCCCGCAGGCATAATGAAGATGGTGGACATAGTGGGGAAGTGAGGACTTACGGTCTGTCGGCCTCGTGAATGTCGTCGGGGGGCGGCGGTTGAATATCCGTTATCAGAGCCTTATACAATATTAAGGTGTCTTGTCCGTTATATAAATGATAGTATAATATAAGTATGATGACATAAAATCTTTGTGGCATGAAAAAGCTTTTATTATCCATGACATTGGCTCTCGTGGCGTTGGCATCCTATGCGACGGGGCAGGTTTCTGATGTTATATATATAGACGGTACGAAATGGGAATTGCTGGGCAGTCCTGTCAGTACCGATTCCGTGCTGAGACGTGAACTGGGGGCTTCGCTGCCTAAAGAGCGCGGTATTTCCACGGCTAACTGGGATGGCTATACGGCATATTGGAGCATACGGCAGAAGGAGCTCTGTCTGGACAGCATTACGTATGAGGTGTATGACGGCTCGTCGCCGCAGGGCAAAACGGAAAGCCTGGCTTCGGATGTTCTGCTCCGCGTGTTTAAGAGATATGCGGACAAGAAAGGGCGTATCGTTGCTGCGTGGTTCAATGGTGACATACGTGTGGCAAGAGGAAAGGTGCTCTATTATGAACATTCGGGCTACGAGCGGAATTATGAGACGGAGCAGATACTGGCCATAAAAAAGGGTGCGGTATGTAACAGGAAGGAGTATAACAATTATGTCGTGGACGGCTTTTCTTTCGACAAAGGTACTCCTAATTTCCAAGCGGAAATACACGAGAAATTTCCTTTGCACATCGAGCGTTATCCGGAATTGGCTGGCGTGAAGCGCATTATGTTTTCTGTGAAGAAGGCAAGAGTTGACGCGCAGGGACATCTTGTTGAGTGTGAAGTGAAGGTGTTGAGGCCGGACGACAATCCGCGCCTTGCAGCCGAAATGGCGGAGGCAATGAAAGCGTATTCCCCTTGGCGCGTGTTCTACATCAATGGCGAATATCGTGCCTTAGGTATTGAGCATTATACCATTCCTTATGTGTTGAGCGAGTAATGCTGGTAAATGAAAACTCGCAGTCGCATGAAAGTGCGGCTGCGAGTTTTCTCGTTATATGTAACTTCCGCAAGTATCGCGAAGGCTTAACTTGCGTCTTGAGCGAAGCGGTTACTCCTTTTTACTCCACGAAGTTTACTTCCGTTAACTACTTGCTAAGTATTCGTCGTTTTATTTCTTAATTTCCTTCAGACATGTCCTGCCTTGGTAGCTGACTTGCTTCTGGTGCTCGAGGTAGTCTATTATCAGTTCGGCTGTGATGCGGCCAATGCTGTGCCCCTCGTCCTGGCGTGTGGTAGGGCAGATGGCTGATGTGTAGCTGTTGGTGATGACCTTGTAGGTGCGCTTCATGTTCAGTTTCTTGCCGTCCTTGCCTATGAGGGTGAGCTTCTTGATTTTGCGTGTTGACGGGTCGAGGGTGTATTCTGCCGTCATTCCGCCCACGTAAGGCATCAGCTGGTTGTCGTTGTCGTAGCACTTGATAATCATGTCGGTAAGTTCCTTGCCGGTGATGTTAAGCTCTACTGCCTCGTTCTGGAACGGGTCGAGCTTCAGCACGTCGCTCATGGTGAATGCGCCTGCTGCATGAGTGGAGTAGCGTACGCCTCCGGCATTCTGGAAACTGAGTTCGGCCTTGCCTTCAGCCACGTAGGCATCGGTCATGAGGCAGCCCAGTTCCTCGTAGCTGCTGAATGGGGTGGTGGCTTGTGCCAGAACGCGCGCGAAGGCAGGGTTCTCGGAGAAGTAGCGCACTACTTCCTTGATAATCTTGTTCTCGTTCTTGCCGCCGCGTATTTCGATGTTCTCGGCAGTCTTGCGTACTACCTTGCCGTCCTCAAGGACGAGGGTGGTGTGTGTGACGCGCTTCAGACGGTTGGTGTTCTGGGTGATGAGGATGCCGTTGTGCATCTCGCCGCCCTTGAGCTGGGTGTGGGAGTGGCCTCCTACAATCAAATCTACCCATGGCAGCTTGGCTGATATCTCGACGTCTTCCTTGTAGCCGAGGTGGGAGAGCAGAACGACTACGTCGCACTCGCGGCGTAGGAACTCATATTGCTTTATGCTCTCGTATGGGTCGCTGAACTTTATGTCAGTCATCTTCTGCGGGTGGCTCTCTGGTATGCCTAACTGGCCGAGGCCTACTGCTCCGATGATTCCCACGGTGATGCCGTTCACGTCGAACTTGTGCCATGGGCGCAGGTGCAACTTGAACTTAGGGTCGGGGTGGGTGTTGGCACAGAGGGTAGGGAATGTGGAGAGGTCGATGAGGCGCGCCAATCCGTACTGGTTGGAGTCGAACTCGTGGTTGCCGAGTGTCGTGGCATGGAAGCCTACCATGTTCATGAGTGCCACCATGGGGTAGGCAGGGATTTCGTACATGTCGTTGAGCGGGTCACCAGAACGGTTGTCGCCTGCGGAGAGAATGAGCAGGTCGGGATAGAGTGCGCGAAGCGAGTCGGCTACATAGCCGAGGCGTGGGAAACACTCAATGGCTGCGTGCATGTCGTTGGCAGAGAGAATGTGTACCTCTTTGCGCTCTTTTGCCATGCCCGTTATGGTGGCGAGCATCAGCAATGATGTGATAAAGATTTTCTTCATTATAAGTTGTTTGTTTTAATGCGGATGGCGTCGTGTTGCGATGCCGGTGCGTCGAGGTCTGTTTCGTGGCCGAAACGGTCATAGACGGTGATGTTCTCAATCGTGCTCGCATCAATTCCTTTGAGTGCACAGTAACGCAGGAGCGCGTGTCGGATTGTTGCGCCCTCAAACAACGTGATGGTTTTCCTGTTTACTTTGATTTTCATTACTATTCTGTTGAGTCCGTTTTTGAGAATAAGATGTCTTATGTGAATCCCAATGCACTTATTTGCTCATAACATGACCTTGCACATTCGCAAGTGTTCTAAAGTTACGTTTGCAAATATATGCAAATTCCTTAAATTATGGGCTTTCATGTGTGGGAAAAAGGTTTGTATGTGTGCAAATGAGGCATTTGCAATAGGTCTGCCGTCTTTTCATTTGGGTGTGTGGCGGGGGATTGCATAATAAAAGCAGGGTGGCAAAAGGGGTGCCATCCTGCTTACGAAATATAATGGATAGTGAGTGTTTACGGTCTTCTGTTTGGCTGTCCGCCGCCGAAGCCGCCTGGACGTCCACCGCCGAAGCCGCCGCCGAATGGAGCTCCGTTGTTGCCGTTGGCGTTCTTTCCTCCGAAGATGTTGAGCTTGTAGATGACGTGCAACATTCCGTATGAGTAGATGGAATTATAGCGTACATCTGTCATTTCGTATGCGGCAATTGTACGGCTGATGTTAGAACGCTGGTTCAGGATATCGTTCCACTGAAGCGTGATGACGAGCGAATTGTTCTTGAGGAAACTCTGTGAGATTTGAGCGTTCCATACGAGCTCGTTGGTGTTCATGCTGGAAGAGCTGTAGCCTCGGCGTGAGTTCTCGGATATGTCGGTTGAAAGGCTGAAACCGCAGTTGAAGTTGAGGTTCATTTCACATCCGTATGAGAAGTCCCATGTGTTGAGGTTGTTGCTGTTTGAATTTGCAGCGTGGTCGTAGTTCACATTGCCGTTGATGCTGAATTCAAACCAGTCTCTGCGGTAGCCGAAGGAGAGACGCTGACCAAGTGTCGTTTCCTTTGTCGTGGCTATTGAAATACCTGCATAGCTCACTTTGTGGTTGAATCC
>JAFSSN010000178.1 GCA_017450985.1 Bacteroidaceae bacterium
AGTATCGCTAACGCTTTACTTGCTTGGAGTAAAAAAGGAGTTAAGCGGAGTTAATTCCGCTACGCTCCATGGAGTAAAACGGACGTTTGACTGTTTACGGATGCGTTTTAAGCGAAAGAGTATCGTCTTGAGCGAAGCGGTAACTCCTTTTTACTCCACGAAGTTAACTCCAGTTTACTACTTGCGAAACTTCAGTAATACGTCAAATTAACAACTTTTGAATGGACGATTTTGAAAATCTTTTCTACAATTCACCGAATAGAAATTCTATAAGCAACCGAATGGTAACATTACAAATCATCAAATACACCTTCATTTATATCTTTTAAGAATAATTCCACATTCAAGTTTCGCAAGTTGTAAACGGGAGAATGCGAATTGTCTTATTTCGCATCCGATGTGAGCCAAAAACATCAGCCGGAATGTGACGGAGTGAATTTAGATGCGTTCTTTTGCTAAAAATTTGTGGGGCATAAAATATTTTTGTTTCTTTGTGGTCAGTATTAGTACATAAACAAAGGAAAATGATAAAGCATATTGTAATGTGGAAACTCAAGCCGGAGGCCGAGGGGCATACGGCTAAGGAGAATGCTCAATGGATGAAGGAACATTTGGAATCTCTTATGGGAGTAGTGCCGCAACTGAAGTCATGCGAAGTCGGAGTGAATATCGGAGAGGGTAACTATGATGCCTGTCTCGTGAGTACATTCGACAGCATGGAGGATTTGGCTGCCTATAAGGTGCATCCTGAGCATGTAAAGATTTCTAGTTATTGTAAACTTGTGCGTGAGACACGCGTGGCGTGTGATTACGTGATTTAGAGACGCTGATATTGATGAGGACAAATATTATTTCTTTTTTGACGCTGTCCGTTGCCGTAGGCATGATGTGTGCGTGTAATGGCGGTGGTCAGAATGGTGACAATGACTCTATCAACATCGTCGGGCTTGATTCTCTGCCTCAGATTGTGGAGATGGAGGGCATTGTGGGCGACGGCTCTTCAATGAATCAGTTGGAACTTATTGCTCCCAATGGCGATACTGTTTATGTCAGTACACCAGGCGAGATGGTTATGGGCGGTGTGCGTGCCGGCGACAAGATGAGTGTGGTTTATTTCGTCAATAAGGACGAAAACCTTGCCAATGTAGCCGTAAACCTTTCTGCCTTGCAGCATGTGTGGACTCAGAAGGGTATTGACGGACATAAGCAGAGTCTTGAACTGGATGCCAACGGCGTGGCTGTGACATACGACATGAATGTGGAGTATAATGCTTGGGAGTTGAAGAACGGATGCTTGCTTCTCCATTCTCCTAAGAATGTGGCGAGCGAGAAGGGCAATATCGTTGATACGTTCCATATCATGAAGCTTACCGACGAGGAGCTTGTGCTTATCCATGGTAATTTGGAAACGATTTTTACTCTTGACAATTAATGAAAACTATCGGCTCGTTCTCATAGTCATTATTTATAAATAATTGATTATGAGAACGAGCTGATGTAATTAACACTATATGATATGAAGAAAATACTTGTATTGATGGCGGTGTTTGCGCTTACCGCTGGTAATGTCTTTGCAGCAAAGGACAAGAAAGCGCAGCAGAAGACTGACAGAGAAGTGTGGGTTGACATTATGTATCAGATGGCTGAGCCTGTCATGAAAAATATGGCAGAGGGTAAGCTTCAGCAGGTCATGGACACAGCAAAGGGTTGTAAGAACCTTGAGTTGTCACCTACATGGGATAAGCGTAATAAGAAAGTTGCTTACATGGAGGCTTTCGGTCGTTTGTTGGCTGGTCTTGCTCCATGGCTCAACCTTCCAGATGACGATACTGCCGAGAGTGCACAACGTAAGCAGTTACGCGAGTGGACACGCAAGGCTATCATCAATGCAGTTGACCCTAAGAGCCCGGACCGTCTGGGGTGGGAGAGTGGTGGTCAGACACTTGTCGATGGTGCATACGTCGTAGAGGGTCTCTATCGTGGTTACGACTCTCTCTGGGTGCCGCTGCCAAAGGAAACAAAGGATTTGTATATCAAGGAAATCAAGGGACTTCGCCGTTATGACCCTCCTTACACAAACTGGTTCTTGTTTGTAGGTATGGAGGAGAGCTTCCTCATGTATGTCGGTGCCGACTATGATGCCTTCCGTATCAAGTCTGCCATGAGCAAGGTTGAGGAGTGGTATATTGGTGACGGTATTTATAGCGACGGTCCTTCTTTCGCATTCGACTATTACAACTCATTCGTCATTCAGCCAATGTATCTTGAGTGTCTTGAGATGATTTCTGCTCGTCAGGGCGGTAACTCATACCTCATCCGCTCAAAGGATGCTAAGCGCAATTCTGCCAACAACCGTGTGAAGGAAGTGCGCAAGCGTATGCAGAAGTGGAGCGTCATTCTTGAGCGTTTCATCTCACCTGAGGGTACGTTCCCTGTTGTGGGCCGAAGCATTCCTTACCGTATGGCAGTACTTCAGCCATTGGCTCAGTTGGCATGGCGTAAGCAGTTGCCAAAGGAATTGAGCAATGGACAGGTTCGTTCAGCCATCACGGCTGTTGCAAACAGAATGTTCTATGGTCAGGTGGAAAATCCTTCAAAGAAGGCTTCTCCTTTGTCAAGAAACTATAACGAAGGCGGTTTCCTTACTATCGGATTCGTAGGTTCTCATCCTAACGTTGCCGACTGGTACACTAACAACGGTTCACTCTACATGACTTCACTTGCTTTCATGCCGCTTGGCTTGCCTGCAACAGACCCATTCTGGACTGACCCTGCAGAGAAGTGGACAAGCAAGAAGGCATGGGAGGGCGACGACTTCCCTAAGGACCACAAGTGGGATATTAACAAGGAAATCCTTTACTGGGAATAAGGTTGGAATCTGCCTTTAAAGAAAAATAAAATCTCTCAACTTTCGCAAGTATCGCTAACGCTTTACTTGCTTTGAGTAAAAAAGGAGTTATCGTGAGATATCGGGAGTAAAGAGACGAATGTCTGTTTACGGATATGTCTGCTGCGATAGAGTA
Organism: Bacteroidaceae bacterium; assembly: GCA_017450985.1. Taxonomy (GTDB): domain Bacteria; phylum Bacteroidota; class Bacteroidia; order Bacteroidales; family Bacteroidaceae; genus Minthosoma. The sequence goes on from JAFSSN010000178.1 coordinate 3,024, forward strand.
TTCTTCACTCTTCATTCTTCACTCTTCACTCCGCCGTAGGCGAAAGAGTATCGTCCTGAGCGAAGCGGTTACTCCTTTTTACTTCACGAAGTTAACTCCAGTTTACTACTTGCGAAACTTCAGTAAAATCTTTTGAAATGATAGATAGACTTATAGACTTCTTAAACGACTCTCCTGTCAATTTCCTTGCCGTAGATACTGTGGCAAGGAGATTGGAGGAGAATGGTTACACTCGTTTTTGTGCTAAGGATTCTTTGACAGACGTTAAGGCTGGACAGAAGTTCTACGTCACTAAGAACGATTCTTCAATATATGCTTTCCACATAGGCAAAAAGCCTTTGGCAGAAAGTGGTATTCACGTTGTATGTGCCCATTGCGACTCGCCGACATTCCGCATCAAGCCTAATGCCGAGATGATATGCGAAGGCTCAGTCGTGAAACTTAATACAGAGCTTTATGGCGGTGCAATCATGTCCACATGGTTTGACCGGCCTTTGAGCCTTGCCGGACGTGTCATCGTGAAGACGGACGACGTCATGCATCCTCAGACACGTTTGTTGCACATCAAGCGTCCTTTGCTTGTCATTCCTAACCTTGCCATCCATTTCAACCGTCAGGTCAATGAGGGTGTGTCTCTGAGCAAGCAGAAGGATATGTTGCCGGTGCTTGGTGTCATTAACGATGCTTTGGAGATGGACAATGCTCTGATGAACGTCATTGCAAAAGAGTTGAGCGTTACGGTCGAGGACATCATTGATTTCGACCTCTATCTCTATGACACTACTCCTGCTTGTCTTGTAGGACTGCACAACGAATTCATTTCCTCTGGCCGTCTTGACGACTTGAGCATGGTTCATGCAGGTCTCGAAGCTTTGTTGACTGATAGCGACACTCCAGACACGACTAAGGTTCTTGCTGTGTTCGATAATGAGGAGACAGGTTCGCAGACAAAACAGGGCGCAGGAAGCCCGTTCTTTGCAAGCATGATACAGAGACTGGTCATTGCCCAGGGAGGCTCTCTTGACGATTATTTCAAGGTTGTAGAGCGTTCTTTCATGGTGTCTGCCGACAATGCTCATGCTGCACATCCAAATCACATGGAAAAGATGGACCCTACGAATCATCCTGTAATGGGTGGCGGACCGGTAATCAAGTTCAATGCTTCACAGAAATATGCGAGTGATGCTGTTTCGGCTGCTGTGTTTGCCAATATCTGTGAGAAGGCGGGTGTTCCATGCCAGAAGTTCGTAAACCACAGTGATGTGGCAGGAGGAAGCACTCTTGGCAACATACTCACGTCTTCATTCCCTGTCAACGGTGTTGATATGGGTAACCCTATCTGGGCTATGCACTCAATACGTGAGACGGGTAATGTGCTTGACCATGTGTACTGCATCAAGGCGTTTGCCGAGTTCTATCGTCAGTAGAAGTTTATACACATTCAAAAAAAAGAATCGGTTCTCGTGCCATCTGCATGAGAACCGATTCTTTTTTATGTACTTTTATCATACGTGCTTGGAGTGAAAGGGAGTTAAACGAAGTCAATTCCGATGCTCTCCATGGAGGAAACAGACGAATGATGTGAATTGATAATTAGCAAACAGAGTAACTTTTATTCTTCACTCCGAAGTACAGAGTATCTTGGGTTATTTGAAATACTTGTTCATGATGTCCTTTGACAATTCGTCGCCGAGGTCTATGGCACGCTGAAGGGTGGTGCGGGCAGTTTCCTTGTTGCCCTTCTGCAGTTGTGCATATCCGAGTATGCGCAATGCTGTCACATCGTCGGGAATTACCGTGAGGGCTTGGTTGCAAAGGTCGATACATTCGTCGATATAGCTGAATCGAAGACACATTCCTGCTTTCTCGATTTTGTAGTCGAGGTTGTTAGGTGCTCCGTTAATGGCATTGGTTATGTCCTCGTATGCCTGTTGGTACATGTGAGCCTGCATCTCAATCTGACTGCGGTCGTAATAGAATATGGCCGACACCTGATTGTTCATGAGGTAACAGTACTCGTTGTAGTCGAGTACAGCTTTGCGTGGCATTCCTATGTTGTTGTACAGTCTGCCGCGGCGCAGAACGTAGTTTGCTGCTTCGCGCGGATGTGGGGTAGGAAACAGTGCTATGGCGCTGTCGAGTATGGCTATGATATCCTTGATGCTGTCGCCGCGCAGTTCGCAAACCTGTGACTTTGCATAGTGTATGCTCGGTGTGTTGTTGCCTGGCATTGACGCCAATTCATCGTAGATATTTATTGCATCGTTGTAGTCCTTTCTCTCAGTAAGAATCTGTGCCTTCAGAATCTTCGATGTCTTGATGTGGGCGGTATCGTTGCTTGCCGTGAAAAGCGCGATGCTTTTGTCGATAAGCTCGTTGGCGTAGTCGTGTGTCCACTTTGCATATTCTGGCTGGGGCATGTACTTAAGTTTGTTAAGTACGGCTTGTGCCACGTTGTAGTGTGCCGTAGCCTTGTCCGTCGAGAGACTGATGTACTTGTTGAGGTCGGCATCAGCTTCGTCGAAACGGCACAGGTCTGTTAGCGGCGTGCTTCGGCGCAGGTATCCCTCTGCATTGTCGGGATATGTGCTGACAAAGCGGTTCATGATGTCCATGTATTCGTCGTTGTTCGCAGAGCGTGACTTGAAGTAGGCATACACGAGAGCTTCCTCCAAGTTGTCGGGCAGTCCCTTAGGAATGTTTATTGCGTTTAGGGCTATATTTGCCGATGAAGTGGATATTGCCTTAATCTTCAGTTCGTCGATGAAACGTATGTCGAGGGCATATCCTTTACCCTTTATTGAGGGTTGCAGAATACCGATGAGTTCACCGTTTCCGTTGAATAACGGGCTTCCTATTTGTGCGCTGTCGGCATCGTCAATGAGGGTATAGTATGAATATTTTTCCTGTACAGGCGTGGCAGACTCAATGACGCTGCTCTTGCAAGTCTTGACCTTTTCCTTTGAAAACGGCACGGCATAGATGGTCGTTCCGTTGTCGCATTGTGCTGTTGCCGTATTTAGTACGGCGTTGCCCTTTGTGGCAACTTTGAATTTCACGATGGAATATGTATCGTCGGCACCGAGAATACAGTCTATATCTGCCTTTTTACCGTTCATATCGATGACCGAGGCTTTGTATGCCCCCTTGAAGATGGCAAAGTCGGCAACGGCTTCTCCGTTCTTACCTGTGTAGAATGCCGTGCCAGAGTGCAGCAGGTCGCCGTTTTTATCGTAAGTGTTGAGTGAAACGATGGCTTTCTGTACCTTGGATAGCGACTTGAAAGTCTGTGCATGCAGGGTAGTGAAAGCCGAAAGAAGTAATGATGTTGCTATTGCGTAGTGTAATCTCATAATCCTAATAATGATTTTGCGTTTTGTAATGCAGCCTCTGTAAGTTTCTCACCAGAGAGCATGTGTGCAATCTCCTCTATTCTCTGTTGAGGAGAAAGCTCAATAATATGGCTTACTGTCGATTCTTCGTTGTCCTCCTTGTACACCTTGTAGTGTGAGGAACCGAGTGCGGCAATCTGTGGCAGGTGTGTGATGCTTATGACCTGTCGGTTGTGGTCGCCCATATCTTTCATGATTCGTGCCATCTTTTCAGCTATGCTGCCGCTGACACCTGTGTCGATTTCATCGAAGATGATGGTTGGCAGTTTTACTGCACCGGCTATCATTGCCTTGAGTGAAAGCATCACTCGTGCAATCTCACCTCCCGAAGCCACCTGGGCAACATTCTGCAAGGCAGAGTTCTTGTTGGCTGAGAACAGGAACGAAACGATGTCGAAACCTGTTGATGTAAGTTGTGTGGCATTATCGTTTGCCTCATCCTTGTCTTGAGCAGATGACAGCTCAACCTTGAATTGAACGTTAGGCATTCCGAGAGGCAGAAGCAGTTCGGTCATCTTTGCCTCAACCTCTTCTGCTGCCTTGTGGCGTTTCTCGCTCAACTTCTCCGCTGTTTTCATGCACACGGCATGTTGCTGCATACATTTATTACGCAATTCCTCGATGTGTTCATCGCTGTTTTCTATCAGTGCCAACTTCTGTTCCATCGTGCTTTGGAGGTCGAGCAGTTCCTTAACGGTCTTTACGTCATGCTTCTTTTCCAACGAGTAAATTACGTTGAGACGGTCGTTCACCCATTCAAGACGTGCCTGATTATATTCTATGGAATCGTTCTTAGCCTCTATTTCATCGGCAATATCCTTCAGTTCGATATGACAGCTGTCAAGACGGTTGTACAGTTCCTCGGCATTGTTGAATACGTTTGTAACGCCTTGCAGACATTGCATGCTTTGCTTAATGAGTTGCAGGGCGTCACTCATCTCGGAGCCTTCGCTCAGATATGTCTGTGCCTGACATAAAGCCTGTTTGATGTCTTCGGCGTGTGACAGCGTTTCCGATTCTTCCTCAAGTTCCTGCTGTTCGTCCTCTTTAAGGTCGGCGTCGGCAAGCTCGTTCACTTGGAATCGGATGTAATCCTCATCTTGCAGACTCTTTCGTGAGTCGGCTATGGCTTGTTCCAAGTCGTGGCAGTATGCCTTGTATGCCTTGTATTGCTCCTTGTATTCGTTGAGCAGGTCGGCATTTCTGCCGATGATGTCGAGTACGTTAAGTTGGAAGTCCTCCTTGCCCAGCAGCAGGTTCTTGTGCTGTGAGTGTACATCTATAAGCTGTTCGCCTATTTCCTTCAGCAGCGAGAGCGATACTGGTGTGTCGTTGATGAAGGCACGGCTTTTGCCTGCGGCAGTCAGTTCGCGTCGTATGATACATTCTGTGCCGTCGAAGTCAAGGTCGTTTTCCTCGAAGAAAGGACCGAACTGATAGTTTGCTACGTTGAATGTAGCCTCAACCACACATCGGCTTGCTCCCTGTTTTATAGCCTTTGAATCGGCACGTTGTCCCAGCAGCAGTCCGATTGCACCGAGTATTATGGACTTACCCGCACCCGTTTCTCCCGTTATGACCGAGAATCCTGAGTGCATGTCGATGTCGAGATGCTCGATGAGTGCGTAGTTTTCTATATGTAGGTTGTTTATCATACTGCAATATTGTTATTTCTTTATTTTGTTCCAGTATGCGCCCTGGCTTGCGTTTATGTTTGTCACGATGTCGTATATCGCGTTCTTCTCTTTTTCCGTGCCGTGACCGCTGTAAATGTTCACGATTTCATCGCGTTTATAGTCGGTGAATATCTGCGGCAGCATACTTAGCGACTTGTTCTTGTGCGATTCCTTCAGAAGATCCATGGCTTCCGTCACGGCAGCACGTCCTCGGTCGGCGTTGCTTGCCATCTCGTCAAGTCCCAGACGGTGGTATTTGTACATCATCTCGCGGAATGTTTCCATCGATGATTCCATATAGTCATTGATGATTGCATGACGGTTTTTAGAACTCTCGAAGGCTTTCCATCCCGACTCTCCCATAGTCTGGGCACTGCTAACGATGTTTTCCACCATGTGGAGCACGTCTGTGCCTCCATTCAGCGAATAAGTGTCGAGGTCGAGTCCTATGAAGAGATAGGCATAGTATGCCAGCATAGCCGTCAGGTTGTTGTCCAGATTATTCTCGTTGAATTCGAGCGGGTCGTACTCCTTGTACGTGAAGTTGAAACTCTCGTCTTTCATCGAGAATATAGTGCTGTTGTATGTGGAGTTGAAAACAGGACGCGATGCCTGTAACAGCAGTTCTGCCTGAAAGCTGTTAGAGGCATCGTCATATTTCTTAACCGTAATGTTTAGCGAGCAGTCAATCTTCTCCACTTTCTGGTATTGGAGTTCTGTCCATGCCTTGTTGTTCATGAACTCTGATATGGCTTTTTCAAGTGTAGTGAACACGCTTGTGTTTGACGTCTGTATCTGTGAGTGTATCACTTTGACGGTGCAGTTCAGCTCTTGTGCTTGACATGTGCTGAGGCTGTACTGTGTTTTGCCGTTCAGCATATTGACGATGCTGATGGCGAGCAAAATCATTAAGGCATGGACTCTTCGCATAATTCGTCTATTTTCCTTTGAGAATCTCGGTGAGATTGTTGATTATGTCGGTTGCGACTTCAGTCTTAGGTTTCAACGGATAGTCAATCTTAATAACGTCGTTGTCGGCTTTTTTATTGTCCTTGCACGCCGCTTTTATGATTGTGATTTTATTGGTGTCCGTCTGAAATCCTGCCCCCTTGTCCTTGAGCGAGTTTAGCACGATGAAATCGAAGTTCTTCTTCTCTAATTTGTGCTGTGCATTTGTCTCCTCGTCGTTTGTTTCGAGTGCAAATCCAACGAGAGCCTGGCTTTCCGTCTTTATCTGTCCGAGTGAGGCGGCTATGTCGGGATTAGGCTTCAGCCTTATTACCATGTCCTCGCCTGTGCGCTTTATCTTGGCGTCAGCCACGGTCTCCGGGGCGAAGTCTGCAACTGCAGCACACAGTATGCCAGCGTCCATCTTAGGATATAGTTCCTTGCATGCCTTGTACATGTCCTGTGCGCTTTCCACGTTCGTCAGGTGTATGTTGGAATAATCCCTTGAGAGTTTCGCCGATATAGGTCCGCAGATAAGCTCCACTTCAGCACCTCTCTTTGCACATTCCTCGGCAAGTGCCAGTCCCATTTTACCGGAAGAATAGTTACCTATGAAGCGTACCGGGTCTATTTTCTCGTATGTCGGTCCTGCCGTGATAAGTATTCTCTTGCCATACAAGTCGTCGGCCGTATGTTGCTGCTCGAAGAACGCTTCCAGCTGAGCCACTATGTTCTCAGGCTCTTCCATTCGTCCCTTGCCCTCGAGAGTGCTTGCAAGGAATCCCGTACCCGGCTCTATGATGTGGTTGCCGTATGATTGCAGCGTCCTCAGGTTGCTCTGTGTCGAAGGGTGGGCGTACATGTCCAAATCCATTGCAGGAGCAACGAACACAGGTGCTTTCATCGAGAGATATGTCGTTATAAGCATGTTGTCAGCTATGCCGTGTGCCATCTTACCTATCGTGCTTGCCGTGGCAGGTGCTATCAGCATGGCATCTGCCCATAGTCCGAGGTCCACGTGACTGTTCCATGTGCCGTCTTTCTGACTGAAAAACTCGCTTACCACGGGCTTGTGCGTAAGTGCAGAGAGCGTTATCGGAGTGATGAACTCCTTACCCGCCGGTGTTATTACCACTTGCACCTCCGCCCCCTTCTTTATCAGTTGGCGTATGATAAGGCATGACTTGTAGGCGGCTATGCTGCCTGTGATGCCCAAAACGATTTTCTTTCCCTTTAGCATGATGCGATAAAATTATTTTGTTCAAGTTTCGCAAATGCTCAACTTGTTGGGTTGTAAGGTTTATGGTGTCGTGAGGTCTTTGATTGTAAGGTGAAATGTGTATTCATCGAAGAAAATCCACCAGCTCCCCCCTTAAAATGCTATAAGCGTATCGACTTCCCGATGCAGTTTCCTTAATCCCTTGTAAGCGTATCGACCTTCCAAGCTCATAACCTCACGAAGCCTGTGGAAGCTGCGCTATTTCACCTGCTCTCTGAGGCGTATTCTTGTTAGTACCTGCTTGGTGTTGAGGGCAAAGTCACCCTGCATCATCCAGTTGTAGAAACTTGGCTCCTTCTTGAGAATATCCTTCACGAGCTTTCCTTTGTGCTTGCCGAAGTTGAATACTTCCTCGCCCTTGTCGTTGTAGATTATTCGTCCTGCAAAGTCCACGTTCTTGTTGGTCTTTGAGAATTCATCGAGGAAATTGATGTCATTTTGCAGCACGTCAGGATATTTGTCGAGCTGAGCCTCCAGCACCTCGAGCGTTGCTCTTGTGTCGGCATCGGCAGAGTGTGCATTGGTGAGGTCCTTGCCACAGTAGAACTTGTATGCGGCAGTCAGCGTGCGCTGCTCCAGCTTGTGGTAGATGGTCTGCACGTCTATGAACTTGCGTTTTGTGAGGTCGAAGTCAATGCCGCATCTGAGAAACTCTTCAACGAGAAGAGGAATGTCGAAACGGTTTGAGTTGAAACCGGCAAGGTCACAGCCCTCCAGAGTCTTGTACAAATTTTTTGCTATTTGTGCAAATGTAGGACAGTCCTTCACGTCGTCGTCCGTGATGCCGTGAATCTCCGTAGTGTGTTCCGGGATGTGAACTGTCGGGTTTATGCGCATGGTCTTTGATTCTTCGTTTCCGTTAGGAAAAACTTTGATGTAGCAAAGTTCCACAATGCGGTCCTTTGCTACATCAATACCAGTTGTCTCTAAATCAAAGAAAACTATCGGATTCTTTATGTTTAGTTTCATATTTTTCAGAAAGTCCTGACAAAAGGCTTTGTGCGCTTGCGGACGTGTCTCGGAGTATGCGAATGTCGAACGAATGGCTTCCGAAAGAATCTCGAAGCACCGATGAGTCATGTCTTGCGGTGCAGTAAGGCGTTTGCCCGCCTGCAGGCGGCTTGAAACCGTATTAGCCCAATGTTAGGTTTAATGTGTTTTTAGAACAAGCCTTTAGTCTTGCAGCATCATTGGCATGAGCAACATGATTACGTTCTCGTTCTCTTCCTGTTCAGCAGGAACGATGACGCCCGCTCTGCTTGGATCAGCCAACTCGAGTGTTACGTCCTGGCAAGAAATGCTGTTGAGTACGTCGATAAGAAACGGACCGCTGAAACCGATGCTCAATGGACCGCCGTCGTATTCGCACATGATGTGCTCTTCGGCAGATGTTGAGAAGTCGATGTCCTGTGCCGATGTGGTGAGTGTGTTGCTCTCCAGATGCAGCTTAATCAGTGAACTGCTTGCGCTTGCTGATACAGACACACGGCGGAGGGCACTTATGAAGGCACTGCGGTCAACGAGTACGCGGAACGGATTGTCCGTTGGAATTACGGAGTTGTAGTTAGGGTAGCGTCCCTCGATGAGACGGCAGTTGATTGAATAGTCAGCAAATTCAATCTTTGCGTTCTGCGCGTTGAAGCTAATGATTACGTCCTCAGAGTCCTTCGGAAGTATAGTCTTGAGCATCAATGCAGGCTTCTTAGGCATGATGAATGCCGATGTCTCGCCCTTGACCGACAGAATGCTGTTGCGCACCAGCTTGTGGCCGTCAGTAGCCACGAGGGTGGTGTAGTCGGGTGTGATGTCGAAATACACACCGTTCATCTGTGGACGAAGCTCATTGTCAGCCACGGCAAACAAAGTACGTGTAATGCCGTTGAGCAGCGTGCTGCTTGGAATGCATATTGTGTTGTTGGCCTCTGTAAGTCCTTGTATGATAGGGAACTCGTGCCCGTTTTGTCCAATGAAATTGAACTTACCGTTCTGGTAGTTTATCTCTATGGCGAGCGTATCTTCGTTGAAAGATATGCTGATAGGTTGCTCTGGAATTTCCTTTATGGCATTAATGAACTGTTTTGAGTCTATCGCAATAACTCCGTCGCCGTCACATTCGATAGTCTGAAGTGACGTTACGAAGGTCGTTTCGCTATCAGACGCTGTCAGTCTGAGCATACCTCCGTTGATTTCGAAGAGTACGCAGTTGAGAATGGCAAGCGAGTTCTTTGAGTTTTGTACTCTACTTACAATCTGCATTTTGTTGCAGAGTAAGGTACTGGATACACTGAATTTCATTTTTGGTAGTTATTATAATTTGACCACAAAGTTATAATTTTGTTTTTGAATTATTGGCAAATTGAGTGTAAAATTCTATTATTTTTCGATTGGATAAGGTAAAACAAAAAAAATAGTTGTACTTTTGCACCTCTCCAATCGAGAAAAACAAATAAATAGAACAAATATACAAAATGGAAATAAGTGGAAAAATCATTGCCGTGCTTGAGGCACGCAGTGGACAGTCTGCTAAGACTGGTAGTATGTGGATGTCACAGGAATATGTACTTGAGACTTCAGAACAGTACCCTAAGCGTATGTGCTTTAACGTGTGGGGTGAGGACAAGATTCGTCAGTTCGGTATTCAGGTAGGACAGGAATTGACTGTGTCATTTGACATCGACGCTCGTGAGTATCAGGGACGCTGGTACAACAGTCTCCGTGCATGGAAGGTTGAACCATTCGTTCAGGGAGCTATTCCTCAGCCAGCAACGGCTGCAGCACCTGTTAGCGATCCTTTTGCAGCTGCTCCTGCAGCACAGGCAGCACAGACTTTCGAGAATACTGAAAGTCAGGACGATCTTCCTTTCTAAAACGTCAGACAGATATATGACAAAACTGTATCTTGTACGTCATGGGGAGACTGAGGAGAATGTGAAACATATTCTTCAGGGACACATGCCAGGGACGTTGACTCAGCAAGGTATAGAACAGGCAAAAGAGGCTGTATCACAGATTAGTGATACAGCCTTTGATGTTTGTCTGTGCAGCGACCTGAAGCGTTGTGTCGATACCGTGAACATTCTTCTTGAACAGAGAAAGGATGTGCCGGTCATTTTTACCAAACTTTTGCGTGAGCGTGACTGGGGTAGCATCACCGGTGTTGTGGTGGATAGGGAGAAAGGTGTTGAGATGCCTGCCGATGTGGAGAGTTTGCCTGCCATTCGTTCTCGTGCCAAGGTCTTTCTCGATTATGTGTTGCAGCACTACGATGGCAAGAATGTACTTGTTGTGAGTCATGGTTTCATGCTCCGCATCATTCAGGCCGTGTGGCGAAACGTGGAACATAAGGAAATAGTCCCGATGAAAAATGTTGAAATCAGGGAACTGGTTTTGTGTGAAGAATGAAGAGTGAAGAGTTATGAATGAATAGTGAACAACTTCGATAATTGACTACGTCGAGTTGAAGGTTCATGCAAAGTCAAAAGCAAGAAGAAAAGATGATAATTTGCAAAACTTGAATATACTTTTCTATGCTTTTCTCATATCGTTCTCTAATAGTTCTCCGTCGTTTGTCCGTTCATTCTCATATCATTCTCCGTCGTTTCTCCTATATGAGGATCGACGGAGAAAAGTATGAGAAAAGTATGACAGCTATCGGAACTTGACGGAGAAATGCAGAAATGCACTTTCGAAGGACGATGATTTTTTAAGAAAAAATGGATGTGAAAATTTTGTTGAAACTCAAAAATGTTGTACTTTTGCAGAGTAAACAAAACTAACTCTGTATATTTGTGTGGATTTAATTCCGAAATTCACCTTGTGATTTTTGCAATGGAAAATAACAAAAATATTATGAATAATTGTGTGTCAGCAGCGGAAAAAGTTGCTGATTTGTTTGCGTTTGTAAAAATATTGTGTAACAATACAATACAATACAAT
>JAFSSN010000179.1 GCA_017450985.1 Bacteroidaceae bacterium
ATTAAGAAGGCTACCGTCCTTCAGAAGTTTAAGGACTTCTTTGAGAGGTTCTATGAGATTGGGTAGTGCGTGTGTGTGTTCTACTGGTACTTGCATTGGACGTAGCATTGGCTGCTGATGGATGTCATTGCTTCTTGCGATAGATAGCATTGCTTCTTGCGATGAATGTCATTGCTTCTTGCGATAGATGGCATTGCTTCTTGTGATGGATAGCATGTTTTCTTGTGATAGATAGAGCAGGGGTGGATATGTCGTTTGATTGATGCTTGTGGTGAATTGGATTTGTGCTTGCAGTGAGTTTAGCTGATGCTTATGTTTGGTTTGACAGGGGATTATGTAAAGTTTAGCAGACACTTGTGTTAAGTTTTGCTGATGCTTATGACAAGTAGAACAGACGCTAATAATAAATAAACGTGCAGAGGATAATGGCACCTCTGCACGTTTGTTGTATGTAGTTGTATGTGTATGTCGGGCTTAGATAACCTTCTCAAGCTCGGCGATGTTCTTCTTGACATCTTCCTCTGTTACTTCGAAGTCGAGGAGTGAGCCAGAGAGGAATTGGTCGTAGGCTGACATGTCGATGAGGCCGTGGCCGGAAAGGTTGAAGAGGATTACTTTCTCTTCGCCTGTCTCCTTGCACTGGTTTGCCTCGCGTATTGCTGCTGCGATGGCGTGGCAGCTTTCAGGAGCAGGGATGATGCCTTCTGCCTTTGCAAAGAGTGTTCCTGCCTTGAATGACTCAGACTGCTTGATGTCCACAGCCTCCATAAGTCCGTCCTTGAGCAACTGGCTCACGATGACGCCTGCGCCGTGGTAGCGGAGACCGCCTGCGTGGATGTTAGCTGGCATGAAGTTGTGGCCGAGGGTGTACATCGGGAGGAGCGGAGTGTAGCCTGCCACGTCGCCGAAGTCGTATTGGAATACGCCCTGTGTGAGCTTAGGACAGCTTGCAGGCTCGGCTGCGATGAAGCGTGTCGTCTTGCCTTCAAGGATGTTGTGGCGCATGAATGGGAATGATATTCCGCCGAAGTTTGAACCGCCACCGAAGCAGCCGATAACGATGTCTGGGTACTCGCCAGCCTTCTCCATCTGCTTCTCTGCCTCGAGACCGATAACGGTCTGGTGGAGTGTTACGTGGCTTAGTACTGAGCCGAGTGTGTACTTGCAGTTAGGAGTGCTTATGGCAAGTTCGATAGCCTCAGATATGGCTGTGCCGAGTGAGCCCTGGTTGTTTGGGTCGTCGGTCAATATCTTACGTCCAGCCTTCGTTGACATTGAAGGTGAAGGAGTGACCTGTGCGCCGTAGGTCTGCATGATGCTGCGGCGGTATGGCTTCTGATTGTAGCTGATCTTTACCTGATATACGGCTGCTTCGAGTCCGAACACCTTTGCTGCGTATGAAAGTGCGCATCCCCATTGTCCTGCTCCTGTCTCTGTAGTGACGTTAGTGACGCCTTCCTTCTTGCAGTAGTATGCCTGTGCAAGTGCAGAGTTGAGCTTATGACTTCCTACAGGGCTTACGCTCTCGTTCTTGAAGTATATGTGTGCTGGTGTGCCGAGTGCCTTCTCCAGTCCGTAGGCACGTACGAGCGGAGTAGAGCGGTAGTACTTGTACATGTCGCGCACTTCTTCAGGAATGTCTATCCATGCGTGCTCCATGTCCAGTTCCTGACGGCTCACTTCCTCGGCAAAGATAGGGAATAGGTCCTCAGGCTTGAGTGCTTGTTTGGTTTGTGGATTAAGTGGTGGCAGTGGTTTGTTTACCATGTCTGCCTGGATGTTATACCATTGTGTAGGTATTTCGTCTTCTGTTAGAAAGAAACGTTTCTGAGTGTTACTCATCGTTAATACAAAAGTTTATTATTGTTAGTTGTATGTTATTTTACAAAATAAAAGAGAAGAGCCTCTTTTTCTTCTCGTTTGCTGCAAAAGTACGTCTTTTATTTTATTTTTGCAAGCAAAAGCGTTGCCTTTTAACTCATTCGGAAGAAAAAGAAGCCCTTCTACTTATTGTTTTATTTCCAGATACTGATATCTTTGAGTTTTACCCATGACTTAGCGTCGGTGTATGTTGTCTGGTAGATGCCAAGCTTGAGATACTTTGAATGTACCTCTATAGGTGAGCCGGCAGCATTGTTCCATGTCTTGCCGTCGCTGCTCGAACGTGCGTACAGCTTGTCTCCCTTTCGCTCGAACTGCATTATGCGGTCGAAGTTATAGCCCTTGTAGTTAGGGTATTGCGGACGGCCGTATTTAGACAGTATCGTTAACATGTTGCCGCAGTTGTAGAGCGGGAATGCACCGAACTGATAGAAGGTCTCGTTATCGGCTATCAGCAGTCCTCCCTCGTTGAAACCCTTTACGCTGTGGCTTGCCAGACCTTCCATGTCGTCAACTGTTGCGAACATTACGAAGTCGCCTTCAATCTCCTGCAACACCTGTCCGCCGTTTTGCAAAGGACTGTCGTTGAACATGGCGTTGTCGGCCGAGAGTGTTATTGCTTCCTTTGTCGAATATACTTGTTTGAGGGCAGGGTTGAGCACGAACTTGCTGTCGGGGTCAATCTCCTCAAAGTCGTCGTCGCCAAGCGAAGGGTACTTGTCGTCCCGGTGCTGATAGAGTGCGCCGACCTCCGAAGGCGTGACGGAATAGTTCATTATCGAAAGGTCGCACAGATAGCCCATGAAGTTATGTGTGCCGTTGCTGTCGGAACCAATGGTAATCCTTCCGTCAGGGCGAACCATGATGAAGTTGTTCTGCTCATGAATCTGCTTGCCGTCAAGATAGACACGCTCTTTCCATCCGTCGAAGGTCACTACCCAGTTATGCCACTTGCCTTCCGCAGCCTTGATGATGTCGGACGCACCGCAACTCTCGAATGAGCCGTTGTGGTTTACGAGACCCGACGACGGTTCGCTGCCGAGGCGCAGCTCTGTGTTGGCGAGGTCGGCTCTCGAAGACGAAAGCGATGCAATGGTTGATATTGCACCTGTGTTGGTAGAGAGTGCCGTGGCGCAAATAGTGTATGGAGCGTTGTAGCACATCGTGTTAGGCAGCGTGAACGAACTTGTTAGTTTCTGTGTGCCGTTGAAGAATAATGCCCATTTGCCGTCCTTTACACGCACGTGTATAGGCTTGTTGGCAGTCCATGTCTCTTTCTTGTATTTAGGCAGTGTACTGTTGTTCCTTATCTCTGTAATGTCGAAAGGAGCGTTAGGCGTAGAGTCTTTGATGAGCAGGGCGTCTATGCTTGCTATCGTGGCATGGGCAGACTGCTCTCGTTCTGCGTCGCTTACATCCTTCTTGTGCATTCCCGGATATGAGGCAATGCCCTCGCCGACATTCTCGTAAGGCAGTTTAGGAGCGTTGTTCCACACCTTGATGTTCCACACGGCAGGGAAGTGGCCGTTCTTCTGAGTGTCGGTAATGGTGAGGCGGATGTAACGCGCCTTGCCCTTGCCTTGGTCTATCATCGGACTGCCTTGCATCACGTTGTCGGTCTTGTCAGCATATACGTTCCATTTATTGCCGTCGATAGACGTCTCAATCTTATACTGATAGAAGAACGTGGCATATTCGAACTGTGTCCATATCTCGTTGAACTTGCAAGTCTTGCCGAGGTCGAGCATCAGCCATTCCTCGTTCTTACCGCTCTTGCTGTCCCATGTCGTGTGGCGAGCCTTCCAAAGCGTTGCGTTGTTGTCGTCGGCAGCATATTCCGGCTTGAACCACTCATCGTAGTATGATGAGGCTGTGACCTTCGCGCCGAAGGCAAGATTCTTGTTCGAACTTTTCTTTGAAAGAGGATTTATGCCGTCGTGGGTAGGAACGACCTTCTTGATGTTGCCTTGTGCGTCGAACTCAAGCTTGTCGATACAAACCTGACGGTTGAAACCGTGGATTGACTTAGGATTGTTGTGACGATGATATACAATATAGTATTCACCGTTCTCCTCTATGATAGAGTGGTGGCCGGGACCGTGTACTGTCTCGTCCGTGTTGGTTGTGAGTATTTCGCCTTTGTATTCAAAAGGCCCCATAGGACCTTTCCGCGAAATGGCATACTGCACTCGGTAAGTGTCGGTATGGCAGCTTCCGCTTGAATAGGTGAAATAGTATGTACCGTTTCGTTTGAATACGAATGGGGCTTCGAATATGTCTTTCAATTCGTCGTTGAGAATCAGCTTCTTCTCGCTGAAGAACTTGTCGGCGGCAATAGGATAGGGATTGTTCTCGTTCCAATAGCGGGCATCGCGCAGTTTCTGCAGGTCGCTGATGTCGTAGTTTCCCTCGTTCAGCTTTACCACGCCGCAGCCGAAGCCCTTGTATATTCCCCATGTCGTGAAATAAAGATACTGGCTGCCGTCATCGTCCCGAAACAGTTGAGGGTCGAGCGTTATGACGTTGTGTATAAACCTGTCGGGCACCATTACGGCATTCTCCTTGCCGAGAATGTTCGTCCACGGACCGATAGGTGAGTCGCTCTCGCCAATGTTGATGTTGCAAGGCTCACAGTAGAAATAGCGGTATCTGCCGTCAGGCTGCTGCACCACGTCTGGTGCCCACACTACTTCTGTCGTTGGCCAGTTCATGACGATGTTCTTCCAGTTCGTGAAGTCGTAGCTTACCCACACTTGCGCCGGCCCGTAGCCGTTGCCAGTTCCGTCGGTAGTGGCATACACATAGTATGTGTTGCCGAACTTACGTATGGTAGGGTCGGCAAAGTAGCCTGGAATAAAAGGATTCGTGTTGTTTGGGGCGTTCCATGCCGAGCCTTTTACAGGCGAAGGAGTGTATTCGCGTCTTTGTCCCTGTGCGAAAACATTTGAACAGGCTATGGTTGCCGCAATGATAAGCGTCACGTGTCGTTTCATGTTCAAGTTGGTAATTATGAGGTATGTTCCTGACTCCGTCCAGCCAGGAACATACCATAGTTGATTTGATTATTTCATTTTCTTGAGAGTCTTAGTGTAGAGGTCGAGCAGCTGTGCCACGGCATTCGTGTCGAACTGCTGTGCAAGTACAGCCTTGGCGGTCTTAACCTTGCCCGACTTAGGCGATTTCTTTTCGAGAGCCTGAGTCTTGAGAGTCAGTTCCGACCATGCCTCGAGCATCTTGTATTCAGTCTCGGTGAGAGTCATGAAAGAGCCGTGCTGAGGGTTCACGTCGCCCTCGATAACCTGTCCCTTGTCGATGTTCTCAATCAAGGCGTCGGCGCCGTTAATCTTGTAGGCCTTACCGCCAGAGTAGCGGATGTATGCCACGTTCCATGCGTTCTCGTTGATGCGTCGAATGGCAGAAGGACCTTCCGTGAGGTTAGTTCCCTCGTTGGTGATGTGGAGCACATCCTTCCACTGTCCGTAGCTTCCTGTGAAGTCGCTCTGCTTCTGGCATGCACCAGGCAGCTTGTCGAATACAGCCTTGTAAATTCCGCGGTCGTTAGCGTTTGCTCCCTCGCGCTTGAAGAATATGTGATACTGCTTGTCGCAGTCGTTCCAGTCGATGTGACAGTCAATCATAGCGATGCCTCGGTCGTGGAAGAGTTGAGGCTTCGTCATCTTCGTGAAGCTGCGGTCGGCATAGCTGTAGTACATTCTGTCGTGGTCGTCGCCGGCGTTTGTAGAGAGCATAGAGTAGTAGATGAAATATCCTCCCTTAGGCGAACCGTCCTTCCAGTCGTAGTCGGCATCCCAAATCACCTGTGGTGCCCATACTCTGTTGATGAGAGAATAGTCCTTATAGATGTCCTTTGCCTTTGTAGAATCGCAGAAGATGCCTGCTCCCTTGCGGAAGTCGAATGTTGTTGAAGTCCAGTGTACGAGGTCGTTGCTTTTCATGAGGTTCATGCCGTGGTTGAACCATGTGCGTGACTTACGGTTGCTCATGTCGGTAGTTACCATGAGGTAGCCTCCGTCCACGGCACGACAGATGAATGCGTCGCGCACGCCGCCCTCAATGCCTGCCAGTTCCTCGGCGTTGTATATAGGCTGGTTCTCAATCAGCGGCTTGAACTTGCGTCCCTTGTCTTCCTTTGTACCGATGGCGTAGAGCGTGTTCTCGCTTGTGCCAGCCATGTGGCAGTAGAGGTAGCCGTACTTCTCGTCGTCGGGTGCTATTGTAAGTGGAAACTTGAGCGTCTCGCCGTTGTTGACGCTTGCCCACAGGA
Source organism: Bacteroidaceae bacterium (assembly GCA_017450985.1). Lineage (GTDB taxonomy): Bacteria > Bacteroidota > Bacteroidia > Bacteroidales > Bacteroidaceae > Minthosoma. The sequence goes on from JAFSSN010000179.1 coordinate 6,167, forward strand.
ATCCTCCGTTCTTGTAGTTGCCTTTTGGCAATGCTTTTACGTGGAGCGTATTGTCGTGGAGCGTGAGACTTGAGTCGTTAGGCTGGAGCAGCCATGTAATCTCTGCTCCGTTGACGGATGATGGCAGTTTGACATCATTACGCAGAGCGTTGAACTGGTATTGTACTTTCTTTAGAATCTCGCTGTGAGTGCAATCCTGCGCGTTGGCAGTTGCAAATGCTGTGCCGATAGTAAGTGCTATTGCTGTTAAAGTATTTCGCATTTTTGATTAAGTATTTGTTATTTTTTACAAAGTTAAAGGAATAATATGATATTTACAAATAATCTGTAAATGTTCTGATGTGTAGGCAGACAAAAAAGGCGGGCACACAGCTGTGTATCCGCCTTTTTTATGTTTTTCGCAAACTGCTCAGTTAGCGAAAATTATTTTACAAGCACTTTCTTCACGTCGCCGTTGCTTGTCTTCACGATGTTGATGCCCTTGTGCATCTGTGACAGACGTGCGCCAGTTGTGCTGAACACCTGCATCTCCTCGCCCTTGGCTGGAGTGCTTACGTTGTCTATGCCTGTGACTATCTCAGAGTCTGTACCGAAGTAAGTGATTGTACAGTTGTCGAGCATAGCCCATACCTCTGTGTCGTATGCGATGCGGCCGCCCACTTCGAGAATGCCGTCGTTGATTACAGCGTTGACCTTGTATCTGTTGCCGTAGTAAGCAGGTACTCCGTCCTCGTTCTTGCCCACCTTCACGTCAACGTAGTTCTCGTTGGCAAATACTTGGAAGCCCTCTTTGTCGGCGAATGCGCTCACCTCAAACTGGTAAGCACCGTTTGGAAGGTTCTCTATGCGCTGATATACGCGTGCAGCATTTGTGTTCCAAAGGTTGAGATAGAGCTGGTCGATAATCTCACCGTCGGCAAAGCTGTTCCATGTGTTCAAACCGCATGTGCCGAATCCGTCGTTTATCCAACCCTCGGCACCGTTGTCGAATGAAGGGTAAGAGAGCTTGTCCGTGTAGTTGACAGGATTGCTGTCGGATGCAGGCTCTGCAGGAACCTTCAGGTTAAACTCAATATCGTAGAGCTGGTTGAGAAGTGCTAAAACGTCAGAGTTTGTTTTTTCAGCAAAGTCTGTATCCTCGTAAGACGTTACGAATTCGTTGTAGGCTGTGACTGCTGAATGGTTGCAAGTCTCAGAGTACTCGTCGAAGATTGTCTTTGCAGTAGCCAGCTCGTTGACGAGCTTCTCCATGTTCCAGATGTATTCTTGTGCTTCTTGTACTTTAGCCTGCAAGTCAGCGATGATGGCTTTCACTTCCTCTGTTGAGCTGTCGTGGCTGTCAATGATGTCGTCAACAGTCTCGATGATATAGTCAGATACGCTGCTGTTGTAGTACGTGTTCATGTATTGGTTTGCAAGAAGTTCCTCAGCTGCATTCTTAGCCTGCTTGAGCTCGTCGTATGCAGCAATGTTGAGGTTAATCTCGTTGAGAATACCTTCGTATGTAGGAATGATATTCAGAATCTCTTCCTTCGTAGTTACGGTGTTGACAGATGCAAGCACATTTTCGTAACGGTTTATGAGTGCCTTCTGAACGAGCACGTCGTCAAATGTAGGCGCACTTTCAAGGAGGTTGTTGAGCCAGTAGCGATAAGCTTCAACGCCTGAACCGTAGTACTTAACCGAAGCGTTGTCGAGTGCCACCCAGTTTGTGCCGCTCTCGTCCTGTCCGAAACCGAACTCCAGCGTTCCGTCGGTAACGTTGGTAGTGATGGTGTATGTGTTACCGGCAGCTCCGCCAGCTACAGCCGCCTTGTTCTCGTTGGCATATACGTAGCCGGCCATCTTCTCAGAGAAAGCAGCAAGGCTGATGATGTAGATACCGTTAGGAAGGTCTGTGAGCTTCTGATAAGCCTTTCCGTTGAGTGATGCACTCCAGATGTTGAGTGTCGTACCGTCGAATCCTGCCCAGCTTTCGTCAATCCAAGTCTGAGTGTTCCATGTCGTTGCGTTGATTTCGTTCACCCAGCCTTCGATAGAGTTACATTCAGCATTCTTCACTAAGTCTGTGAGTGTGATAGGAGAGTCAGGAGTTACGACCTTCTCGTAGTATTCGAGAATCTTTGCGTTGAGAGCATCGAAGGCGTTGTCGAGTGCCTCCTTGGTGCTTTCTGTGTTGTCGTACACCTGCTGGGCATCTGTGACGTCCACGCCTTTAGCCTTTGCGTCGTCAATCAACGATTTGAGATTGACAGCCGCCTTATATGTAACCACCTTGTTCTGGTAGTTGCTGTAGTCCTCCATAGATACGAAAGCCCATTTTGTAGTGAAATGTCCCTCGTCGTAGCTTGTACCTTCGCCCACGTAGTCATAAACCACACCAGTACCTGTCTGAATGTTGTCGCGAGTGTTGGTATAGTCCTTGTTGTGGCCGATTAAGTAGTTTGCCATTTCGCCCGATGCGTTCCATGTAGGATTGAGGTCGGCACCGAACAATTCGTATGTGTTAGAGCCTAAATCCTTGAAGCTAAAGTAAATGTCTGTAGCCGTTTCCTTTGCGTCAAGATATATGTTACCTCCGTCTGTGATAAACAGCTTTAACCATTCGTTGTCACCGTTCAATTCACATAAGAGATTGTACGTACCCTGTGTTTCTGTTAAATTGAAAACGAAACGTAATCCTTCTTCGCCTACTGTTGCATGAGTTCCCCAGTCGTTTCCTTTTTTCAGGAACAATTTTGAATACACATTATAGATGTAAAACGTG
>JAFSSN010000019.1 GCA_017450985.1 Bacteroidaceae bacterium
CTGGTCTTGCCAAGCAACTTATTAAAAAAGTCGGTTTTTGAAAAACACAAACTAACATTTTGTAAATCAACTATTTACGGCAATTATTCAGCGTTCCTTGATTTTTGAAATTTTGCGATTTTGAAAAACGAGGGGTATAGGTTTTTATTTTTGCTGCAAATGAGTTGGTTCAGCAACATATTTAAGCGCAAGTCAGTCACGGTAGTGCCGCCAAGCGGCTCTGCCGACAGTGCAATACAGTCTATTGCAAGTGCAAGGGCGGTGGAACAGGCGGTACGTTCTGCAGATGCTTTGTTCCCATACCGTTCCACGCAGTCAGGAATGACATTATTTCATACAGTACCGGAGGTGTTCTTCCCTATAGACTACATCGCGAGCCGCATAGCAGGTGCAGCGTTCGTGGTGAAGAAGGAGAAAGACGACACTGTGGTATGGCGCAATACGTATATGAACAAGATACTGAAGAACCCGAACGAGTTTCAGTCGTTCCGTGAGTTCGTGTATCAGCACTTCGTGTATAAGCTCGCCACGGGCAACTCATTTGTCCGTGCAGCGGTGGCAGACACGTTCAGAGACAGCGCTTTTTTTCAGTGGTGCAATCACTTCTGGGTGCTGCCGTCCGATAAGGTCGAGATAGAACTCGTGCGCAACAGCCGCCTGCCTCTCTTCGGTATCGCGGAAAAGTCCGATGTGATAAAATCGTACAGGCTGATGTACATGGACCAGTCGATGTATGAGATACCTGTATGGAAGGTATGGCATGACAGGGACGGAGATATACGCTGGGATGCAAAGGAGTTTCTGCGTGCAGAGAGCCGTCTGGAAGCACTGCGTAAACCGATAAGCAATGTGATAGCGGTGTATGAAGCTCGTAACATCATCTACGTCAAGCGCGGCGGTGTAGGTTTCATTACCAACGAGAAACAGGACGAGACGGGTAATGTAGCACTTTCTCCGAGTGAGAAGAAAGACTTGCTCGAAGAGTACAACAAGACGTATGGTCTTGGAGACGGTCAGTCGCCCGTCGGGTTCTCGAACTTCAAGATAGGTTTTGTAAGGACAAACCTCAGTATCTCTGACCTGCAGCCGTTTGATGAGACGTTGTATGATGCTATTACGATAGCCGGTGCTTACGGTATTCCGTCCGTACTCGTGCCACGAAAAGACCAATCGACATTCTCTAATCAGGCGACGGCAGAAAAGAGCGTGTACTCATCTGTTGTCATACCGATGTGCAAGGCGTTCTGTCAGGAGTTCGGAGAGTTTATAGGACTTTCGGATAAGGGATTGTATCTCGACTGCGATTTCAGTCATATAGACTGCCTGCAGGACGGTATGAGCGTAACTGAGGACGTGAAGAAGAAAATCAACGAGCGGTGTCAGGCACAGTTCGACCGTGGCTTGATTACGCTGAACGACTGGAGGGCACAGATAGGAGAGAGTGAGATAGAAGACGATGAACTGTTCAACAAACTGAAACTTCACATGGACGACAGCGAGTTGGACAGACTCAACAGAATATTCACCAATAAAACAACACAAAATGAAAGAGAAGATGACCAGTCATCCGTATCAGACGAAGACGTATGACGTAGACGAGGAGAAGGGTATCGTGACGGTAGCCGTTAACGGTATCGGTGTGTTGGACTCTCAGGGCGACATGAGTATGCCCGGCAGCTTCACCAAGACGCTGCAAGAGAATATCGGACGCATGAAGTGGCTGTACAACCACAACACGCATGAGGATATTGGAGTTCCAATCAGTGGAGAGGAGAAAGACAACAATCTTCTTATGACGGGCAAGCTGTATGATACACAGCTGTCGCGTGAGATACTAAACAAGTACAAGGTCAATGCCGAACTTGGACACACGTTGGAACACTCCATCGGTGTTCAGGCTATAAAGCGTGATGAAAAAGACAAACGCAAGGTGCTGGAGTGGAGAATGTTCGAGTATTCGACACTCTCATTTCTCGGAGCGAACCCTGAGACATACCTCGTAGATTTGAAATGCGCCAAGCGTGAGGATGTGGAGAATGCTGTAACGTACATCTCGCGTCTGATGCAGGAAAAAGGCTTCTCGGACGAGACGCTTTGCAACTACGAGAAGAACATGCAGCTGTTGCTGAAAGCCCTGAAAGGCGGTAATATCGTAACCTGCCCCCATTGCGGCACGCAGTTCGACTATGACGATCAGCCCGAAGTAGGTATGTCGGAGCAGATACTGGAGATAGCCGCCAACTATGCTCGCTGGATAGCAGATGGTGTTGTAGCAGAACGCATGGCAGAACTTGAGCCTGAGATACGCGCACAGGTAACTGCATTGATAGACCAAGTATATAGCATAAGCAAGGAGAGTGTGTTTACTGAGAAGTCTTTGGAGGACTTTATGTCGTATGTCCGCTGTCCTTACTGCTGGTCGAAAGTATATAAATCAAATACTCTTATGGAAGAAGAGTCCGAACCTGTATCTCCAAAGGCAAGCGAGCCGTCAGAAGATGACACTCGCACGGAGGAAGACGAAGATGTGGAAGAAACCACTGACAAGCCGACCGAAGAGAATGCCGATGGACAAGAAGATGAGGAAGAGGACAAGGACAAGAATGGAGCCGCCACGAAAGGCACTTCGTTCGATTTGAAAGCCTTAAATGAGTGTTTCAAACAAGTGTAACATTTTAATTTTTCAAAGGAATGAAGAAATTTGAAATTTCCGACCTCGGACTGAAGTTCGACGGTCTCAAAGGCGAAACGAGAGAATTGGCAGAGAATATTGCCAAGACTGCTCTTGACGTCTGCAACAAAGCCCTTGAAAACACAGTGTCTGCCGAAGAGGTAGAAGAAAAGTTCAAGGAGCTCAGTGAAAAGGCTTCCGAGATTAAAGAGCTCAAGCAGCTCAACGAAGACCTCGTTAGCCAAGTGAAGAACCTCGGCGAGACAATCGAAAAACTGAAGAAGGCTGGTCTGTCTATGGACACCATCAACAAGCTTGACGAGAAAATCGCCGAAATGCTTGACAGTGAGAAGTTCAAGGACTTCGCATCGGGCAATACTCGCAAGAGTGGTGTGTTCGACGGCTTTAGCCTGAAGGGCATCGTCAACATGACGAGCAACTATACCAACGGCACAGCTCTCATCACACAGCAAACCGACAAGGTTGTATCAAAGACTGCTCCAAAGAAGTTGCACGTCCGCGACATCCTGACCGTTCTCCAGGGCGACCCTGAATATCCTAACCTCGCCTTTGCGCAGGTGTACGACGTTGACCGCAACGCACGTTACGTTACTGAAAACGGCACGTTGCCTGAAAGCTCGTTCAAGGTGAAGGAAGTGCAGACAGGCACAAAACGCCTCGGTACTCACCTCAACATCTCGAAGCGCATGCTCAAGAGCCGCGTGTACGTACGTTCTTATATCCTCAACATGCTTCCCGAAGCAGTGCTTATGGCAGAGGACTGGAACATTCTTTTCGGCGACGGCAACGGTGAAAACCTGCTCGGTATTGCCAACCATACTGGCGTGGTAGGTGTAGAAGACATCGTAACCAACGCTGTTGCTACTGGTGCGGCTCGTTCTGTAAACGCGGTTGCTACATACAACAGTGGTGCAGACACGCTCATCACCTTTACTAATCCTCAGCCCGACATCCTCGACGGCATGAAGATTACGTTTACAGGTGCAGCAAGTGGCAGTCCGTTGCTTACTGCCAAGAGCCTGATTAAGATGAACGACCGCCAGATCCTGCTTCGTGGTGTGGCTTACGCTTCCGAGACGGCAGCTAATCTTGCATGGTCTGTACAGAACGCTGCTTATCACAGCATCGAAGACCCCAACTTTGAAGATGTAGTGAAAACCATCTTCGCTGTCATGAGCTATGCTCAGTACACTACCAACGCTATCGTACTCAATCCTATCACACTGAATAAGATTGAAAGCGAGAAAGACACAATCGGTCGCAACCTCGGTCTTGTAACCTTGCAGAATGGCGTGAAGTACATCGCAGGTATTCCTGTGATAGAGTACAACGGTATTCCTGCTGACAAGTACCTCGTTGGCGACTTCGCTACTGCTGCTAACCTCGTTGATTACACCTCGCTTACTCTTGAATGGGCTGAGGACGTGAACAGCAAGTTGGCAAATCAGGTAACTCTCATCGCTCAGGAAGAAGTCATCTTCCCTGTATACATGCCTTGGGCGTTCGCTTATGGTGACTTAGGTTCAGTGAAAACCGCTATTGCAGTACCATCTTAACTGAAAGAGAGTATGAGAGTAATATTGGAAGGTAACAACCGCGATGTCCGGAATATCATCCAAGAGAACCGCGTCCGCGTTGCGAGGGGTTTGGTCAAATTCCTCCCCTCCAACGAGGAGGCTGTCGAAGATGACAAGACGAGCGGAGTCGTTGACAGCAAGGCTGTCGCGGCAGTCGATGGGAAGAAACCAAAACGTGTAGCGAAGAAGAAGTAATGCTTATTGATACGACATATTTCATAGATGGCTATAGGCAGATACAGAATGCCACAGCAATAGCACCACAAGATTTACGTCCTGACAATCAGGCTGTTAATGCTGCTATCGTAGCGTATATCAATCGTTATCAGGGAAAGTTCCTGGAGAAAGCGGTAGGTAATACGTTTGTTGAGGTGTTACTCGCTTATGCCAAGCAGAAAGAACAGACAGATGACGAAATGAACTACATTCTCTCCGCCATTCGTGAACCACTTGCAGACTATGTGTACTTTCACATTGTCCGTGATGCTGGCGAATATACCACGAAGACTGGTGTAATACGTCTGAAAGGTGCTAATACAGCCCTTAGTCCTGTTATGCGCCAGGTAACTGCGTGGAACGAAATGGTAGATAAGATGCGTGCTATCGTTGAGGCTGTTGCTGATTATGCCATAGAGATTGTCGTACAAGAAGAATTGCTAATTAAAATTCATTATTCGGGTATCTAAATGGGTGTTGTAGAGTTAATCGGAGAAGTGGTCGCTGCGGCACAAGAGATTGTGACGATAACGATGTATGATGCAGAGGGCAATCCTGTTGAGGTGTCTAAGCCTGATGTGAAATACATCTTTGGCAATGCTCAATACGTGAAAGACCGTTTGGAGGAATTGTCTGTGTCATCTACTTCGCTAAAGTTCCCACTGGTAGTTCTCTTTACTCCAGTAACGGAGGACAAGACCAACCCCGATTACGAAACAGAAGCAAGCCTCAGCATGCTGATTGCTTGTAGCAGCACTGATAGTAGGGAGTGGACTAACGAGGTACGTTTAGAGCGTAGTTTTGTTAGCGTTCTCCGCCCGATATATGAGGCATTGATTGAGGCATTCCTCAATGATGGACGTTTTGATTTCGATTATGACCAGGGAGTTCCGCACAAGATGCGTGAAAACTATAGTTACGGGCGTTATGGTGCCTATACTGAGTCGGGTGATGCTGTAAGCGAGCCGATAGATGCCATCGACATTCGTGACCTGAAGATTAAAGTTTATAAAACCAATAATTGCACAAGAATATGAGAAAGATTAGAAATTGCAACAGTAGTGTTCTGTTGACCGGCGGCAGCAAATGCCCCATTAACTACAAGCGCGTCATTGGTGCTATTGTTATGTACCACGGACACAAGCTTCCTGCAAACCTTACCGCTGAGACGCTTGAACAACTGTGTCATGCAGACGGCAAGGAGCGCGCCTTCATGATGTACCGCTTCGTAGAGTACGCAAGAGAGGGTGGTGAACCCAATGTATCGAGTGTCGGCTATGGTGGCGACGACTTCGCAGGTCTGAGCAACCGCAAGGACACCTTTACGATGAAGAAGTATAACGAAGTTCTCGCAGCTTATCTGCTGAAGGTAAGCAATGTAGAGTTCGATGTGTACTACTTCGACGAGGACAATGTCATCTATGGTGTGAATGACGGCACGGACACACTTGCAGGTATTCCGATGAACTGCATTTATCCTACCGCTACTCCTCATCCGACAAGCTCTGACAAGTCCACGCTGACTGTTACGTTCAGCC
>JAFSSN010000020.1 GCA_017450985.1 Bacteroidaceae bacterium
CTGAGGCATATAGCGGAAGAAGAGTGTCATAAGAAGAGTGTCGATATGTGAACCATCGACATCGGCATCGGTCATGATGATAGTCTTGTAGTAACGCAACTTATCATAGTTAGCCTCCTTTGAGTCCTCGCTGAGACCGAAACGTACACCGAGAGCCTGAATGATATTGTTCACCTCCTCATGCTCGAAAGCCTTGTGCCACATCACGCGTTCAACGTTGAAAATCTTACCGCGGATAGGAAGGATAGCCTGGAAGTGACGGTCACGTCCCTGCTTAGCCGAACCACCGGCAGAATCTCCCTCGACGATGAACATCTCGCAGTTTGCAGCATCCTTGTCAGAGCAGTCAGCCAGCTTACCTGGAAGACCACCTCCGGTCATAGGATTCTTACGCTGCACACTCTCACGTGCCTTACGCGCTGCGATACGTGCCGTTGCAGCAAGCACAACCTTGTCAACGATGAGCTTAGCCTCCTTAGGATGCTCCTCAAGATAGTATGCCAAAGCCTCGCCCACAGCCTGCTGAACTGCGCCAGCCACCTCGCTGTTACCGAGCTTAGTCTTTGTCTGACCCTCAAACTGAGGTTCTGCCACCTTGACAGAGATGACTGCCGTAAGACCTTCGCGGAAGTCCTCACCGCTAATCTCTATATGCTGCTTCTCGAGCTTCTCAGTAATCTTATTGTCGTCAGCATACTTCTTCAACACACGAGTCAAAGCCGTTCTGAAGCCCTGCAAGTGAGTACCACCCTCTATGGTGTTGATGTTGTTGACGTATGAATGAAGGTTCTCCGAGTACGAAGTGTTATACATGATAGCCACCTCGATAGGCACATCCTGCTTCTCCGTGTTAAGGTAAATAACATCGTCGAAGAGATTAGTACGACTTGAGTCAAGATAGCGCACAAAATCCTTCAGACCGCCCTCAGAATAGAACACCTCCTTGCGGATGCCTTCAATGCCAGCCTCCGCATTGACATCAGTACGCATATCAGTCAGCGTGATAGTGATGCCTGCATTGAGGTAGGCAAGCTCACGCATACGAGCTGCGAGGATGTCATATTTGTATGTAGTAGTGATGAATATGCTGCCATCAGGCCAGAACTGCTGACGCGTACCGCGAAGAGTAGTCTCGCCCACAACCTTTACGCTGTAAAGAGGCTTTCCACATTCATATTCCTGCTGGTAAATCTTTCCGTCACGGAAAACCTGTGACATCATCTTAGTTGACAGAGCGTTCACACAGCTCACGCCGACACCGTGAAGACCACCAGACACCTTGTAAGAACCCTTATCAAACTTACCACCAGCATGGAGCACAGTCATTACGACCTCGAGAGCAGAGCGATGCTCCTTCTCGTGCATATCCACTGGAATACCACGACCGTTATCCTGCACCGTGATAGAGTTGTCCTCGTTGATGGTTACTTCTATATGAGTACAAAATCCAGCCAGTGCCTCATCTATAGAGTTATCGACCGTCTCGTAAACGAGATGGTGAAGTCCCTTTTCGCTAATATCTCCAATATACATCGCAGGACGCTTGCGAACGGCCTCAAGACCTTCAAGCACCTGAATGTTACTGGCTGAATAATTTTCTCCGTTATTTATATTTTCATCCATTTGATTTGGTATATTCTCTTTTTTCGCGGGGCAGCATAGGATTTCTCCCGTCTCCAAAATGTTTCATTCAAAGCCCCACCTTTAAATCGGTACAAATTTAGGCATTTTTCTCGACTTGGTCAAATCTTTTTCAAAGAAAAATCCAACTCAGATGCGAAATAGCAAAAATAGTCACACATAGCACGCATCTAATGTCCAAGCATCCGTCCTCTACGAGGTCCGCCCGCTCCACAAAGAAAACACGCGAGAAGCACAATCAGCAACGCAAAGGACAAGCATCAAGAACGCACGTCCCTACCGTCCCCACAGCCGTGAAGCCGCGCCGCCCTTCACACAGCAAGAAAGTACAAGCTTCCAAGCACAAACTCCCGTCCTGCACAGCCTGCGGACACGCTCGCACGCAGCCCTGACGCCATGCAACAAGCAAACCGCAAAACAAAGGCAGATAGCACCATGCAAAAATAATATGACCGGTCATCTTACGACAACCGGCCATATCAACCTTCTTACTTAAAATCAAATTTATATTTGAGTAATACTCATTCTGGAATTATTAGCCCAACTTAGCGATGTGCTTAGCTGCACCAGACTTGAGGTTAGCAGCCTTCTTCCAGTGAATAACGTTCTGCTTAGCAAGCTTGTCGAGCATCTTCTGAACCTTTGGGAAGAGTGCTTCTGCCTCTGCCTTATCCTTAGTGTTACGGAGGTTACGAAGAGCTGTACGCATAGTCTTAGCGTAGTAACGATTGTGAAGATTTCTCTTAGCGTTCTGACGAATACGCTTGATACATGATTTGTGATTTGCCATTTGTTTTGTTTTTTAGCGCCAGCGACAAGCACCGGCATGATGTTAAAAAAAATGGAAGTTCGATGTGGTATGGCTTGCAACCTCGCACCCTTCTCCCGTTAAAAAGAAAAGGATTTGTCACTTGCGTTTCAAATCCCTCTTCAGTAGTCCATAGCAGAGTCGAACTGCTCTTTAGAGAATGAAAATCTCTCGTCCTAACCGATAGACGAATGGACCAGCCTATGGTCTGTTAACCGAAGCAAAAAGCCGTGAGGCTCATTTGCGGTTGCAAAGGTAAGGACTTTTATATTACCCACCAAATGTTTTAGTAAAAAACTTTTGCAATCAATGAAAAATATGTAATTTTGCGCACAAAATGTTAGAACATATACAATGCATAGTACTCAGAACGGTAAAATATGGTGACAACGCACTCATCGTTGACACCTTTACCGAAAGCCACGGACGCATGTCGTTTGTGACTAAAATATCCCATACCCGACGCTCACACACAGCCTCTGCCTTCTGGCAACCGCTGAGCATACTCGAATTTAACGCCGACATACGGCCAACCATCAAGCTGCCCACACCCACGGGTGTGCGCTTTCTCTACAGCTACCAGTCGCTGCCCTACAACCCGTCAAAGGCATGTATCGCAATGTTCATAGCCGAGTTCCTGTGTGCAGCCCTCCGCGGCGAAGGCGTCAACAAACCGCTTTTCCAATACATCGAAATCTCGCTCCGCTGGCTCGACATGGCAGAGGAGAGCCGTTCACACGGAATAGCCAACTTCCACCTCGTATTCCTCATGCGCACCACGCGTTTCCTCGGAATATACCCTAACCTCGAGAAGATGGAAAGCTTCGAGCAGAAAATATCACAGCAGCCAAAGCCTTACTGGTTCGACCTCATAGCAGGCGAATACAGCGAACACCAGCCGGTACACAGCTCATGCCTGCGCCCCGACGAGGCTGCGCTCATGCCTCTGCTCTTCCGCATGGACTACAGCACCATGCACGTCTTCCGCTTCAACCGCCAGCAGCGCCAGCGATGCCTCGAAGTACTGATAGAATACTACCGCATCCACGTACCACAGTTCCCTGAACTCAAGTCACTCGACGTGCTTGCCGAAATATTCAACTGACGCAAAGCATCTACAAACAGTCAAACGCCATTCGTTTGCCAAATTTCAATTCTTGAACTTCAATTATCATTAAGACTATATTCATTTTACTCCAAGCAAGCAAAACATCAGCGGCACTTGCATAAATTGAAGTTCACAAGCACATCGACCGGCATACTCAGCACATAACATATAAACATACAAAAAGCTGCGCCTCATAGCAATTGAGGCGCAGCTTATATTTTAATGCCCGCTTACCGGCAGACCTTCCAGTCAGTCAGCGTGGAACCAATCCTCCATTCAACGGGAAAAACACTTACCTGTCAAACAAAAGACATACATTAAGAGTTGATAGAGAAGTCAATCGTCGTCTGCTTGTTCTCCTCTGGAGAAGGAACAGCAACATTACGCTCCGACAACTGCTTCAAGGTTTCCCTCGTACGCTTGTATGTAGGCGAAGCCTCCACCATGCTGATTGTATCCTCGTCGTCAAGCTCCTCGTCACGGAAGATGTAATAGTAAACAGGACGACGCACGGAAGCACCATCCTTCTCGTCGCCGTAATAACGAGACATACGCTTGGCGTTCCTTGCAGCCAGTTCTGCCTGCTCAGCCGTCATGAGGCTGCGGTCGTTCTCTCTGTCCTTCACACGCTCGTCCATCTCGTCGGAGTCGATATCCTCCACGCCGAATCCTGTGGCAAGAATGGTAATCTTCACCTTATTGCCCAGGTCAGGTTCGATAGACATACCCCACTTCACTTCCACATCCACGTTCTGAATCTTAGTCATGAATTCGTTGACCTCGTCTATCTCATCCATACCGAGCGACTTAGGCTTCTGGTCGTCTGCATCCCTCTTATCGTCAGGGAACGAAATGCGCAGAAGCACCTTCTTAGAGCGGTAGATGTCGTTATTGTTAAGAAGCGGTGAATGGAGCGCATCGTTAATAGCCTTAGTCACACGACTCTCGCCCTCGCCGTAGCCAGAGCTCATGATTGCCACGCCACCGTCCTTGAGCACAGTCTTCACATCATTGAAGTCAAGATTGATGATACCGTGCATAGTGATGATTTCAGCAATAGAGCGTGCAGCGTTACACAACGTGTCATCAGCCTTGGCAAAAGCCTCCACAACCGTGAAGTCCTGATATATCTCGCGAAGACGCTCGTTGTTGATAACGAGAAGAGCATCCACATTCCTGCTTATCTCCTCAACACCGTCGAGAGCCTGATTAATCTTCTTCTTACCCTCCCACTTGAAAGGTATGGTTACAATACCCACGGTGAGGATATCCATATCCTTGGCAGTCTTGGCGATGATAGGAGCGGCACCCGTACCGGTACCACCACCCATACCGGCAGTGATAAACACCATCTTCGTGCCGTCATTCAGCATCTCTTTGATGGCTTGGAGCGACTCCTCAGTAGCCTGCTTAGCTTTCTCAGGCTTGTTACCGGCTCCGAGGCCCTCTCTGCCCAATTGTATCTTATGTGGCACAGGTGAATCCTGCAAAGCCTTATTATCAGTATTGCAAACAGCAAAGGTTACGTCATGGATACCTTCCCTGTACATGTGGTTTACAGCATTGCTACCACCTCCGCCGACACCAATCACCTTGATGATGCTTGGAGAAGACACGCCGTTCTTGTCTATAGGGAAGTTATAAACTCCCAAACCGTCATTAGTATCACTCATGCTTAATACCTATTATAATATTTATATTAAGAAGCGTCCGTTAATACTTAAAAAGCACAACACTCTCACTTCTCATCAATCATCGTTCACAATCTCATTCAACCAGCGAGTAAAGCGGTTGATAAGCTTACCGTCTTCCTTAGCCTTGTTGATGGCCTGCACAAGCTCGTCGTTTGCCGTGCGGAGCTTGTCTGCAAGAGCCTTACCCTCGGCTGCGTCCGCTCTATACTTATCCTTTGACGACAGTATGTCGAGCGCCTTCTGGAAGTCTTCCGTGATGACATTAAGCGAACGCTCCGAAACCTTCACGGCATCCTCGCGCACCTTCTTGTCACCGCCGAACTTGCGGACGTCGGCAATAGCCTTCTCCACCACGTTCAGCTCCTGACGCACTCTCTGCTTGACCGCGTCAAAGGAGATAGCCATCTTGGCATCCTCCTTAGCCTGCTGCTCAGCCTGCTCGCGCATACGCTTCTTCTTCTCCTCCTCTTCCATCTGTGCAATAAGGTCTGGAGAAGGCTGTATGACCTTAGGCTCGCTGTCTGCAGCCGACGTGCAAGACTCCTTGCCCGCCATGAGGAGCGAGAGGATTGTCAATCCGCGAGTAGTCTCGAACGTTGGCTGAGTGATGCCCGAAGCCTTCACGATGTGAGCGTCGATAGAATTACCGATACGCACCTTCTCAACCTTAGTGACGCTCAAGAAGAGAGAGTCTATATTCTTCATCTCGCTACCTCCGCCGACAATCACGATGCCGGCAAGAAGCTTGTCGAAATAGTTAGAACGCTGAATCTGCTCGTTCACGTTCTCAACAATCTCAACAACACGTGCCTCGATAACCGACTTGATGAACGAAACGCTCAGCACTCGGCCGTCGGTAGCAGTATATTCAGTCACCTCGCCCTCGACAGGAGTGCTTGACTTCAGCGGATAAGCATCGCCGAACTTAATCTTCAAGTCCTCAGCCTCCTGCTCAGAGAACTGCAACGCCGACATGAAGTCCTTGTTGATATTGTTCATTCCGAGAGGAATGGTAACGAGGAAACGTACTATATTATTCTTATATATAACAACCGTCGTAGTGTCAGCACCCAGGTCCACCATAGCGCAGCCCGAACGCTTCTCCACGTCAGTGAGCACCCTTGCAGCCAGCTCGCACGGAGCGATAGGCACGTCGAGCACGCTGACGTGAGTGTTAGAGAACACGGTGTTGATATTCTGAAGAAGCTTTGTGTTTGCAATGATGTCGAGGTAGCTGCCTTCGATGTATGTACCCATGACACCCACAGGATCAGTCACGACATTCTGATCAACGACAAAGTCCTGAGGATAGTTGTCGAGCACCTGACACTCGACGAAAGGAATCTCATAGCTCTTCTCGCGCAAAGCGTCCACAGCCTCCTTGGTAATGTAGCTGTGGGTAGCCATGTTCTGCTTCATCACACACTTATATGAACGGACAGACTGACCGCCGATACCCACATAAGCACGGGAAATCTTTGTCTTTAGAGCAGCCTCAAGCTTTGATATGATAGAATTGATGCTTTGGTACGTTTTTTCTATATTCCAGACAACACCACGCTTGACGCATGCAGTGGTATTCTCCTCCGCATACGCCAGAACCTGCATAGCACCGTCCTGCTTTCTTCCTGCAATGCCCGAGATTCTTGACGAACCAAGTTCGATTGCAACTACAAAGTCTTTATCCATAATATGTTTATATTATTACTTCCTCTGTTTAGTACAGATTATTTGATTTCCGTATTCCAGGTTAATCTTACTGTATTTGTTCCACCCGACAGTACCGATGGCCTTTTCGTAGAACAGCCTCAGCCTCTCAAGCTTGTCGCGATAGCCGCTCATGTCACCGAGATAGATAACGTGGTCGCCCACACGCGGAACAAGTTCGACAACCCTTTTCTGCTTCCTGTCACGTCTCACGTACACCTGCTCTATCTGAGCATTCCAGAAGTCATCACCCTGTAGGAAACAGGCAAAATCGAGCAAGTCACCGGCAGCATACTTGTCGTCAATGTCGCCGGTAGCGACTACGATGTTCTTTACATACCGCACGTTAGGAATCTTGACGCCTGCCTCGTCGAGGAAGAAGCCCTTCTTGCCGTCAGGAATGACATATACGACGGGCGTCCGCTGCTTCACATTCACAATCACCTTACCTGTAGGCGACTTGTAGCAGTTCACCTCCTCCACAAACGGATTGGCAGACACTGTCTTCTCGATGGCGTCGGCATCAATAGCCTTCATCGTCTTGCCCTGAGGATAGAGGTTGGCGCGGGTCAGCATCGACTCGACGTCGCTCTGACTGATGAACTGGGCGTCCACCGCATCCTCCATCACAAGTTCGACCGCCGTACACACCTCATTAGGGTCCGGCTCCGACAGCACGAACATATAATATGCGAGATAACCAACGATTACCAAGAACAAGGACGCAAATCCCAGAATCCTAAGTATCTTCTTCTTTTTATTCATCTCTGTCAGTCATCTGCAATATTACACAGCATCCCCACTATCGCTGTTTCAGGATTTCAGCAATCTGAGGAACGTAGTTCTCGATGTCACCTGCACCGAGAGAGATAAGCACGTCGAACTTGCCGTTGCGGGCAACGTCGAGCACATCCTCCTTGTGAATCAGGTGCTTCTCTATACCTTCGCGCAGGTTGTCGTAGATAATCTCCGACGTAACGCCCGGGATAGGCAGCTCACGCGCAGGATAGATGTCGCAGAGATATACGACATCGAGAAGTGAGAGCGCAGCAGCGAACTCCTTATAGAAGTCGCGCGTGCGTGTGTATAGATGCGGCTGGAAAATGGCCGCAATCTTCTTGTCGGCATACAGCTCGCGGATGGAGCTGATGCTCTGCTTTATCTCGTTTGGATGGTGAGCATAGTCGCTGAGGAACACCACCCTGTCGTTCTTCACCTTGAAGTCGAAACGGCGGTCAACACCCTCGAACGTCCTGATGCCCTCGCGAAGCTCCTCGTCGGTAGCTCCTGCAAGCTGAGCCAGAGCCATGGCGGCAATGCTGTTCTCTATGTTGATGCTCACAGGCACACCCAACTGGATGTCCTTCACTACGCCCTTTGGCGATACGAAGTCGAAGAATATCTCACCGCCTCCGATGCGCACGTTCTCGGCATGGAAGTCGCCCTCGTCGCGTGAGTATTCATACACTCTCACGCCCTCCTGAGGAGCAGCCTTCATCTCCAGTCCCTTGTGGATGATGAGCGCACCTTCCGGCTGTATGAGAGTAGTGTACTTGCGGAAGCTCTCGAGATATGCCTCCTTAGTACCGTAGATGTCCAGGTGGTCAGCGTCGGTAGCGGTGATGACCGTAGCGTAAGGACGCAGCCAGTGGAACGAACGGTCGAACTCGTCTGCCTCGATAACGACATAGTCGCTCTCCTTTGAAAGCAGGTAGTTAGTACCGTAATTCTTAGTAATACCGCCCAGAAAGGCGTTGCACTTCACATGACTCTGGTGAAGGATGTGAGCCGCCATGGACGATGTGGTAGTCTTGCCGTGAGTACCGGCAACGCACAGACCCTTGTGTTCCTGAGTGAGGAAGCCCAGCACCTGGGCACGCTTCTGAACGTCGAAGCCGTTTTCCCTGAAATACACAAGTTCCTTGTGCTCGGCAGGAATGGCAGGCGTATAAACCACGAGCGTAGTGTCCTTGTCCTTGAAGCACTCTGCTATCTCTGCCACGTCCTCCTTGTAATGAATCTGTGCCCCTTCCTCGATGAGTTTTTCCGTCAACTCACTTGGTGTCTTGTCATAGCCACCCACATTGTAGCCCTGACTGAGGAAATAGCGAACGAGAGCACTCATTCCTATTCCACCGGCACCGACAAAATATATTGACTTTATCACTTTACCAATTCTTTTTATTGTCTTACAATTCAATTAGTCACAAGCCCCATTCGCCTTTCATGCCTTTACGGCGAGCTTGTAAACCTCTTCAGCTATCACGTCGGCAGAGTCCTTGAAGGCAAGCTTGCCGGCATTCTCGCCCAGCGACTTCAGCTTGGCATCGTCGCCTACGGTGTTCAAGGCAGTAGGGATGAGCTTGTCGCGCGCCTCGCTGTCCTTGATGTAGATTGCTGCGTCCTTAGTTGAGAGCGCAAGCGCATTCTTCGTCTGATGGTCCTCAGCCACGTTTGGAGAAGGCACGAGGATTGACGGTTTCTGCAACAGGCAAAGCTCTGATATAGAGCTTGCTCCGGCGCGAGAAATAACGAGGTCGGCAGCCATGTAGGCGTTGTCCATGCTCGAGATGAAGTCTGTCACGTACAGGTTCTTCACTTCATTCACCTTGGCAAGTGCCGCATGAATCTCCTCGCTGTAGAACTTACCAGTCTGCCAGATGAACTGGACGTTGCTGTTGCGGATGTCCTCAATGTGAGTGAGAACGCTCTCGTTCACGGTACGTGCGCCGAGGCTTCCGCCGATGATGAGCACGGTGCGCTTGCCCGGCTCGAGACCGAAGCTCTTGATTGCCTCGTCCTTTGTCACGTTGACATCCAGCAAGTTCTGACGAACCGGATTGCCCGTGAGCTTTATCTTGTCGGCAGGGAAGAAACGCTCCATGCCGGTATATGCTACACACACCTTGCTTGCCTTCTTGGCCAGCGACTTGTTAGTAACGCCGGCATAGCTGTTCTGCTCCTGAATCAAACAAGGAACGCCCATAGAGTGAGCCGCATTGAGCGTAGGGGCAGAAGCATAGCCACCCACACCGACAGCCACCTGAGGCTTAAAATCACGGATTATCTTCTTAACCATCTGACGGCTCTTGAAGAAATCCAACATAACTCCCACATTCTTAGGGCTCCACAGCGGACGCACAAGTCCTCTCACAGGCAGCCCCACAATCTTGTATCCAGCAGCGGGAACACGCTGCATCTCCATTCTACCAAGTGCTCCAACAAACAGAATTTCAGCATCGGGATGCTGTTTCTTTATAGCATTTGCGATAGAAACGGCAGGGAAGATGTGACCGCCTGTACCTCCTCCACTGACGATAACCCTTAGAGGTTGATTATTTTCCATACGCATCTGAATTTTTCACTTTTATACATTTTACGATACAAAAATACAAAAAATTATAGGATTAACCACATTCTCACCTCACTAATTATTAACATTCATTATGTTTTTCTGCTTTTAACCATTTTTTAACTTTAGATTGTCACTTTGCTGGCAACATTTTCTTCTTCCGTTTCGTTTTATTCTTTTCCCGTGCCGCACGCCTTTCCCCACCCCGCCGACGGGTTCTCACGTGCCGCACACCACGATGCTGCAACGGCCTTCGGTCGGTGCAGTTACGGTTTCGCTACGGGTATTCTCCGTATTTTCTACGATAATCCTACGCATTTCTACGGATAAAACCCGTAAAATACCCGTAGCAGATGCGGTAAATTTCCGTAGCCCATCCGTAGCATCCTCATATCTGCATCGGTCACAGGTCGAAGAAGAAATTCAAAGAACGAGGGTCAAAATACAGAAAAACATCAAGTAGCGTCATTCGCCTCCGCCTCTCAATCCAGGATGAAGGAGTCGATGTTTGCAGGCGTGACAAACGTGAAACTGCTGTCGGGATAGGCCTTTGCAAAACTTGCCGGAGCACCGCCCTTCGCCTTCTTCTCGTTCCACTTGAACTCGAATGCCGAAAGACGTCCGTCCTCCTCTTCAACATAGTCAATCTCATTCTGTTGCTGGGTGCGCCAAAACCATGAATTGGCAAAGCTTCCCTTAGTGATATTCAGTTTCATGCGCTCGGCTATAGCAAAGTTCTCCCACAACGCTCCCACATCGGTTCGGTTCTCTATCTGCGAGAAGTTTCCGATAACGGCATTGCGCACTCCCAAGTCCCAGAAATAAATCTTACGGCTCGTCTTCAGCTCGTTGCGCAGATTTCTCGAGAATGACGACAGACGGAATATGACATACGACTTCTCGAGCACATCGACGTACTTTTCAACCGTCTTTGAATCGAGTCCCACCAACTGTCCAACCTCGTTGTAGGACACTTGTTCGCCTATCTGATAGGCAAGAGCCTGAAGGAGCTTGACGAGCTTGTCGGGCTTGTTGATGCTGTCGAGCGTCATGATGTCTTTGTACAAATAGCTGTCGGCAAGTTCTTTCAGCACGGCACGCTCATCGCCTTCGCTCGTTACGACTTCGGGATAGTAGCCGTAAATCATGCGGTGTGGAATCATTCTCAGCTCTTCCATGAGGTTGGTGTCATCGACAAGCTCACGAAACATCAGCGGAAACATCCTGTACTCGCGCTTTCGTCCCGTCAGCGGCTCATTGAGCTTGGAACGCAGTTCGAAGGCACTGCTTCCTGTGGCAACAAGCTGAACGTTCTCTATCTGGTCGGTGATGAGCTTGAGCTTGATGCCCACATCCTTGATGCGCTGAGCCTCATCAATCACGACGGTGGTATGCCTGCCTATGATGGCGCGTATGCGAGCAGAGGAAATATTCTCGAACAAGTCTCTTACGTCCTGCTCATCACCGTTCATCCAAAGCACATCCTTGTCGCCGGAGAACACATCCTTGAGCAAGGTTGACTTGCCCACTTGACGCGCTCCGACCAATACTATGGCCTTGCCCTTATTTATCTGTGCCAATATACGGCTTTTCAAAACACGCTCTATCATACGCTCTTTGCTTTGCCTGCAAAGATACGTTTTTAGCGCAAAAAAGCCAAAGGAAGAATTAAGAAATTCGGAATGGATTCCAAAATTATTATAATATTTTTGGAATGCATTCCGAATTTATTATAAGATTTTCGGAAAAGTTCTCGTTTAGGAATATTTATGTCCGTCGGAGATATTTTCCAAAATATCGGTTATTTTCATTACATCATGTTGCCGTCGGTAGCATACTCGTCGGTCTCGTTTTCGGACGCAAGCTGCTCTTTTTCCTTCTCCGACAACTCCTGAAGCTGGGCAGCCTCGGCATAGCGGCTGACACTGAGGATGACGCCCATGCAGAAACTCGTGACGAGAATGGACGTACCACCTCGACTGATGAACGGCAGGGTCTGTCCCGTAACAGGGATGGCGCCTACAGCCACAGCCATGTTGACAAGTGCCTGCAGCGTTATCATCATGCCGAAGCCCAGCACAAGGTAGGCGGGGAAGAACTTACGGCATTTCTGTGCTATGCGGTTTGTACGGATAAACAGGGCTATGTAGAGAATCATCACGAACAGGCCTCCTACGATTCCGAACTCCTCGATGACGATGGCATAGATGAAGTCGGACTCGGCATGCTGCAGGAAGTCGCGCTGAACTGAGTTTCCCGGTCCGCGTCCCACGTAATTGGAGTTGGCAATGGCAATCTTGGCATGGGTGCTCTGCGAGTTCTTGTCGCTGAACCAGTATGCCACGTCGTCGGGTGCCACGGACTCCTCACCGCCCGAGAATCGCTCGATACGGTGCTTGACGGTGGCAAGACGCTTCAACGCTCCGTTGTTGCTCAATGCCTCTTCGGGCATGAGGAAGGCGAGGGTCATGACGAAGCCCGCCAGTATGCCGAGGGCGCCGAGGCCCTTGAGGATATAGACCCACGGTATGTGGCCGAGAATCATCATGGCAAGTATGACGGTGAAGAGCATCAGGGCTGTGGACACGTTATCCATGAATATGAGTCCGCACGACACGGCCATAGGTATGGCTACCCACATGAACGGCTGCCACGGCTTGCCTTTCACTGCTCCTACCACTATCTTGCCCTTTTCGTTCTTTACCACTGCCTGAGAGCGCGCGAGCACCATCGCCGTCCACATTATCGTGAAGCACTTCACGAACTCTGAAGGCTGCAGGGTGAAGGAGCCGATGCGTATCCAGCGGTGCGTTCCGTTCAGGGTTCCTCCGCCCATCAACGCCGTATAGGCAAGTCCCATGATGGCAAGGGGCCACAGGATTGGCGGGAAGAGGTTGAACCATTTGCACGGGATGCGGTGGACTATCCACACTACCATGAAGCCCACGCTCAGGAACACGACCTGATTGACAAACGGTGCCCAGTGGCTTGCGCCAGCGAACGTAAGGCGGCTTGAGGCGCTGTACACCTCCTCAAGCGACACCATGCACAGCAGGAAGTATATCATCCAGACGACAAGGTCGCCCTTAAAGATTTTACCATGTATTACGTTTGAGACAAAGTTTGCCATATCTAAGAACTAATTATCCGTATTTAATCACGTCTTTTATTAGAGGTTTCTAACGCACTCCTTAAACTGCTCGCCGCGGTCCTCCATGTTCTTGAAGAGGTCGAAGCTTGCGCAGCATGGGCTGAGAAGCACGCAGCTGCCCGGCTTTGCCATCTTGTAGCATGCATCGACGCAGTCTTTCATGCTCTTCACGTCCACGATTGGGAGTCCGAAGCTGTCGAAGGCAGCATGGAGCTTTGTGTTGTCAACCCCGAGGAATACGAGGCCGATGCACTTCTGCTTCACGAGGTCGAATATCTCGGAATAGTCATTGCCCTTGTCCTTACCGCCGAGGATAAGCACCGTAGGCTGTGTCATGCTGTCGAGAGCATACCAGCAGGCATTGACGTTGGTTGCCTTTGAGTCGTTGACGAAGTCGATTCCGCGCACTCTGCCTGCCTTCTCGAGACGGTGCTCAACGCCAGCAAAGTCGCTCAATCCCTTGCGAATCTGCTCGTTGCTCACGCCTGCGAGGTCGGCTGTGATACCTGCTGCAAGCGAGTTGTAGAGGTTGTGCTTGCCGCGGAGGGCGAGCTCTTCCTGTTCCATGTTGAAAGGCACAGGACCGTCGATGTGGAACGTGTTGTCGCTGACGTAGCCGATGACTCCTTTCTCCTTGAATTCGGAGAACGGACAGAGGCGTGCCTTGAGGTCGTACTTCTTCAGTTCTTCCGTCACGATAGGGTCGTCGTTCCAGAACACGAATGCGTCGTTCTCTGTCTGGTTGCGTGTGATGCGCATCTTGCTGTCCACGTAGTTCTGCATCTTGAAGTCGTAGCGGTCAAGATGGTCGGGCGTGATGTTCATCAGCACGGCTATGTCGGCACGGAAGTCGTACATATTGTCGAGCTGGAAGCTGCTAAGCTCAATCACGTAGTAGTCGAAATGCTCTTCTGCTACCTGCAGGGCGAGGCTTCGGCCAATGTTGCCGGCAAGTCCCACGTTGTAGCCCGCACCCTTCAGGATGTGGTAGATGAGCGAAGTGGTAGTTGTCTTTCCGGTGCTACCGGTGATGCAAATCATCTTTGCGTCGGTATAGCGTCCGGCAAACTCTATCTCGCTGATGATAGGAATGTGCTTCTCCTTAATCTTCAGAATCATCGGGGCGTTCTCAGGGATGCCGGGGCTCTTGATAACCTCGTCGGCATTGAGAATGAGGCTCTCTGTGTGCTGTCCTTCCTCCCAGACAATCTGGTGCTTGTCGAGCAGTTCCTTATAGTTATCCTTAATCTTCGACATGTCGCTTACGAAGACGTCGAAGCCTTTCACCTTTGCGAGTACTGCTGCGCCTGCACCGCTCTCAGCAGCTCCAAGTACTACTATACGTTTCATTATGTTACTCTTTACTTAAATTTCTTAATGGTTTGTGTCGCAGGTCTGACGCGCCTGCTACGTTTATCTTATCTTCAGTGTGAGAATCGTTATCGCTGCAAGGATGATTGTTACTATCCAGAAGCGTGTGGTAATCATTGATTCGAAGAGGAGTCCCTTCGGACGTGTGATAAGATATTTCACGTCCGCCTCCATGCGTGTGCGGTAGTGGTCGTGGAAAGGTGCACGCTTGAACACTCTCCACTTGAGTCCGCGCTTGTTACCCTTCTTGGCATAGGCTATCTGCAGCATGACGCTTATGCTCTCCATGAGGAAGATGCCGCAGAGGATTGGAAGAAGGAGTTCCTTGTGGATGATTACTGCCGTCACGGCTATAACGCCGCCAATGGCGAGGCTACCCGTGTCGCCCATGAAGACCTTGGCCGGGTAGGCGTTGTACCACAGGAAGCCGACGAGCGAACCTACGAAGGCACACAGGAACACCACCACCTCTTCCGTACCCGGTATGTACATGACGTTCAGGTAACTTGCGAACTGGATATGACCCGACACGTAGGCTAATATGCCGAGGGCACTGCCTATGATGGCTGAATTGCCCGCACACATGCCGTCCATACCGTCGTTGAGATTTGCTCCGTTAGAAACGGCTGTTATGACGAACGTGGTGACTAGTATGAAGAACACCCATCCGCAGGCACGCTTTGCCGTACCGTTGCCTATCCAGCTGAAAGGCTCGTTGTAGTCGAGGTTGTTGTTCTTGAGGAAAGGAAGCGTGGTCACCGTTGACTTACGTGACTCACTCTTGTGATACACTACTTCCTTGTCGCCTATCTCCTGCGTAACGTTCTCACGCACAACAGCCTGAGGACTGAGCCAGAGCACTACGCCGACCACCGTGCCGAGCAGCAGCTGTCCGAGCATCTTGTAGCGAGGCTTCATGCCGTCCTTGTCGCCGCTAAGCTTTATCTTGTCGTCAATGAAGCCCAGAAGACCGAACCAAAGCAAAGTGATGATGAGCAGGTTCATATACACGTTGGTAAGCTTGCCCAAGAGCAAGGCCGGGATGAGCACTGCGCCAAGGATGACGACTCCGCCCATGGAAGGCACGCCCTTCTTCTGCACCCCGAACGGGTCGATGGAAGCATCGCGTGCGCCTTCTATATGATTGCGCGAGCGCATGTACTTGATAAAGTACTCACCTGCCACCATGGAGATTATCAACGATAATATGAGTGCCATCAATGCACGGAATGACACGTAGGAGAACATTCCGACTCCCGGAATGTCATAGTCTCTGAGATACTGACTTAAATGATAAAACACTGTATATCCTTTATTATATTATTGTAAATGCAAACTAATGGATAAAGTTCTCTAATGCCTGTGCCCGACAAGGAATCAGAAACAAGCCCTGACCTCTTCCTTATCGTCGAAGTGGTGCTTGACGCCCTTCACTATCTGATAGTCCTCGTGACCCTTTCCGGCAATGAGAATGACGTCGCCCGGCTTGGCGAGGGCACAAGCAGTCTTAATAGCCTGACGGCGGTCAACTATAGTGATGACCTTCTTCATCTGCTCGTCGTTAAGGCCTGCCTGCATGTCCTTGAGGATGTCCTCAGGCTCCTCGAAGCGAGGGTTGTCGCTCGTGAGTATGACCTTGTCGCTCTGCTTCACGGCCTCCTGAGCCATGAGAGGGCGCTTTCCCTTGTCGCGGTTACCTCCGGCACCACACACGGTGATGACTTCGCCCTTGCCGGCAAGCACTCCGTGAATGGCGTTGAGCACGTTCTCCAGCGCATCAGGCGTGTGGGCATAGTCCACGATGGCCGTATAGCCTGAAGGTGAGCGCAGAGCCTCGAAGCGTCCGTTCACAGGCTCCATGGCGCTGAGGGCCACGAGCACGTCCTGCGGATTCTTGCCCAGCATCACGGCTGCACCGTACACGGCAAGCAGGTTGCTCACGTTGAACTTGCCTATGAACTTAACGCCTACCTCCTTGCCATTGATGTCGAGGTACATGCCCTCGAAGTGGCACTCTATAATCTTAGCCTTGAAGTCGGCAGGGCTCTGCACAGAATATGTCTTGACCGTCGCCTTTGTATTCTGCACCATCACCATGCCGTTCTTGTCGTCCACGTTCGTAATGGCGAAAGCATCGGCAGGCAGCTGGTCGAAGAACTGCTTCTTGGCCTTGATATAGTTCTCGAAAGTCTTATGATAGTCAAGGTGGTCGCGCGTGATGTTAGTGAACATACCGCCCACGAAGCGCAAGCCGCCTATGCGGTTCTGCACGATAGAGTGGCTGCTCACCTCCATGAAGGCATACTCACAGCCTGCCTCGACCATTCGAGCGAGAAGCGCGTTGAGCGTGACAGGATCAGGAGTAGTGTGCTCAGTAGGCACGGCCTCACCGTCGATGTAGTTGCACACCGTTGAGAGGAGTCCCACCTTGTGTCCCATGCGGCGGAACATATTATAGAGAACAGTAGCGATAGTAGTCTTGCCATTGGTACCAGTAACGCCCACGAGCTTCAGCTTGCTCGTCGGGTCGCCGTAGAAGGTCGTTGCCACCTGACCGACAATCTGCTCGGAGTTGGCGACCTTGACAAACACAGCCTTGTCGGCCAGCTCGTCTGGAATAGTCTCACAGATGACGGCAACAGCGCCCAGCTCTATAGCCTTGCCGATGTAAGCATGGCCGTCGGCCTGCGTACCCTTAACGGCAATAAAGAGGTGTCCCTCCTTAACGAGACGTGAGTCAATGTTCACGCCCTTCACATCCGTGTCGAGGCTACCCTTAACCTCGGCAACGCTAATCTTTGCTACAAGTTCCTTAAGTTTCATATATTAAAACGTTATTTTATTTAGAACCATCATTTCAATGTCAAAGTAACCGCGCGACCCTTCTTCACGGTCACGCCCGCAGGCACGCTCTGGCTCACCACCTTACCGTGGCCCGACAGCGTAACGGCAAGCCCGCGGCTTTCAAGCACGTATATAGCATCGCGTGCGCCCATGCCCTTCACGTTAGGCATAGTGTTGTCATACATCGGACGTGCCGAGAGCATGACGTTTCCTCCCTTCACGTTGGCACTGCACCACTCGCCCACATTGTCCTCGTAGGCCTTGACGCCGAGGCTTCGAAGCACCGTCCTCACAGCGTTGGAATTACCGCTCTTCACCTCAGGCACGAAGAGAGTGCCCGAATCGGTGGCACACACGAGGTCGCGCGTCTCGTGCTTTGAGAACACACGCTGCGCTATCTTGGAGAACACTACTCCCGCCTGACCACCACCGCTGGCAATCCAGAAGTTATGGCGAATGGCGACGATACACGTATATTTAGGCTCCTCAGAAGGGAAATAACCGCAGAAGCTCACGAGGTGCTCCGTACCGTAGCGTCCCTGGGCAGAAATCTGCGCCGTACCGGTCTTGCCCGACACATGGAAGATAGGATTGCCGGCAGGCTTTCCAAGTCCCTCCCTGTCACACACGACGCGCTGCAATATAGTACGTATATTCTTCAGAGTACGCTCCTTGCATATATGCTCCTTCACTACCTCCACAGGGAACTCCTCCACTATCTCGCCGTTCTTGCTCAAAGCCTTCACGAAGCGCGGGCGAAGCATCTTGCCGTCGTTGGCAATGGCATTATAGAACGCCACGATAGAGATTGGCGGTATCTGCGTCTCGTAGCCGATAGACATCCACGGAATGGTCGTATTAGGCCAGTTGCTGCGGTCCTTCTTAGGATAGCGAATCTGAGGGTCGGCCGTTCCCACGAAAGGGAGGTGCAGCGGAGTGCCTATGCCCACGCGCCTGAGACCCTGAACGAACTTCTCCGGCTGCTTGTGGTAATGCTTGTCGATAAGCTTAGCCACGCCGATGTTTGACGACACCATGAGGATGTGCGGCACGTCCATAACTCCATATCCGCCCTTGTTCCAGTTGTGGTCCTTCATCTTCGCACCGTACATCATCTCCACACCGTTGCCAGTGTCAACCTCGTCGGAAGGAGATATGTAGCCGTCGTCCATGCCCACCATGATAGAGGCAGTCTTGAACGTAGAACCCGGCTCCATGAGCGAAGCGAGGGCATAGTTACGCGCCTCGTAATACTTGCCGTCGTCATATCGCTGCAAGTTCACAATAGCCTTCACGTCGCCGGTCTTTACCTCCATGAGAATCACCACTCCAATCTCCGCCTCAAGTTCAGTCATCTTCTCCCTGAGTGCATTCTCACAGATGTCCTGCATATTCACGTCCAGCGTCGTTACCACGTCCAAGCCGTCCTGAGCCGGCACGTCGATGATGTCAGGATACTTGTTGAGCACCTTCTTGCGGTGCTTCATGCCAGGCTTGCCTCGCAGCACGGAGTCATACGCCAGCTCAATGCCCGAGCGGGCAGAGTCCTTGGCGGCGAACAAGTCGCCCAGCATACGTCCTGCCAGCGAGCCGAAAGGCTTCTTACGTCCGTTACGCTCGTCAGCCACCAGACCGCTCTTGTTAGGTCCGAGTCTGAACACAGGCAACGCCTTTATCTTGTTGTACTGAATGTAGTTGATAGTCTGTCCGGGACAAAGCTCATACCATCGGCTGCCGCGCGCCAGTCCCTTCCTGATGTGGGCAGCATACTCCATAGGAGTCATGATAGGGCATATTGTAGCCAGGCCAAGGCAGATGGAGTCCATGTTCTCGTTGAACAGCTCCAGCTTCTTGCGCATGGCGGCAGTATCCGTGTCAGCACCGCCCGACTTGAAGTCCATATACAACTTGTAGCTTGGCAAGCTGCTCGCCATCAGCTGTCCCTCGGCCGACAGGATGCTGCCGCGCTTTGGAGCCATAGGCACAGTGTCGGTGACAAGCTTCTCCGACAGAGCCTGCCAACGATCCTTCTCCACAGCCACTCGAATGACCATAGTATATATTATCCATGCGGCAAAGCACATGGTGAGCACGAATATTATGGTAAATCGGGTTGTAATATATTGTTTATCAAACTTCATCTATAACTGTTCACTATTGTTTGTCAAAACACTACCACCAGTTAAACCACGAGTCATCCTCCTCCACGCTGTCGCGGCGGATAAGGTAAGGCGCCGTGTCGGGCGAAGCCAGCACACTGTCGGGAGTATGCTTGAGCGCATCCTCCACGTTCGACTGTAGAGTATAGTTCATAAGCTCGCTCGACTGCGTGAGCACATTGTACTTGATGTCCTGCAAGTCCTTGCGCAGCTTGTCTATCTCATTCACCTCGTCCTGGCTGGAATAACGGTTGGCAGTATAGAGAATCATGAGGAACACACAGTAGAACACGAAGAATATCTGCTTCAGCATGAATCGGCTGCGCAGCAAGTCTCCGCCAATAAGAGTACGGAACGACAACTCCACACTACCGTCGTCGCCGTCCTCATCCATATTGTTCAAAGCCTCAATGGCCTCGCGCTGTTCCTGCTCGTCGGAAGTCTCCGCCTGCGGCGTCTCCTCCTCCTCGACCTCGGCAGCCTCGTCCACTTCAGCCTCTGTAAGTTTTTCCTCTTCTTCTTCCATCGTTATGCTTAGTCAGGTTTCCCCTCCTACAATTTCTCTGCTATTCTAAGTTTCGCACTTCGTGAGCGCGGATTGCGCTCCTGCTCGTCGGCATCAGCCACGATGACCTTGTTGTTCACCAGACGGAACGGCGACTGACTGCGGCCGAAGAAGTCCTTCTCCTCGCGTCCCTCCACGTTGCCCGTCTTCATAAGGTTCTTGACAATGCGGTCCTCAAGCGAATGGTACGTTATGACCACAAGCCTGCCTCCCGGGCGCAACAGCTCGGTGGCAGCATTGAGCATATCGCGCAGGGCCTCCATCTCGTGATTCACCTCGATGCGCAGAGCCTGAAACACCTTCGCCAGCTCCTTCTTCTCCCTGTCCTTGGCAAAGAAAGGCTTGACAACCTCCAGAAACTCGCCTATCGTCTCCACCTTGCCGTTCTTGCGCGCCGCCACGATGGCAGCCGCCAGCTTGCGCGCATTCCTCAGTTCACCGTACAGGTAGAACACATCGGCAAGCTGCTTCTCGTCGTAGGTATTCACCACGTCGGCGGCAGTCTTGCCCGCACGCTGGTTCATGCGCATGTCGAGCTTGCCCTCAAAACGGAAGGAGAAACCACGCTCGCTGTCGTCGAAGTGATGCGACGACACACCGAGGTCGGCAAGCAGACCGTCAATCTGCTCCACGCCGTAGTAGCGCATAAAGTTCTTAAGATAACGGAAGTTAGAGCGTACAAACGTAAACTTGTCGTCCGGCTCCACGTTGCGCTCAGCATCGGCATCCTGGTCGAAACTGTACAGATGGCCGTCCTTGTCGAGGCGCGACAGAATCTCCCTGCTGTGCCCGCCGCCGCCAAAAGTGACATCGACAAAGTTGCCCCCCTTGCCGATATTCAACCCATCCACGCTCTCGCCGAGCAACACTGGTACGTGATACGTCACTAATTCTTCCATTCTTACAGACTTTATCAATTTGGCACGAAACAAGGGCGGTAAAAGTATTACTTTTAGTCGCCACTCACTCAATTATTATGCAAAAGTAAGCATTCCGATAGATTTACCCATATTTTATGCGATATTTTTTCAAAAAACTTATCAACACCCCACTTTAACAGCCGTATTCCTTCCATTTTCTTTCGTGTTTCAAATAATTTACTTTTCTTTGCACACGAAAACATGCGCCGACGCGGACAAACATCCGCAACGGACGCATCTCGCAGACAACACAAAGGAATGAGAATCAACAACGATTCTCAGATTTAATAAAAACAAAAACATAAAAGACAATCAACATGAAAAAAGTTATCTTGACTCTCATGGCGGTCGTAGCATTCGCACTGCCATCATCAGCCCAGATCAACTGGGGACTGAAAGCTGGTCTTAACGTATCCAAGGCAAGCCTCAGCAAAGACGTGATAAGCACCGACAACCGTGCGGGATTCTTCTTCGGACCACAAATGGACGTCACAATTCCTCTCGCAGGACTCGGCGCTGACATCGCACTCCTCTACGACAGCAAGAGCGTGAAGATTGGCGACGAGTCAGAGACTCTCAACTACGTTGACCTTCCTATCAACCTCAAGTACACTATCGGCTTCAGCAGCCTCGCAAGCGTATATCTCGCCACAGGTCCACAGTTCTCATGGAGCCTCGGCGACTCCGACATATTCTCAAACTCATACAGCCTGAAGTCATCACAGTTCTCATGGAACATCGGTGCAGGCGTTACAGTGCTCAGCACCCTGCGCGTGGGTTACACCTACAACATCGCCTGCGGCAACACAGCCGAGGTCAAGGCCAGCACTATCGCATCAGACTTCAACTTCAAGAACAACACTCATCAGATTCACCTGACATATTTGTTCTAAGACACAGAAAATGAAATACGCGGATGTAATACTCCCACTACCATTACACGACACCTTCACTTATTCCGTTCCACCTGCTATGGAGGGCGACATTAAGCGAGGGTGTCGTGTTGTAGTGTCGTTTGGCAAGAAGAAGATATACACGGCCATCGTGGCACGCGTACACGACGAGCGTCCCGACTATGCCGACATCAAGCCCGTGAGCGAACTGCTCGACCGCACACCCGTGGTCACCGAACAGCAGTTCTCCTTCTGGCAATGGATAGCCTCATACTACGTCTGCTCCGTGGGCGAAGTCTATAAGGCTGCACTGCCGGCAGGACTGAAGCCAAAGGACGAGAAAGCCATGACGGAGAAGACGCGACGCCGACGCCAGAACCTCATATCCGACGCCTTCGAAGCCGACGAGTCAGCCATCAGCACCGCGCTATCCGAAGCGCAGCAACGTGCCTACGACGAGATTAACCAGTCGTTTCAGACACAGAAGACCGTACTCCTCCACGGAGTGACGTCGAGCGGAAAGACGGAAATTTACATCAAGCTCATCAACAAATACATAGCCGAAGGCAAACAGGTGCTCTACCTGCTGCCCGAAATAGCACTCACCACACAGATTACCGACCGACTGCAGCGAGTGTTCGGCGAACGCCTCGGAGTGTATCACTCCAAGTTCACCGACGCACAGCGAGTGGCAGTATATCAGAAGCAGCTGAGCAGCGAACCCTACGACATACTGCTGGGCGTGCGCTCATCCATCTTCCTGCCATTCTCCAACCTCGGACTCATAATAGTGGACGAAGAGCACGAGACATCCTACAAGCAGCAGGAACCGGCTCCGCGCTACCACGCACGCAACGCCGCTCTCATGCTCGCTGCCATGCAGAACGCACACACGCTCCTCGGCACGGCCACACCGAGCTTCGAAGTGTACCATGCAGCACGCAAGGGACGCTACGGCTACGTGCAGCTCACACAGCGATACAAGGACGTGCAGCTGCCTGAAATACAAGTCATCGACATCAAGGAGGCACAGCGCAAGCGCCGCATGAAGGGAGCATTCTCGCCTGCCCTCCTCGAAGGCATACGCGAGGCACTCGAACGCCACGAGCAGGTCATACTGTTCCAGAACCGAAGAGGATTCTCCAACTTCATAATGTGCAAGAACTGCGGATGGATACCACGCTGCGAACACTGCGACGTGACTCTGACCTACCACAAGCGCAACAACCAGCTCACGTGCCACTACTGCGGCTACACCTACACACTGCCCGACAAGTGTCCGGCATGCGAGGAGAAGAACTTCGTGAGCAAGGGACTGGGAACGGAGAAGGTGGAGGAACAAATCAAGGTGCTCTTCCCCGACGCCGTGACCCTGAGAATGGACCTCGACACCACACGCTCGCGCTCGGCATACGAGAGCATAATCAACGACTTCGCAACCCACAACGCCGACATCCTCATAGGCACACAGATGGTGACCAAGGGACTCGACTTCGACAACGTGAGCGTGGTGGGAATACTCGATGCCGACACCATGCTCAACCAGCCCGACTTCCGATGCTACGAGCATGCCTTCCACACGCTCTCGCAAGTGGCAGGACGCGCAGGACGACGCAACCGTCAGGGAAAGGTGTTCCTGCAGACGCGCAACGCCGACTCGCCCATCATTTCGCAAATAGTGAGCAACGACTACTGGGCAATGTTCTACAACCAGATGCTTGAGCGTCAGGAATTCAAGTATCCGCCATTCTATCGTCTCATAAACGTATATCTGCGCCACCGCGACAACCAGCTTCTCGGACACCTCGCCGACGAAATGGGCGACCGTCTGCGCAAGGTCTTCGGCGACCGCATACTGGGTCCCGACTGTCCACCCGTGGCACGAATACAGTCGCTCCACATCCGTAAGATTATGATTAAGATAGAGAAGTCAGCCTCAACCGAAAAGGTGCGCGCGGCTCTCCTCCAGATTCAGCAGGCTATGCTCGACCAGACTGCCGCCCACGGACTGACCATATACTACGATGTGGACCCGATGTAAGAAACCGAACATCAGGATTCAGAAATCACCGCCTCGCGAGGCATTCCGAACAAGAATTATTGACTCAACTTTCGCAAGTATCGCTAACGCTTTACTTGCTTGGAGTAAAAA
>JAFSSN010000180.1 GCA_017450985.1 Bacteroidaceae bacterium
CAAATATGTTTTCCGGTTATCCCTCATTTCGCTCTTGATTCTCCTCTTCGGAGAGGGGGTTTTTTCCTCTCGCGGCCATTGTCTCTACCATCTTTTCGATGTCGCCCTCTTTCTCATCCACAAAGCCGCCATATTTATTCATGATGCGCTTCATTTCTGCATCATTCATGTCTTCCTTCGTCTCGTCCACCTCCTTGGCACTCGTTGTCACTACCGGCGGCAGGAATGACAGCCTGCTCATGTCTGCCTGTTCGCTCTCCGGCTGGTCAAGGTGGTCGATTTTGATGCTTATCTCTGCGCCTTTTGCTAATGCACGGTCATTGTCCGTTGCGAGTCCGCGCTGCATCAGCCTGTCTGCCGCAAAGCGCACCTTCATCTCTCTGTCTTTGCGCGATGGCGGCTTGCTGTTATCCAGGACGAACTGGAAAACCTTCTCGTCAAATCGTGCGTAGTTGCAGGCATTGGCACGACCTTTGCCATATCCGTCCTTGTAATGCTGCTTTGCCATTTCGTAGAACATGGCGTGAACATTGAGAAACGGATTCTTTAGGTATTGCCAATAGACATGCTCAACACGGGCGACCATGTTCTTTTGCTGTTCAGACAGCCCAAGCCGCATGATAGGCACGCCGCTTATGAAGTGTGCCAGGAGTGCAATCTTCAGTTTCTGTGTCAGATTGCGTTCATTGGGAGTAGTTTCGGTGTCCATTCTTGTTCTTCGTTTTCAAGTTCTTCTGCGGATTCCCAACCTTCACCGCCTATGCAGTCATCCCTCTCGCGGAGAAACATTACGCGGCTGCCGCCGAGGTTGTGCCACCTGAATCCTTCTTGTAGCAATGCTCTTTCCGCTTGCGGCCACGGGTCGCCAAGGTCAATGGTGGCATACAAGCCCATCGCATCTCGGAGCTGGCTTTGGTCCATTATTTCACACGGCATAATCATTTCTGGCAGCGAAATCCACTTCTCGCAGAAGGCTTCCACGGCCAGCTCTATGTTCTCTTCAGCCGACGTGATGTCCGTCACCTTAGAGGGCGTTTTTACTTCATTATCTTCACTCTTTGCCATATCAGAATATCTTAAAAACCGCCAGTATCAATACAGTGCCTTTGGCGTACCCTCGGTTCGACTTGACGGGTTCATGGAAAACAAAAACTCATTCCGGCCCTGCGGCCATTCTATATTCCTTTATATTCTTCTACAGAAAACGAGGGGCAACTCTTAATCCACTCCCAAGGCTCGATAAGGCCATCCCCGTTTTTGTCCGGACTGTAGTCACGATGGCCTTTTATCACTGCATTGGGGTATGTTTTCTTCAGCAGAGACAGCAGATTGAGCAGTGCTTCTTTCTGTGCTGCCGTGCGGGTGTCCTTTGCCTTCAGCTTCTTGTATGGAACGCCTGGCTTGTTCTCCAGCCCGCCAACGTATGACACGCCGATGCTATGGGCATTGTGACCGCTACAATGGGCGCCGATGGTGTCAATGTCCCTGCCAGGGGCAATAGTGCCGTCCAACAGCACGACATAGTGATAGCCGATACCGTTGAATCCCCGTTTGCGGTGCTGTTCTTCCAGCTGTTTCATTGTCAGTTCTTGTCCCTCCGGTGTGGCGGTGCAGTGGACGATGATGTCCGTAATCCTGCGCTTGGCCTTCTTTATGCTGAAAGCGGTTGATGTCCCTTTGTGCATCAGCTTTGCAAGCGTAGCAGGGCCAACGATGCCATCTACAGGGGTAAGTCCATTTTCTTTCTGGAAGGCGATGACCGCCTCCATTGTGATTGTGCCAAAAATGCCATCACAGACAACGGCAAGCCCTGCACCAGCCAATGCCTTTTGTATCTGTTTGACAGCCTCCCCTTTCGAGCCAATTTTGTAAATCTCCATGTCAGTCGTATTTCGATGGGTTAAACGGGTTGGTAATCTCTACATCTTTGCGGCCTGTAAGCCAATCGAAAAATCTGTCGATAACGCCCCTCCTGGGCAGAGCGTCTTGCGCTCTTCGTGGATTTTTAATCATGGTGGTTTATTGTTTGTTTAGTTTGTTGTATGCTGCTTGTATTCTTTGCAGTCCCTGGAGAAGTTCAGGTTTTGATGCTTTCATCTTTTGCTTCAGCTCTTCACATGATTTTCTTCCTTTCTCCCTCTGCTCTGGTGTGGTTCTGGCATCAAGCCATAACTTGAAGCAATCCTTGCAACAGAAGAAATGGCCTCCGTCTGTAATACCGTAAAGGATAGGCATCTTATAGATGCCAAGCTTTCGCATGTTTACCTCAGAGCCTGCGGCCCCATTCGACTTGTCTGTCCTTATGACGAACTTCCCGCACTCCTCGCACACAATATCCCTTATGTGGCTCATTTCAATTATCCGTTTTGATAAAGTTCTTGGTTCCCGCATAAGTCCAGTAACTCCATCCGCTCGAACTGGATCAGGACGGCAAACCATCCGTTCTCTATCGGCCCGACGCTTTGGATGTCGATATTATTCTCCATGTCGATTCGGGAATACTCGCCCGTTGTCGTCTGGTCGTTGTCGTGCAGCTTGCGCAGCCATGTAAGGAAGTTCTGGGCATGTAGCCATGCCTCTTCCTTTGCCTCCGCAGCGGCATCGCCGTCTGCCATGTCCCTGGCACGGACAAAGAAATACACAGGATAGTTGCGAATGATTCTTCCGCCGTTCATGTAGCCTTCGACCGAACTGTCCATTACGACGCATGGTGAAAAGGAGTTGGAAATGCCTTTGGCAAGCTCTACCATTCCAGCCGTACTGTCCGTCAGATAAAACCGCCTGTTTGTTTTTGAGTCCAACATTGGCTTGTATGCCCGGCACCATTGCCTTACAATACTATAAAATGTCATGGTTTGTTTCGCTTTGATGGTTGAACATTAAATGCCCATAAGGGTTTTGGTGTTTCCTTGAACGTGAAGGAAGACGGCATCGTCTCTCATGCCGTTGGCATAGTGTGTTGCGGAATTGTTCGTCTGTGCCGCAAAGTAGGGGACACGGTTTCCCAAAATGTCCTTCTTGAAGATGTAATACATAAGCGTTATATCATTATGTTGTTGTGCATTTTTATGAGAGGCTTGCCAAGTCTATCCCGTAGTGCTTTGCGGCTTCGGCAATCTTGCTGTTCTTTGCTGCATCCGCACCTTCTATATTCAGGAACTCGCGATAGGCTTCCTTCCACTTCCTAACGTGTTCTTCGCGTGTCTTGCCATTGCCGCGCCGCGTATCGCCAAGCCACTTGCGGAGAGTCCTTCGGCTTGCAGACTGTTCTTTTGTGCGGGTCGGCTTTTCTGGCTCTGCTGTCTTCTCTTTCGTTTTTTCGGGAGATACAACCCTGGCATTTCCGAGGTCATCAATAACAACCCTTCCGCTTTTGACGAGCTTGTCCCATTCCTCGTCGAGTGCTCTGTATATGTCCTTTACGGCCTTGTCGCACTTTGTGGCAAGTGTGGCCCACTTTGCACGGTCACCAGAGGAACTGTTCGGGTCGTTCATTAGGAGCCGTGCGTTTTCTCTCGCCACTTCCTCCTGGCGCAGCAAGTCTTTAACCATCCCAGCACGCTCCTGTATCTTCTTGGGGAAAAGATGCACATACTGGTCAATGTGCTTTGGGCGGACTGGAGTGAATGCCGTGCCTGCTGTATCTGCACTCCCTTCTGCACGGGCTTCTTTCTTCGGCCTGCCTGGTCTCTTCTTTGCTGGAAGCGGTTGTGTTGCCGCTATGTTTTGGGGTATGACCGTATTGTCTGCTTGTACTCTTCTTAGTTCGCTGGTTACCCACTGGATTACACGCTTTGCTGATTTGGAATAAACAGCATTTGGTAGCCAACTGTCACCGTTTCCGGCAAAAGCAGAGAGAAGTCTGATGCCTTCGGATATGCCATCTTGCTCTTCGGTATTCCATTTGTTTCCGCACTGCAAGATATTCTGCAATTGAGCTTCTGTGTCGGCTGTGTGCCGCAAGAGAGCATGGGACTGATTCTTGTTCCAGTCCATGACTTTCTTCAGGTACTCTTGCTTCTCTGCAAGGGTCATACTTGAGAACCGTTTCAGGTAGTCGTTGCTTGTGAGTTTTGTAATCATAATACGATGTCTTAATTGTTTGTGTTTAACATACTCGTAATCAAACTTATAATAACAGGCAAAAATAGTCAAGGGCATACTTGTAAAGCACATGTAAAATGTTGCCCTTGACCGCTTCCCTATACCTATTTATATTGCTGGCAGAAACGAACACAAACGCTTGTAACTATGCTTAGAACGTACTTTCAAGAGAACTTCTATGATATGCCGGTTGACATAGCACAGAAGTATGCAGAGGCAATCCGCGAGGCAATCCGCTTGGGACGGCCTTTCGACGGAGAGAAGAAGCAGGGATTCTTCGTTAGCAAAGCTCGTGGCTTTGAAGACAAGCTCTATGTCGGAAATATCCACCGTATCGAGAACCGCCTTTACTGGCGTGACGAAGAGCTTCAGGAAGATGACGAGATTATCAATGTTGTGATGATTGACGGCCCCGTGACACGCGACGGCGATGGATGCTCATACGGCTCCAAAGACCATCGTGACCAGATTAAGTATGCCAACACCATCCCGCAGGTGAAAGGTCATATTTTCATCATCAACACGCCTGGCGGTGCAGCCAGTGCCCGTATTGACTATGAGCAAGCCATAGAAGACTGCCGCAAGAAGGGCAAGCCTACCGTGGCATGGGTCGATGGCTTGTGTTGCAGCGCAGGCCAGCTTGTTGCCGCTCTCTGTGACCGTACCATCGTGATGAACGGCCGTCACACGATGGGCTGCATAGGAACTATGTGTGCCTTTTGGGGCGTCGCCAACGGAACCGTTGACAGTGACGGATATCGCTACATCGAACTTGTCAGCATCAGCTCCCCCGATAAGAACGCAGAGTATCGTGAGGCTTGCGAAGGCAAGACAGAGAAGATGCAGGCAGAACTTGACCGTCTCGGCGAAGAGTTCCGTGCAACCGTCCGCCAGAACAGGCCGCTTGTTAAGGAAGAGCACCTGACAGGCAAGACTTTCGAGGCAAACGAAGTGATGGGTGCCCTGGTTGATGAGATTGGCGACTACGACCGTGCTATTGAGGCCGTATTTGAGCTTGTCAACGGCACGCTGCCTGCTGCCCGCACCATTGTGTCAGCAGAGCCTATCAACCCCGAAACAGAGGAAGACCCCGAAAAACCTTCAGACATGGCCAAGCTTAACGAACAGCAGAGAGCCGCAATTGCCACCAATGCCGGAAAGGATGTGATTGTTGACAATGGCCACGTCAAAACGACAGAAGAGACCATGTTTGGTCCAGTAGATAAGGAATTAGCAAAACCCCAAAACAGTAACGCTATGAAGAAAGAAGAAGAGAAAAAGGCCGAAGAAGCTGAAGCAACTCAGGCCGCACAAGAAACCGCAGAGACTCCGACAGAGGAAGCTCCTGTAACAGAAGAAGCCCCTGCAACAGAAGAGGCCCCCGCTACTGAGGAAGCTCCCGCCACCGAAGAAGCCCCTGCAACAGAAGAGGCTCCCGCTACTGAGGAAGCACCCGCTACTGAGGAAGCGCCCACCACCGAGGAAGCGCCCGCAACTGAGGAAGCACCTGCCACCGAGGAAGCACCTGCCACCGAGGAAGCACCCGCCACAGAAGAGGCTCCTGCAACCGAGGAAAAGGGTAATGACAGCGAAGGTGCTCCAGCCGACGCAGAGGCACTTGCCAATGCAGAGGCAGAAATCGACCGAATCACCGAAACCCTGCATAACGCAGAGGCTTTGGCACAGGAACGGAGCAAGACCATTGAAGGCTTGAAGGAAGCCCTCGCTGCCGCCAATGGAATGGTCGCAGAACGCGACAATACCATTACCAGCCTTCAGGCTACCATCGAAGCCCAGAAGAAGCAGCTTGCCGAGAAAGAGGCAGAAATCAAGGAGCTTGCCGGAAAGCCGGCACCCATGACAGATGCCGCAGCCGGCGTGCCTGCCAACAATGGCACTGGTGATGCCCCGAAGTACAAGGGTGTCAAATCTGTTATCACCGAGGGAATGTCCCTCGAAGAGAAAAAGGCAGCCATCCGCGCCAAGGACGAGAGTCGCAAGACCTATCGCCACTAACGCGCCGACCATGTTGCCCTTGACGAAACGCATTCATAAAACGATTTTAGAAACCGATTTAACTAACCTTATTTATTCACCTAAACCAACTCAAACGTATGGCTTACGCAGTTAATCTTTCGCAAGTGCAAACGGTGACTGAGCAGACCCAAGCCGATCTTGTGTTCCGCGCCTCCATGCTGGACGACAAGATGCTGGACAACCTGAAAATCACCGTCACGACTGACGTAGAAAACGTCAACAAACTCTTTGTCTTCAACGACAAGGGACTGGTTGCACGCCAGTACAAGGCCGGCGCTGTAAAGAAAGTACAGCTCGGCAAGATGGTGGAGAATCCTGCCAAGGTTATCCTCGCTGTTACGCATCCCCAGGACAACGTACAGCAGTACCGCGAGAAGGAACCGTTCCACGTTAATCCCGACGGCACGACCAATGCAGAGCGGGTGGCCTTCCTGACCGACCGCATCGCAAAGCGTCATGCTGAGGATGTTCGCGCTAACTTCTTCTTCGGAAACGAAGCTAACGCCAATCTCCCAGAGACCGCAGCTAACCAAGTGAAGCTCGGACTCTCTCTCTACGACGGCATCTACACCAAGATTGCCCAGGCCAAGACCAAGGGCTACATCTCTGTTGCTATCGGCAACATGGTGGAGACAGGCGACATCAACGGCAAGACCTCCGAGCAGGTTTACGCCATCTTCAAGACCTTCGTAAACGGGCTGCACCCCGACTTGCAGGCAAAGGACGAGATTCTCATCTATGCCAGCCGCGAGTTCTGCGACAAGTGCATCGAGGGCTACATGCTGAAGCATCCGCAGCTCTCCCCCAGCGTCCTCGTTGAAGGATGGAAGTTTGCCACCATGAGCAACATCACCCTTGTCTGCCATAGTGCAATGGGTAAGGGCGGTCAGCTCATCGCCACCGTTCCTGGCAACCTGGAGTATGTCTGCGACATCCGTCCCGAGAGCCAGGCAAGCATCACCGTCGAGCGCAACAGCGACGACCACAACCTGTTCGACTATCAGGTTCAGACCGCTCAGGCAAGCCGCGTCCGCGACTACAGCGCCAAGCTGTTCTGCACCAACGATGCAGTCAACACGCCTCTCGCCTTGCCCGCAGGCGACTACGTTGCCGACGTCTTCACCGTTGACACCAGCGACGAAGCAGAAGGCTCCGCAGCCATCACCAGCGGAACAAAGGACCTCTACGCTGAGGGCGACATCATCACCGTCACTGCTACTCCGAAGCCGGGTTACGTCTTCAAGGGATGGAACGATGGTGCTACCGCTAACCCCTACAACTACACGTTTAAGGGCGGCGTAGTCAACCTCGTGGCCATGTTCGACGCTACCGAAGCTTCCAGCTCAAGCGGCGATTAAAAGCCTATTGTCTGAGGTGAGTGGCGGTCACGCCTTGGCCGCATGGCCGCCGCCCTCTGACATAATCACGATTACAAATTTCTTACATTTAATTTTTACCAACTATGGCATGTAATCTTAAAAACGTACTATCCTCCGGCTCGCAGTGCCTGGAGAGCCCAGCTGGTCTCAGTAACCATGTTTTTGTGGTGCCTCTTGACAGCAGCCACATCCAAAAGATGGGTATTCACGATGGCGCCAACGAGTATGTAATCATCCCGAAGGCCGGAAAGGGCAAAGCTCTCAAGGGCTTCCGTATCGACTTCAAGAGTCAGACCGGACAGGTGACGTCAGAAGCCAACCCGCAGGGTGCTGGCTGGAGCCACACGGGAACAGGTCGCGTGGAGCTGAACGAGGATGCAATGGCTTATGTAAGCCGCGTTCTCCACAACAGCGACAAGTACCTGTACTTCTTCCCGACTGGCAAGACAACCAGCCGCGGTGCGGAGTACAAGGTTGTCGGCAACCAGTTCGGCGAAGCTGAGTGGAGCGTCGCTGCAGACAGTGGCGTAGCACGTTCTGACGATCACGGTCAGACCTTCACCGTAACTTGCGGTTATCAGGTCTATCCTGTGGTTAAGTGGTACGGCACTATCGTTGCCGAGAACGACCCGTCAGCAAGTACCTTCAAGGACAACACTGACGACAACATCGTCTTCGATAACGATGGCAACCCCGTTTCTTCTCCCTCGTCCTCTTCGGACTCTGGAGACTCTGACTCATCCTCCAGTGACGACTCTTTGATGCCGGTTCCCTGAACGTAAAAGAATGGCCATCTGCCACTCTTTCCACACTACACCCTGCTTTGCCCTTGACGCACGGCAGGGTGCTTCTTATCTTGCCATCAAACCAAAATAAATGACATTATGTTTTTAATCGAACCTTGCTGCACGCAGAAACGCTGGCCGGCACTGCGTGACAGAATCGGAGAAGACGGCACAATCATGTTTCATGGCTATGGCGACTTGTCGCTTGCAGAGCTGCTTCCTGTGATGCTTACAAGGTATTCAGGAGCGGATATGACACTCGTCTGCCCATCGCTCCCAAATACTACGGCAGAGCTGCTTCTGAAATGGCTCAAAGCTGCTTGGGCAGGAGACAACGGGAAGGGCAGAACCAGCATCATTTCCAGACTTACCGTCATTACGGACCTGCGAAAGAAAAAATCTCCTATTGCTTCTGCATGGGTTAAGAACAACCCCCATCCTGGACGTCTCATCCTACACGACGTTCAACAGAATGACACGGCAATTCTGCTTCCTGACCTTGCCGTGCATGGAGCGTTTAACCTTGTGCCAAACGGACATTTCACGGCAATAGCATCCACTAATGCAAATTTCATCGCAAACCTGAAAGAAGTGTATAGTGGGCTTGTCAGACGCAGAGATTTGTAGCCTACGACTGAACCGTAACCAGAGAGGAGCCTGCTCGTTCTTGCAGGCTCCTTTTATTCTATGTTTATGTTGTCAGTGCTTGATGCATCCTCTGTGCTGTTTATAATCTGAAGCCCAACCAGGCATTGTACCTTGAAGCTAACGGAAGTTTTGTCCCCGTCGCGTTCTACGGTACATAGATAGGTGTCTTCAGACCCTTGCACAAAGAAGCGTGTTCCGTCCCTCGATGTAAGAATCAAATGTGAAGGAGTTTGTTCCAATTGCAGCAGCAAAGGCCATATACTACTGTCACGCCCATCAACTTCGCAGTCCACGGAAACTGTATGCAGCCTTCCGGCTACGCTGTCGGCCTCCGTGTCTTTTGCCTTGCATGTCGAAGTCTTGATTGGGATAAGCGAGCCTACGGATGCTGTGCTGGCAATAACAATGGCATCGCTGCCAATCGTAGGATTGAAGCTCTCGCTTGCAATGGTCGGCGAGAGTATGGCGGTTCCTGATGGCGTGTACTTGGCAAGTGGTATTGCCGTGACAGCCCTCAAATCATCAAGCGCAAATTCTTTGCAGTTAATCATAGTCCTGTCTTTATTTGCAGCCAAGATACGGCCAAAGGCCACAATAATCAAGGGCAGGCAAGGTCTGAAAATAAAAAGTACACAAAATGTTACGACCCAAATTCTGCGAACTCTGCAATACATCTATGTTTGGTGTCTGTCAACTTCATACATTATGTTACGACCCCACCCGTGCGGCTGTGTCCGCGTGCGCGTGTCGTGCATAGTGTATAAAGTGTATTCATTTTCAACAAGTTAAGAAATAATCTGTTTTTGCCATCCAGCTTTATTGTTCTATGATTTTTGAAAAACCAAAACAAAAAGAAATTTTATGTATAATCCTTTTATTTCTTTTATTTTATAACACTTATATACATTATATATTATTATAGAAATAAAGTTGTGGTTGAAAATCAATGTGTTAAATGGTATGGTGGTAACAAAAAGGTAAAAAGGTCGAAACAAAAAGCAACAAAGCTCGTAACAAAAAGGTAAAAGGCTGGGAACAAAAAGCAATGCTCTTTGACGTAGGTCGAAACAAAATGCAATAAAGGTCGAAACAAAATGCAATGCTCCTTTTTATGGGTCGAAACAAAAAGCTATGTTTTAAGGCGGGGTAGGAACAAAAAGCATACCCTGTAACAAAAAGCAACAAAATTGTTTTCCGTAGGTATAGACATACATATTTTGAAGTTCCTATGTTGCAGCCTCGTAACAAAATGTATAATTATTTTATAAATAGTTGAAAATAAATTAAGAAAAAATTTGCAGAATAAAAATAATGTGCTAACTTTGCACCGGCTACAACAAAATTTTACCATCATGGCTAAGAGAAAAGAGGCTGCAAATACAGCCAAGCAGAAGGAAACTATTTCTATCCAGGACGGCTCTATTATTATTCCTATTGCCTTTGCTGTTGCGAGGTACGGCGGCAAGGCCGGATTGTCAGAAGGTGAGCGTGGCGGCGGCATTACGCGCACCGAACTTGCAATCATTGACGCTGTGCTTCACAAAATCCAGTCGCTTGTGCGCAAGCGTATTGATATGCAGCAAAACGGCATGGAGGACGGTCAATTGCTTTTCCAGTTTGAGCGAGAAGCGGGTAAGATAACAGATAAATCCCAATCGCAATATACCGATGTGGGAAACTATGAGTTCCGTTTCCCGTTGCGCGACCTCGGCATAGCGCCGCGTCATTATCAGGAAGCGTTTGATGTCGTAATGAAGATGGGCGATATTAACGTAGAGTGGGAGTTTGAGGATGAGAAGCACGGACGTTCCACAACAAAGAAGCAGCTTTTCCAACCGACCGCACTCGGCGGCGTGCGACGATGGAACAATCCGGATGCACACCGCAAGCCGAATGGTGAAATAGAGCCTGTTCCTTCCAATGCTCCAAAGAATCTTTTCCATTGGGAATATACGGGCAAGCCTGCCGTTGGCATAAGCATGAGCGGCATTGTGGCCGACCGCATTTTTGACCCCTATCGTTACGGCCACTATCTCGATATTACCCTTGACTTCAAATGCAAGTACAGTATTCGTCT
The DNA here is from genome assembly GCA_017450985.1 of Bacteroidaceae bacterium. Taxonomy (GTDB): domain Bacteria; phylum Bacteroidota; class Bacteroidia; order Bacteroidales; family Bacteroidaceae; genus Minthosoma. Next base: position 11,031 of record JAFSSN010000180.1, read on the forward strand.
ATACTGGTTTCTTTCTCTCTACTGGTCGCGCGGATTCACCACATTCGACTTTTCCTGGCACGCTCTTCGTACAACGCTTGGTATCGACCAGAACCCCGAAGGCGGCAGGAACATCATACAGGAGCTGCCAGACAGCCACAGCGTGCGCATAAATGCTCCAGATGCACCTCACATTGTCGCAGGGGTATATCCCAAGTTGTCGCTCTTTATAAGCCGCGTTCTTGATCCCATCCGTGAGGACTTTCTTCGCATGGCCCCAAAGCCGGCAAAAGACGGGGAGCCTTCAGTTCCGCCACCACGAGTGGAATACAACCTTAACTACGATGTAAAGAAGCGTACAGACACGTCGCGCGGTACTCGTGTCGAGGTTGCAGACCGCATCATCATCACGCTCAACGTGTCGTCGCTTGGTGAACAGATACAGGCGGGGCGCGACATCAACGCACATCAACGGCGCGTTATTGACAAAATGACAGACAAGCTTTGCCAGAAACCCGACAAAGCCCGCTTCTTTGCACGCACAGCGTCCGGGCAATTGCAGCTGCTGGAAAAGAAGGTGGATTACCTTATAGAAGGTATTGCTACCCGCAACCCGAAATGGAAAATATGCCAAGAACTTGACAGAATTGAAGAGGTATATGAAACGGCTCTCGCATCGGCAGAGACGGACTACCGTCGCCAACGTGCGAAAGAGGACCGCGACCATGCTATGACAAAGGCCATAAGAAACTCCGCTTTCCGCTCCCTTGATAATTTCTGCAAGACTGAAATTTTGTCCGACTTCACCGTTGCACAAGAAGTTGTTGACTCTGTGCCTTGTGGGGAAACACAAGATTCTTCTTTGGGTTTTAAGGAAGAAGTGCTATCTTCGTTTGCTGCCATGAAGGAAGAACTTATCAAGGCAAGGACTGGACACCTTTGCGAGGAACCAAGACACTTCGAGAACCTTATGCAGCATTTGCGCCCTTCTAAAATAGAAGAGGACAAACATATAATATGGCTGAAATGTTTTGATGGCTCGACCTTTACGCGGGATGGGGCTGTTCAGCACTATTGGGAGCCGGACAAATTCGATGAGATTTTCGCCAAACATTTCCCTGGCTATGTATGGATGCCGGAGTATTGAGGTCAAAATTAACCACAAATAACACCTTTTAACATTTGGGCTTTGGCTTGCCTCGCGCAACCCTTCTCTGCCATTCTCTTCGCAGATCCTCAATCCATATCTCGCCTGTCCCTGTCTTTTCGCAGAAG
>JAFSSN010000181.1 GCA_017450985.1 Bacteroidaceae bacterium
GTAAATTGAATAAATAAGTCTATCCATTCATCCTTAATATACATGAATTTATTTCCTGCGTTTCCCTGATACTTGCGAGGCGCAGGAGTGTTGCGTATAAAAAGTTTTTTTCTAAAAACTCTCCAAATAAAAGATATAAAGTGATAATGAAAAAAATAGTTTTACTGTTATGCTGTATGTTCGTCGGCTTTGGCGGTTCGGCTGCAGCACAGAATGTAGATGACAGCCGTGTCTGTCTTGAGGAAAGCCAGTGGATAACCTGCGGCACATCTCAAACTAATCAGTCAATGCCCGTGTTCCGTCGCGTGGTCGATGTGACACGCAAGCCGCGACGTGCCGTGCTGCAAGCCACAGCCTTGGGCGTTTACGACGTCACCATCAACGGCAAGCCCGTTGGCAGTCACGAGCTGAAGCCTGGGTGGACGGACTATCGCAAGGAAGTGACGTGCCAGACCTTCGACGTTACGCCGTTGTTGCGTAAGGGACGAAACGTCATCATGATACAGCTGAGTCGTGGCTGGTGGAGTGGTAATATCAATCGTGGTGTGTATGGCAACCACACCCCTTTGGCTTTGAAAGCGAGTCTGACGGTTGACGGACAGCTTGCTACTTCCACGGATGCCACTTGGCAGTATAGTGTCACGGGACCTCTTATCGACGGTGATATCTATAACGGAGAGATATATGATGCGCGACGAGAGCCGGACAATTGGCATGCGGCTGTGGTTACCGACGACTTCCACGTGGCTGTTGTACCGTTTGAGGGACCAGAAGTGTGCATACGCGACCGCAAGCTCTGGAGGCATCCGCAGACTATTACCATCTATCATGACACGATAGCCACGGGAACTACATACGGACAGATTAAGGTTGACCGCACATTGACCGACAAGCCTTTCGTGCTGCATCGTGGCGAGACCGCAATAGTTGACCTTGGGCAGAACATGGTTGGCTGGGTACAGCTGTGTGCAAAGGCCAAAGGCGGTACGGTGTTGAACGTGCGTCACGGCGAGATGCTCAACTATAACGGCGACAAGAGGGGAAGGCTCGACGATGGTCCTGGAGGTAGTGTGTGGACCTATAACCTTCGCACGGCAAAGGTGTCGCTTTCGTACACCTTCCGTGGCGACGAGCGTGGCGAGACGTATCATCCACGCCACACGTTCATGGGCTTCCGATATGTCAGCCTTACTGCTACCGACGATGTCGAGATAAGGAGCGTGACGGGACAAGTCGTAGGCTCCGACATCGAAGAGTGGGGCGAATTCGAGTGCTCGGACAGCAGCATCAACCAGCTCTATAGCAATATATGGTGGGGACAGAGAGGTAACTTCCTCAGTATTCCTACCGACTGTCCTCAGCGCGACGAGCGACTGGGCTGGACTGGCGACACGCAGATATTCTCGCGCACAGCACTCTATCAGTCCGATGCTTCGTCGTTCTATCGTAAGTGGATGCGCGACATGCGCAACTCACAGCGTGAGGACGGTGCTTATCCCGACATTGCGCCTTATAACAATTTCTGGGGCTTCGGTACGGCTGCATGGGGCGATGCCGGTGTCATCGTTCCGTGGAATGTGTATGCCATGACGGGCGACAAGACCATTCTGCAAGAGAACTATGAGAGCATGACTCGATGGATGGAGTGGCTTGCCACTCAGCACGAAACGGTTGTCACGCCACAGGGCGACACAGTAACCTACACCCACATCGGCGGCGGTACGAGTACGGGCGACTGGCTTGCATACGACGAACTGGAGCAGCGTTACGTGTCGGTGGCATACTATGCCTATGTAGCACAGCTTATGGACAGCATTAGCACCACGTTGAATCGTCATGCCGATGCAGCACACTATCGCAGACTCTATGAGGATATACGCACTGAGTTCCAAAGCCGTTACATGGCTGCTGACGGCAGTCTTACAAAGACAACGCAGACTGCCTACCTTCTGGCATTGCGTTTCGGACTCCTGCCTGAGAAATATCGTGACATGGCACGTCAGTCGCTCCGTGCAAAGATTGAGCAGAACGACTATCGTCTCTCTACGGGATTCGTCGGCACCGCATTGCTGTGTCCTGTGCTTTCCGACGAAGATATGGACGACCTTGCATACGCCTTGTTGCTTCAGCGTAAGAACCCGTCGTGGCTTTATAGTGTTGACCAGGGAGCCACTACCGTGTGGGAGCGTTGGGACAGCTATACGCGTGAGGGCGGCTTCCATAAGCATCATTGGGACATGAATTCGTTCAACCACTACGCCTATGGCGTCATAGCGGAGTGGTTGTATGCCTACGTGGGCGGCATTCGTTCGGGTAGTGCGGGCTACAGTCATGTCGTGCTTGAGCCTCATGCCGACCGCCGTCCTGCTACTCACCCTACGTTGCGCTATCAGCCTCGCATCACATGGATGAGGACAAAGATACGCACACCGTACGGCGACATTGCTTCTTCATGGCGACTTATGGACGATGGACACTATGAATATGTGTTCCGTCTGCCAAAGGGCGTGACCTATGAGGTTAACATACCGCACTTGAATCCTTCGGACAAAGTTGTTGTACGTCAGTGATTTTGTGCGTGCGTAAGTTTTAGTGTGGAAAAGAATGTTGTGGTTGTTACTGACTGTCAACATTCTTTTCCTTGTTTCTGTCATTATGAAGTAAGTGGAAAGGGGGGGGGCGATACGGCTGTAATTCGTCATTGTAAACGGATACGGATTGTCATATATTCGCTGTATATGTGGAAATGAGAGTCCGTTTTTTGTCTTCTTGCGTGTGTAGTAAAATGATTTTACGGCTATGTTGGTTGAAAAGGTGTTGTAAAGCATTTTTTTGAGGAAGAATTGAAAATATACTATGAAAAAAATGTCAAATCATTTTTGTATTAATGTAAATAGGTTTATATTTGCTAAAAATTCCTTTACACGAGTAAATGGTACTTGTTTGGAGGTTTTTGATAAATGATACTTTAGTCAAGACTTTATTGCGACAAAATATTTTAAAATAAAACATAAATCAACTAATATCTTAGCTTTACATTATTATGAAAATTTCGAGAATAGACCATCTTGGCATTGGTGTCAAGAGTATTGATGAGGTATTACCTTATTTCGAGAACGTACTTGGTTTGAAGTGCTATGCCGTGGAAGAAGTGGCAGACCAGAAGGTGAAGACTGCTTTCCTGAAGGTGGGAGAGGTTAAGTTGGAACTTCTTGAGCCGACATCCGATGACAGTCCTATAGCAAAGTGGCTTGAGAACGGCGGCAAGGGCGTTCATCATGTGGCGTTCGCTATCGAGGACGGTGTGGCAGAGGCTCTTATGGAGGCTGAGGGCAAGGGCATCAGACTCATTGACAAGACTCCTCGTCCGGGTGCTGAGAAGATGTCTATCGGCTTCTTGCATCCAAAGACTACGGCTGGCATGCTGACAGAGCTGTGTGAGCCTCAGAAGTGATTTACGGATGTTTAACCTCATCAATTAGTGTAAGAAAATGTCAAAACAAACAGAAAGAATACAGGAACTCATTGAGCTCCGCAAGAAAGCACGCATCGGCGGTGGTGAGAAGGCTATCGCCAAACAGCATGAGAAAGGAAAACTGACGGCACGTGAGCGTATTGCGCTGCTTCTCGACAAGGACAGCTTCGAGGAGATGGATATGTTCGTGGAGCACCGCTGTACTAACTTCGGCATGGAGAAGAAGCACTATCTCGGCGATGGTGTGGTGACAGGTTCGGGTACTATCGACGGACGTCTGGTGTATGTCTTTGCACAGGACTTCACCGTGAGCGCAGGTTCGCTTTCCGAGATGCTCGCAAGCAAGATATGTAAGGTTATGGATATGGCCATGAAGGTGGGTGTTCCATGTATCGGACTTAACGACTCAGGCGGTGCACGTCTGCAGGAAGGTATCAACGCACTCGCAGGATATGCAGAGATATTCCAGCGCAACATCATGGCAAGCGGTGTCATTCCGCAGATATCAGCCATCATGGGACCGTGTGCGGGTGGTGCGGTATATTCACCGGCACTTACCGACTTCACTCTCATGGTTGAGAATACTTCATACATGTTCCTCACTGGTCCTGGTCCTGTAAAGGCTGTGCTTGGCGAGGTGGTCACTCAGGAACAGCTCGGAGGTGCCAGTGTACACGCTACGAAGAGTGGTGTGACACATTTCACTGCTGCCACGGAGGAAGAGGCTATTGCCATGATTAAGAAGCTTATCACATACATTCCGCAGAACAATCTGGAGAAGACTCCTCGCATAGAGTGTACCGACCCAGTTGGACGTATGGAGGACTATCTCAACGACATCATTCCTGACAATCCTAATATGCCTTACGATATGTATCAGGTCATAACGGGTATTGTCGATAATGGCGAGTTCTTCGAGGTGCAGCCTAACTTTGCAAAGAACATTATCGTGGGCTTTGCACGTTTCAACGGTCAGTCTGTAGGTATCGTGGCAAATCAGCCTAAGCAGCTTGCCGGAGTGCTCGACTGCAATTCAAGCCGTAAGGGAGCACGCTTCGTGCGTTTCTGCGATGCGTTCAACATTCCTATCGTCACACTCGTCGATGTTCCGGGCTTCCTTCCGGGTACAGGACAGGAGTACAATGCCGTCATTCTTCACGGTGCCAAGCTGCTCTATGCCTACGGCGAGGCTACCGTTCCAAAGGTTACTGTCACGCTTCGTAAGTCATACGGAGGTTCTCACATCGTGATGTCATGTAAGCAGTTGCGTGGCGACATTAACTACGCATGGCCTTCAGCCGAGATTGCCGTCATGGGAGCAAGCGGTGCTGCATCCGTTCTCTATGCCAAGGAAGCCAAGGCGCTCAAGGAAGAGGGTAAGGCAGAGGAAGCTAAGGCTTACATCAAGGAGAAGGAAGATGAATACACTAAACTCTTCGCCAATCCTTATCAGGCTGCAAAGTACGGCTATATTGACGACGTGATAGAGCCTCGTAACACTCGTTTCCGCATCATACGTGCTCTTGCCCAGCTTGAGAACAAGAAGATGAAGAACCCTGCCAAGAAGCATGGCAACATACCTCTGTAATGTTTAATTTAGAAGTGTAACATCATAACTTTTTCAATTATGATTCCATTGATTACAGATTGGCCTCAAGCATGGTCGATGGCTGGCATGGGCGTTGGTGCTGTGTTTGTCATTCTCATTCTTATCGTGTGTGTGCTTCAGATTTTCAGTGTCATGGCTCGCAAGACAACAGCCAAGGCCATCAATGTGAAGACCGACTATAAGGAGAAGAAGCAGGCTAAGGCTTTCAACAAGGCAAGCGATGCCGACAAGGCTGCCGTGGCTGTGGCTCTCTATCTCTACTATTACGAGAAGAACAACCGTGAGAATCGTGTGCTTACCATCAAGCACAATCCAAATTCGGCATGGCATGCTGAGCTTAACGAGAGATTGTAAATTGTTTGTATGACTTTAGAAAATAAGATAATAAGGAAATGAAAGATTTCAAATTTAAGATAGGCAATCAGGACTATGCCGTCACTGTTGACGAGATGTCGCCTGAATTGCTGAAAGTGACTGTCAACGGTCAGACCTATGATGTGGAGGTGCCACAGACCAAGGCCGAAGGTCCGCGTCCTGTACTTGCACCAGCCAACCCTAAGGCTCAGACTGGCGGTCCTGCTAATGTTAATTCTGAGCTTCCGGGCACAATCACAAAGGTGGTAGTAGCCGACGGACAACACGTGAAACGTGGTGATGTGCTGCTTGTCATTGAGTCAATGAAGATGGCCAACGACATCGTGTCCGAGGTTGACGGTACTGTGCAGCATGTGGCTGTGAGCGTAGGGCAGAGCGTTAATCAAGGAGATCTGCTCGTGGAGATGGTTGCCGATTTCGTGGCAGCCGAGGCTACCATTGCGCCTAAGCCTGCTCCTGTAGCACCTGCTCCTGTGGCAGAGTCGAAGCCTGCTGCACCAGTAGTGGGCAGTAAGGACGTCACATCGCCTCTCCCTGGTAAGATTACCCAGATTGTCGTCAAGGTGGGCGACACCGTCAAGGCTGGCGACACCGTGGTGATGCTTGAGGCCATAAGATGGAGAACAGCATCACTGCCGAGGCATCAGGTGAGGTGAAGGCCATCCTCGTAGAGGTGGGAGAGCAGGTGCAGAACGGCCAGGCTCTCGTCGAGTTGGCATGACCTCTGGGCTCTGTTAGGTGATTGTGAAGAGTGGGGCACAGGCTGTGATGTGTTTGTGACTCCGCGTGTAGATACTAACTTACAAAACTTTAAATGATAAAAATGAAGAATCTTAAATATTACCTAATGGCGGCCTTGCTGCTTGCTGTCACCTTGCCGGTCATGGCAGGTGGGTTCAGCATCGGAACGGGATTGGAGAAGTTCTATCACGACATGGGCTTCACGGCACTCCTGTCGGGTGACGGATGGAAAAACATAGTGATGCTTTGTGTGGGATGCTTGCTTTTGTATCTTGCCATATCAAAGAAGTATGAGCCTCTTCTGCTTCTTCCGATAGCCTTCGGCATGATACTGACCAACCTCCCAGGAGCAAACCTTTATCATACGGAGCTGTGGAACGATGATTTCCTCAATCCTAACAGCCCGCATTACCACAGCTACGGACACATTCTCTCGGAGGGTGGTTTGCTCGATTGGCTCTATATCGGTGTGAAGGGACAGATTTATCCTTGTCTCATCTTCATCGGCGTGGGGGCCATGACCGACTTTGGTCCGCTCATTGCCAACCCACGTAGCCTTTTGCTCGGTGCTGCGGCACAGATAGGCATCTTTGCCACGTTCCTCGTCATGCAGATGGAGTTCCTCGGATTCACTCCTGCACAGGCTGCCTCTATAGGCATCATTGGCGGAGCCGACGGTCCTACTGCCATATTCCTCACCACCAAGCTTGCGCCAGAGTTGCTCGGTCCTATAGCCGTGGCGGCATACAGCTATATGGCTCTCGTGCCTGTCATCCAGCCTCCTATCATGCGTCTGCTCACTACGGAGAAGGAACGTAAGATACGCATGAGCCAGTTGCGTGTGGTCAGCAAGAAGGAGAAAATCATTTTCCCTATCATCGTTGCCATCATCGTATCGCTCGTGCTTCCTTCTGCAGCGCCTCTCATCGGTTGTCTGATGCTCGGAAACCTCATGAAGGAAAGCTGTGTGGTTGACCGTCTCAGCGACACCGTGCAGAATGCTCTCAACAACATCGTGGTCATCTTCCTCGGCATCACAGTAGGTGCTACGGCATCTGCGGAGGCATTCCTCAATCTTCAGACCATCAGCATCCTTTGTGTCGGCATCATAGCCTTTGGATGCGGTAGTGCAGGCGGTGTGCTTCTTGCCAAGTTCATGAATCTTTTCCTCAAGGAGAAGATCAACCCACTTATCGGTTCGGCCGGTGTCAGTGCCGTGCCTATGGCAGCCCGTGTGAGCCAGACTGTGGGTCAGCAGGCCGACCCTCGCAATTTCCTTCTCATGCACGCCATGGGACCAAACGTTGCCGGTGTCATCGGTTCTGCCGTTGCAGCAGGCGTACTGCTCAACTTCTTGGGTTGAGGGGCTTCGCACGGTTTATTTGCTTGAAGTAAAAGGTAGCAAAAAGAAGTTAATTCCGCTACGCTCCATGGAGTAAAACGGACGAATGATGTGAATTGGAAATTGATAAATGGAGTAAAATACATTTTTCACTCTTCATTCTTCACTCATTTTTCTTTGGAAGTAAAAAGGAGTTGTCGGAAGTAAAGAGACGAATGTCTGTTTACGGATATGTTTGCCGCGA
>JAFSSN010000182.1 GCA_017450985.1 Bacteroidaceae bacterium
GCAAAACAAATAATAAGAAAACAACTCAAGGAAAAAGTTCACGCTTGAAGCCAGAAGCAGATGACGGCTCATCAGTAGTGAATGTGTATGAGGGATTAGGAAAGCAAAGTCTGGCTCTTTTTGGGTTAGGCCTTGCTCTTACTTTATTTGCATTATTCCTCATTGTAGCGTTTGTCTCTTACCTTATGACAGGCGCAGACGACTATTCGTGGTTGGAGGCAGATTATGTTTCCGACGACGTGAATGTCAAGAACCTTTGTGGAACGTTGGGCGCAAATACTGCGTTCTATTTCTTGAATGACTGTTTCGGCTTAGCTTCTTTCATGATTCCTCCGTTCTTGCTTATGGCGGGGTTCAAGCTGATGGGAGTGTTTAAGATTAAGCTGTTCAAGCGTTTCATATTCATGATGCTCTTCATGTTGTGGCTGAGTGTGTGTCTCGCCTTTGTCGGAGGCTACATTCCTTGGCTCGACCACTCGTTCTTGAAGATTGGCGGAATGCATGGCATAAAGGTCATTGACTATCTGAAGCATGTCATAGGCGTGCCGGGTATCATGGTGACAATGATTTTCACGGGCATTCTGTTCCTTATTTATATTAGCACGAAGACCGTGGAGGTATTGCGCAACATGCTTCGTTTCTCTTATATCAAGAAGTTGCAGGAGAAGCGTCGTGAGCGTGCAGAGCAGAAACGTGCTGCCGCTGAAGCCGCCGCTGCCTTGGCTGCCGCTGCAACAGAGGCAGATGCAAGCAACGTGGTTACGGAGAGTGTGGATGTGCCTGATACCGAGAATGCTGACGAGGCTGCTGTGGAGCAGGATGAAGAGTTTGCCATTGCCGATGCGCTTTCTGCAAGAAATGCTGAGGGACAGGCTGTTGATGTAGAAGAGGAAATGCCTGCATCGGTCGATGAACCAGTCTTTGACGTGGTAGGCAACCATGAGACACCAGTGTCTGTTGCACCACAGCAACCGGTAAGAACTAACGTCGTTAGTTTCGACAATCTTGATGGTTCAGACAGCTATGGCGATTCAGGACATGACATGAACGATACTTCTGCCGAGGATAATGCACTGGCTATTGCAGCAGCACTCTCACAGCGTAATGCCGAGGGTATGGGCAATGTTGTGAACCATGACGTGGATGATACTCCGGCTGTAGCACCTGCAGCTGCTCCGGCAAGCAATAACGCTACTGCAGCGAATGTCGAAAAGGGTGGGGACGTGAACCTCGATGTTACTGTAAACGATACTGAACTTGGTACGGGCAATATCGTGCGTGACGAGGATCCTACTGCACCTTACGACCCTCATAAGGATTTGGAAAACTATAAGTATCCGCCTGTAGATTTGCTTCAGAAGGGTAGTGCCGATTCGTCTCCAGCCATTGATATGGCTGAGCAGAATGCTAATAAGGAGCGCATCATTCATGTGCTTAAGAACTTTGGCGTGGAGATTAGCAAGATACAAGCTACTATAGGTCCGACAATTACTCTCTATGAGATTGTACCTGCCGAGGGAACACGTATCAGTAAGATACGTAATCTTGAGGACGATATAGCCTTGTCACTCGCAGCCGAGGGTATTCGTATCATTGCACCTATTCCTGGTAAGGGAACTATCGGTATAGAAGTTCCGAACAAGAAGAAGTGCATCGTTTCGATGGAGAGCATCATCAACAGTAAGACTTATCAGGAGAGTACGATGGAACTTCCATGTGCTGTTGGTAAGACAATCTCTAACGAAGTGTTCATGTTCGACCTTGCCAAGGCTCCTCACTTGCTTGTTGCCGGTGCTACGGGTCAGGGTAAGTCTGTAGGACTGAATGCCATCGTCACCTCACTGCTCTATAAGAAGCATCCGTCAGAGTTGAAGATTGTGATGGTTGACCCTAAGAAGGTAGAGTTCAGCATCTATTCGCCTATTGAGAACCATTTCCTTGCGCGTTTGGAAGAAGAGGAAGACTGTATCATTACAGATGTGCAGAAGGTGGTAAAGACGCTCAATTCGCTTTGCGTACTCATGGACTCACGTTACGACTTGCTGAAGAAGGCTGGAGTGCGTAACATAAAGGAGTACAATGCTAAGTTTAAGGAACGCAAGCTCAATCCTGAGAACGGACATGAGTTCATGCCATATATCGTGGTCATTGTCGATGAGTTCGGTGACCTTATCATGACAGCCGGCAAGGAGGTAGAGCTTCCTATCTGCCGTATAGCCCAGTTGGCACGTGCCGTGGGTATCCACATGATTATCGCCACTCAGCGTCCACAGGCAAGCATCATCTCTGGTGCCATCAAGACAAACTTCCCTACGCGTATTGCGTTCAAGGTAAGTTCTATGATGGACTCACGCGTCATTCTCGACCGTTCAGGAGCTAACCAGCTTATCGGTAAGGGAGATATGCTCTATCTGTCAGGTGCAGAGCCTGTACGTGTACAGTGTGCGTTTGTCGATACACCAGAGGTAAGCGACATCTGTCAGTTCATTGCACGTCAGCAGGCATACCTCCATCCTCTTTACTTGCCTGATGTTCAGACAGAGGACGATGGTGACATGATGGGCGGAGGCCAGAAGGTCGATGCCAAGCATTTGGACCCATTGTTTGCCGAGGTTGCCAAGTTTGTGGTGAACACTCAGCAGGGCTCTACGTCAATGATTCAGCGTAATTACTCAATAGGCTATAACCGAGCAGGTAAGATTATGGACCAGCTTGAGAAGATGGGTGTAGTAGGTCCGCAGGTTGGTTCTAAGCCTCGACAGGTAATGATACAGGACCCGTTGACTCTCGAGGGTCTGTTGAACACGTTAGGATAATCACTTAAAACATATATTATATGAAGAAGGTTATAATGCTATTCTCATTGCTCTTCGGTTTGCTCTTTGTGGCAAACGCTGACGCCGAGAATGCAAAGACTATATTGGACAAGGCTGCTGCGCAGTTGAAGGCGGCAGGCGATGTGAAGGCGGAGTTCTCCGTCAGTGTAAATGGCAACATTTCCAAAGGTAATCTCTGTCTGTCAGGCAGCAAGTTTGTTTGTTCCACAGACGCTGTTAAGTCATGGTTCGACGGTAAGACCATGTGGCACTATGTGGTAGCAAACGATGAAGTGAACGTGACCAATCCGAGTGTCAGTGAGACTGCCCGCATGAATCCTTATTCCTTCCTTAATCTCTACAAGAAAGGATACAAGTGCGAGATGGGCAAGTCAACAGCAGCCGACTATGAAGTTATTCTTACAGGAGAGGCTGGTGCAACGTTCACAAGCATAGTCGTGCGCCTCAGCAAGCAGACCTATCAGCCTACCTACATCAAGACAATCGGCAAGAAGGTAACAACCGAAATAGCAGTGAAGTCCTTGAAGAAGAATCAGAAGTTCTCTGATGCAACATTCAAGTTTAACAAGAGCAAATACCCTAATGTTGAAATAATTGATTTAAGATAGTATATGGAACACATTCGTTGCTTAATCATTGGCTCAGGTCCTGCGGGATATACAGCAGCCATCTATGCGAGTCGCGCAAACCTCAGTCCGGTTCTCTATGAAGGCATACAGCCTGGAGGACAACTAACGATAACGGATGTTATCGAAAACTTCCCTGGCCATCCGGAAGACCTTTCTGGACAAGACCTCATGGACTTGATGCGCCAGCAGGTTGACAAGTTCGGCGTGGAAGTTCGTGAACACATCTGTGTCAAGTCCGACCTGAGCAAGGCACCTTACCGTTTCACGTTCGACGACGATACAGAAGTGGAGGCCGACACAGTGATTATTGCAACTGGTGCAAGTGCCAAGTTCCTCGGCTTGGACGACGAAAAGAAATACATGGGACAGGGCGTGAGTGCCTGTGCTACGTGCGACGGATTCTTCTATCGTAAGAAGGTCGTAGCAGTAGTAGGCGGAGGCGATACAGCCTGTGGTGAGGCACAGTATCTTGCTGGACTTGCAAGCAAGGTGTATCTCATCGTGCGCAAGCCTTTCCTTCGTGCCAGCAAGATAATGCAGGAACGTGTGTTGAACAACCCTAAGATAGAAGTACTCTTCGAGACAAATACAGAGGGACTCTATGGTGATAATGGAGTGGAGGGCGCACACCTCGTACACCGTAAGGGCGAGGCCGACGAGCGTCACTACGACCTGCCTATCGACGGCTTCTTCCTTGCCATCGGCCACCGTCCTAATTCCGAGATATTCAAGCCTTGGGTAGAGACCGATGAGACAGGCTTTATCAAGACTGTGGAGGGCAGTCCGCGAACTAATGTTCCTGGAGTATTTGCCGCCGGCGATGTTGCCGACCCGATATACCGTCAGGCTATTGTTGCAGCAGGCAGTGGATGTAAGGCTGCTATGGAGGCGGAAAAATATTTACAAGAACACAATCTATAATTATGGGAAACGTTAAATCAACTCCTTTTAATCTGGACAAGCCTTTGAATTCTTATTCGAGGTATGTCCGTCTTTGGAAGACCTTTCGTCTGATAGATAAGTGCAAAGGCATATCAGAACGCCGACACCCTATGTTCGAACGTAACCGTGCCATGAAGTGGATGGGCTACTTGTTCACCGCCTTCTGGCTGTGCTATCTGATGTTTTTCGGCGTAGTCATGGGCAATATAGAGGCACCAGTCGAGATATTTGACACGATAAACGGATGGCTCCCGATTATACTTGCCTTGGACTTCTCCACGAGACTGATGCTCACTGACACTCCTGCTCAGGAAGTTAAGCAGTTCAAACTCATGCCTTTGTCAACAAGTTTCCTTATAAACGTATTCCTCATACGTCGTGCCACGTCATTCATGAACATAGTATGGCTCTTCTTCTTCGTGCCGTTCGGACTGATGTGCGTGGTCAATTACTATGGTTTTATAGGTCTTTTCACATGGTGTTTGTCCATGTGGATTATAATGGTAGCCAATGCCTACTGGTATCTTTTGTGGCGCACGTTGCTTAACCGCAACATGATGTATCTCATATTGCCAGTGAGCATTTATGCTATAGTAATATACTTCGGACTTTTCGACGATGATTTCACTCAGTCATTTTTCGGCAATGAACACGTACAGCCTGTCTATTGGGGATTCTTGTGGTATGGCCGATGGGTGATGGAAGGAAATGTACAGGCTTATCTTATTCCGATAAGCATAATAGCCTTGCTCTATATCGTAAACTACAATATCCAGATTCGTTCTGTATATCGTGAGATTGCAGATGTACAGGAAGGAAAGGTTAAGTCGCGTGAGATGGTATTCCTCAATCGCTTTGGAATAATAGGCGAGTACATCAAGCTCGACATCAAGTCCATCATGCGTAATGGCACCATTCGTAAGTCGTTCATTACCGGCGTGGTGTGTACGGTGATGCTTACAAGCTTGTCAGCATTCACGCCTATCTATGACGGTAACCTCTTCATGAAGGCATACATCAGCATGTATTGCTTCTGCTGTCTGGCAGTCATACAGCTTACGAGTCTTATGTGTCCTGAAGGCAACTATATCGACGGACTGATGGCACGCAAGGAGTCGGTACTTTCACTGCTGAAGGCAAAGTTCTATTTCAACCTTGCCATGATGATAATACCGTTCTGCATATTCTTGTTGTCTGTCATTGTAGGCAAAAGCTCGTTTATTGAGTCGATAGGCTGTCTGCTCTTCACGGCGGGAGTGGTTCTTCCGTTCCTCATGCAGATGGCAGTATACAACAAATCAACAGTTCCGCTCAATGCTAAGCTTACCCGTGTACGTAACAATAGCAGCATGCAGGTGTACATATCCATTATTGCGCTCTTCCTGCCTATGGGAGTTATGTATGTACTCATGGTACTCATTCCTACATGGGCACCTTGGATAATGGCGGGATTAGGCATCATAGGCATAGCCCTCGAGCCTCTGTGGATGCGTAACATCTACAACCGCTTCATGGCACGTCGCTATGCGAACATGGACGGATTCCGCAACAGCAGGGAATTTTTGTCTTAATAAATACTTATCAAAACACTTAAACAGAATATGAAACTCGAATTGACAAACATAAAAAAGACTTTCGGAGAAAAAGTCGCTCTTGATATCGACAACTATGTGGTAAACTACGGCGAGGTAATCGGTCTGGTCGGAAACAACGGTGCCGGCAAGACTACAATGTTCCGCGTCATACTCGACCTTATCAAGCCAGACAACGGAGAGGTGTCCATCGATGGCATCAATCCTGCACAGAGCGAGGAATGGAAACAATTTACCGGAGCCTACGTTGACAGCGGCTTCCTTATCGACTATCTCACTCCTGAGGAGTATTTCAGTTTCATTGCCAAGATTACGAACCTTAGCAAGGAAGAGCTTGACGAGCGTCTCAAGTCTTTTGAAGGATTCATGAACGGTGAGGTTCTGGGACAGAACACGCTTATACGTAACCTCTCCATGGGTAACAAGCAGAAGGTGGGCATCATTGCAGCCATGCTTACGCGTCCAAAGCTGCTCATTCTCGACGAGCCTTTCAACTTCCTCGACCCTACGTCGCAGCTTGCCATGAAGAACCTTATCGAAAGTTACAACAAAGAAACAGGTGCTACAGTCATTGTCAGTTCGCATAACCTTGTACACACTATTGACATCTGTACACGTGTCACGCTGCTTGAGCACGGACGCGTCATCAAGGACTACGACAAGGAGTCTCACAAGGACATCATACACGAGATTGAGGACTACTTTGTTGGTAATGTGAAATAAAAGCATCATGAGACGATTACTTTACATACTGGCTGTACTGTTCCTCTTGTCATCGTGCCACACGGGTAAGTTTGCTTATCGCTTCAAGCCTAAGCCTGCAACCTCGAATGGATGGAGTTTTACGCGCCCATCCTCCGTGCCATCCACTACGACATCAAAGGCCAGCAACAGCGACCTGTCACGTGCGGGCAGCAAGTTAGGCGTCAGTGTGTCGTCGTCCGACGATGCCCGACTGTTTATCGAGTCCTCATCGTGGATAGGGGTGCGCTACCGTGCAGGCGGCATAGACCGCAACGGTGTTGACTGCTCAGGACTGGTGTATGCCATCTATAGCCGTGTGTACAGTAAGACCATACAACGATGCAGTAGTGCAGACTTGTTTGCGAAATATTGCTCCCGCGTGTCGCGTTCAAGTCTCCGACAGGGCGACCTCGTGTTCTTCACTACCGACAATTCTGGCTCACGCATAGGTCATTCCGGCATATATCTCAAAGGCGACAAGTTCATACATGCCAGTTCGTCGAAGGGCGTTATCGTAAGCAGTCTTAACGATGCCTATTGGAACAAGCACTGGTATTCGGGCGGAAGGGTAAGGTGACACGGCACGGACTGTGTGCCCTTTAGTGCCTTCTGCCCTCTGTAAGCAATAGATTACTTTAGTTTCAAACGCGAAAAGTCACTGTGTTTGCAGATGCAAATCCACAGACCGAGTGTCTTTTCAACTTCTAAAATAATGCACTATTCGCTTTGCCTGCACCGTGACTGACAAGAGTCTTCTACGCATTTCCTACGTATTTTTATCGGGTTTTTTCCGCATTTCTACGGATTGTACCCGTAGAAAACCCGTAGAACATCCGTAGAATACCCGTAAAGTATCCGTAGAATACTCGTAGAAGTCTCGATGAATGTTCGTCGTTTAATCATAGAACTTAACTTGTGAGAGTGTCTGTTATGACTGGTTTATAGGTTGATAGGTCTGAAGGTCTGTAGGCTTACGACATTGCAGCTTCACATCCGCATAGCCTCATGACCGTATAACCGTATGATCGTATAACCCTGTTACCCGCACGACCGTATCCCCCTCATAACCTCATAACCGCATGACCGTATAAACCTCATAACCGTATGACCTTATAGCCGTATGACCGCATAACCCTATTACCCGCACGACCGCATAACCTCTGTCAATAGAATACTTGCGGAACTTGA
>JAFSSN010000183.1 GCA_017450985.1 Bacteroidaceae bacterium
CTTTGCACCGAACGCACGTGCCACCTCAGCGTCGTGAGGAGTATCGGCATTGGTACGCACCTGAAGCTTAGTGTACTTATCGCACAAGTCCATCAAAGCCTTGAAGTCGCCCGACAGCTCAGCCGCCTTTGTAGGCACCTCACCCGCAAAGACCTGTCCCGTAGTTCCGTTGAGGGAGATGTAGTCGCCCTCCTTATATGTTACGCCCTCAATCTCAACAGTCTTAGCCTTGTAATCAACATTTATGGCACCGGCACCAGATACGCAGCACTTTCCCATACCGCGTGCAACGACAGCCGCATGACTCGTCATACCGCCACGCGCCGTTAGGATACCCTCTGCACTTGCCATGCCGGCAAGGTCCTCAGGCGAAGTCTCGATACGCACCATTATGACCTTATGTCCGTTCTTGTGCCACTCCTGCGCGTCGTCGGCATGGAACACAATCTGTCCGCAAGCAGCACCTGGCGAAGCAGGAAGTCCCTGTGTGATGACCTTTGCCTTCTTCAGGGCATCCTTGTCGAACACAGGATGGAGCAGTTCGTCGAGCTTGGCCGGCTCACAACGCATGATGGCCGTCTTCTCGTCAATCAAGCCCTCGCGTACCAAGTCCATGGCAATCTTAACCATGGCCGTACCCGTGCGCTTTCCGTTACGAGTCTGCAAGAACCACAGTTTGCCTTCCTGAACGGTAAACTCCATGTCCTGCATATCGCGGTAATGCTTTTCGAGCTTGTCCTGCAAGGCATTAAGTTCATTATAGATGTCAGGCATAGCCTCCTCCATTGACGGATATTTTGCAAGTCGCTCAGCCTCGGATACGCCGGCGCGCTCAGCCCAACGCTGGCTGCCAATCTTAGTAATCTGCTGAGGCGTACGAATACCAGCCACGACGTCCTCGCCCTGAGCATTCACGAGCCACTCGCCGTTAAACAGGTTCTCGCCGTTACCGGCATCGCGCGAGAAGCATACGCCCGTAGCCGATGTGTCGCCCATATTACCGAACACCATAGCCATGACAGAAACGGCCGTTCCCCACTCGTCAGGTATTCCTTCCATCTTACGATAGAGAATGGCACGCTCGTTCATCCAGCTGCGGAACACGGCGCAGATAGCCCCCCAGAGCTGTACGACTGGGTCGGTAGGGAAATCCTGACCGGTCTGCTCCTTGATGGCAGCCTTGAAGAGAGTTACGAGACGCTTGAGCGAGTCAACAGACAGGTCCTTGTCAAGCTGCACACCCTGCTCTTCCTTCACTTTCTCTATTATAGCTTCAAACGGGTCGATGTCCTCCTTGTTGACAGGCTTCAAACCGAGCACCACGTCGCCGTACATCTGCACGAAGCGACGATATGAGTCATAGACGAAATGAGGGTTGCCCGTCTTCTTTGCCATGCCTTCAGCCACCTCGTCGTTAAGACCGAGATTGAGGATAGTATCCATCATACCAGGCATAGAAGCACGCGCACCCGAACGCACACTCACAAGCAGCGGATTCTTAGCATCGCCGAACTTACAGTTCATCAGTTTCTCGATATGGCATACAGCAGCATCCACTTCGTTCTGAAGCAGAGCCTTAATCTGTTCTTCGCCAACCCTATAATATTCGTTACAACAATCAGTCGTAATAGTGAATCCAGGTGGAACAGGTACTCCAATATGATTCATTTCTGCAAGGTTAGCTCCCTTGCCACCAAGTGCTTCACGCATCGAAGCATTTCCTTCGGCGTGTCCGTTGCCGAAAGTGTAAACTCTTTTTTGAGACATACTTTTATGAATTTGTTATTATTTAAGGTTTTACTTATTAGCATTATGGTAATTTACTTTTCTGCACTTTGCATTTAGGTATTTCACTTATTTTGCCATAAGGATAGATTTATTCGATTATCCACAAATGCAAATTAAACCATAATAAACGAGAATTACAAATTTTTTACGATATTTTTTCCCATTTGCCTCCCATGCCCGCATAACAGAACGAGAATGTGTCAAAAAGCACGAACGGCTATTGACACACTCTCGTCAGTTTATGCCAGCCACCCCATTTCTATCTCGTAGTGGAAAATTAACTCCACTTTACTCCCTTTAATTTCAAGAAAGCAAAGCGATGCGAAATTAACTCCACTTTACCC
>JAFSSN010000184.1 GCA_017450985.1 Bacteroidaceae bacterium
TTCTTCATTCTTCATTTCACCTGTTCCTCCCCCGCCCCATCTCCGCATATTCTACGCATATTCTACGGATATTCTACGCTTCCGCTACGGGTTTTATCCGTAGAAACCCGTAAAAAACCCAGAGAAAATACGGAGAACATCCGTAGAAAGGTCGGAGAAGGTATGAAGAAGATGCGTCAAAAACTACTGAATAACGTCATGAGCAAAACCGCAAAACCTTTTAAATACACGACGTTAACCACCGTTCTCTACTTGCGAAACTTGAACAACACACCTATACTTTCATGACAAAAGACAAAGACAATAATTGTACTTTTTACACTTATTTTCCTTTGAATGTAGCATTTTATGAGCAAATATACTAAAAAAAAAGGAATGAAATTTAAAAACATTATATTTTTTTTGTTGGTTTCATTTTTTTTAATGTTATTTGCAACCGAATGTGTGCGAGTAAAAAAAATCGGACTGTATCGCACCATAACAAAACCAAATGTATCAACTAACGGAATACCAAGAAGGCAAAGCCAAACTTGTTTCCGCGCATAAAATATATTTAACCAAACAAAAGAATAAATAAAGCCACACGTAGGCATGAAAAGTGCCTTTTGTTGTGGACTTAAAAAATATAGCCAAATATAAAAACAATTTATTAACCAACTTAAACTATCACAATTATGAAAAGATCATTACTACTTTTCGCTTCGGCAGTAATGAGCTGTTCAGCATTTGCGCAGTGGTCTGCTCCAAGTATGCCGGCAACGGTTGACATGGACGACTCAGGTGAAACTGTTCAGTTCCTTTACAATGCACACGAAGTCGGCTTCTTTGCCGGTGCAAACGATTGGCAGACACGTGCATCAGTAGCAGCTTATGGTGACTCCATCAAGATGGAGAAAGTTGCCGATGCTGAAACATGGTTTATACACTGCTATCCATCAGCAAGAATCAAAGAATGGCGTTACGTTTCAGCAAATGCTTACAATGCATCATGGGTTGATGCCAACACAAACGTTGAAACAGAGTCATATCCTGGCGTTGACAAATGGGTAGTGACTAAGGTAGGAAATGCATACAAGTTCTCTAACAACACAGAGATTCCTTCAGGTACAGATTTCAAAATCGGTGGAACTTTAGGTGTTGCAGAAATCTTCCAAGGCAAGAAAAATGACCAACGTCTTTACTTCTATTATCCAGAGCACACCTACAAATACACAGTAGATGATGAAGAAGTAGAAGGAAAGGACTTTGAAGGTGAATTCTATGATGAATGGTACTTCATCACTCCTGAAACATACGCAGAGTTACAGCCAAAGGTTGCTGCCTACAGAGCTGCTTTGAGTCTCAAAGCTGCACTCGACGCCGCTAAGTCTGGCGAATATGCTGACAAGTGTGATTTCTCACCAGTAGAGGCCGTTTATAACAACACAGCATCAACTGCTGAAGAGTTGCAGGCTGCTGAGGAGAACATACAGACTATCATTACACTCTACAAGGCTTCACTCGCTACATTCGACGAGCCACTTGAACTGCCTATCGGTGACGGTTCTGATGTTGCACCATGGACACGTGAGTTCACAGGTACTGGCGAAGTTGGTACATGGCATACTAACACATGGTCAACAGAGGCTAACGGAGGTGCTGACGGTACTGATATGACTACTCCATTCTGTGAGGACTGGGTTGCTAATGGTAGCATCCTCTCTGACCAGAAGATATTCCAGGTACTTGAGGGAGCTGCTCCTGGTCTCTATAAGTTCACAGCCAACATACGTTTATATAACGAGGCAGGCTCTGAGACTCTTACAGGTGCTACAATGTACTTCGGCGACAACAAGCTCGTGCTCAGCGACGACACAGAGATGTATAAGTCAGGTAGCAAGTCAGTTCTTTGGAACGCTAACTACTTCACTATCATTGCCATTGTAAAAGAGGCTGGCGACATTGAGTTCGGTATCGACATCAAGGACGCAACATTCAACTGGGTAGCATTCAAGAATACTTCTCTCACATACTACGGTAACGAGAATGTAGATGCAAACGCAGAGAAGCTCTTCAAGATGTCTTACACATTCGACGATATCGATGAGGATGTAGCTGCTAATGCAGATATCATCAAGGCTTACAAGGATGCAGTTGCAGCATTCAACGAAGCATCAACTGCTGATGCAGTTAAGGCTGCTGCCAACGCTGCTACTGAGGCTAAGAAGGCACTCAACGAAAACATTGCTGCATACGAGGTATTCGTAACAAAGTCTAACGAGTGGAATGAGAACATCGCAAAGAACAGCGGCCTCGAAGGTGATTATTGGGCTAACTGGACTGACTTCATCGGCGTTGAGAGCTTCGACGAGCTTGAAGGACTTCCAGAGGCTTATCCAAAGCACACTCCAACAGAGGTTCTCGCTGACTATCCATACAACACAGAGGAAATCAACAAATACATCAAGGTTGTTGACTCACTCTACTCTGAAGCTGTAGCAAACAGCCTTGCACCAGGTGCAGACTGTACAGGTATGCTCATCAACCCTAACTTCGGTAGCGGTACAACTAACCACAACCTCAACGGTTGGTCAGGAAAGACTGGCAACGTGGCTCTCGGTGGTACAAATGACAAGATGTGTGCCGAGGTATTCGAAAAGGAGGTTGACTTCTATCAGGTTGTCAAGGGTGCTCCAGCAGGTATCTACAGCATCAAGACTCGTGCATTCGTTCGTCCATCAGGAAACGGCTCATACGATGGTTCTGAAAGCATCAACTGCTGGCTCTACATGAACGACTTCCGCACTACAGTTCAGCACATTCTTGCTGATGCTATTCCTGTAAGCGAGGCTCAGGATCAGGTGAACTGCTACCTCAAAGAAACTACTGAGCCATTCTATCCAAGCAACACATGGACAACTGGTTTCGACTACAACTACACTGGTTCACTTCCTAACGGCGAAAGCATCGAAGGCGGCTACTACGTACCTAACTGTATGATTGGTGCTGCTGTAGCATTCAAGGCTGACCGCTATGAAGTTAAGACTTACGGTCTCGTAGGCGACGGCGAAGACATGAAGATTGGTATCACAAGCAACGGTGAAGCTGTTAGGCAGTGGTTCCTCTTCTCTGGTTTCGAGCTTACTTACGAAGGAAAGACTTCTGAGGCTATCTTCAACATCTTGCCTACATATCAGGCTCAGTTGGCTGATTTGCTCACTGCAAACGAGTCTAACCTCACTACACCGATGAAGACTGAAATGGAGACTCTCGCTAAGAGAAATCTTTCTGTAAACGACGATGCAGACCTTCTTTGGGAAACTCTCCAGGCTGTAAACAAGGCTATCAATGATGCAAACAATAATATTGAGGCTGTCAAGACTCTCATCTCTAAGAAGTCTGAGATGAATCAGGCTCTCACTAAATACGAGTCAACAATCACACCTGCTGCTTACGAAATGTATCAGGAAGTAGCTATTGAGGCAGAAGAGTATGAAGAGCTCACAACTGAACAGTTGCTCGCTTTGATTGACAAGATTGAAGAGACTATCCAGTACATCAAGGTTATCAACGTTGCAGAAGCATCAGACGAATATCCTGTTCCATGTACAGAGTCTATCACTAACGCTGACTTCGCAGAAGGTGATAAGAATACTCAGACTGGCTGGACATACACTAAGAACGGTGGAAACGGTCCTGAAATTGCAACAGGTTTCAACGGCACACGTGCTATGGAATTCTGGAACGAAACTGCTGCTAACCTCCAGTTCGACATCTACCAGACTATCAGCCACCTCATGCCAGGTAAGTATGAAGTTACTGTAGAGGCTGCTAACTCAATGAACGGTGTTGAAGCTACTGAAAACGACCCTGACGGACGCGCTGTTCTCTACGTTAAGGTTGGCGACAAGATGCACTCTGTTGCTATCGATGTTCAGGAAGAGCCTTGCTCTGACCTCTACAACCAGTACTCAGTAATCTTCACAGTTCCTGAGAACACTGACGTAACAATCGGTCTCAAGACTGTAGGTACAATGGCTGCACGCTGGTTCGTTGCCGACAACTTCACTCTCACTTGCTAC
Source organism: Bacteroidaceae bacterium (assembly GCA_017450985.1). Taxonomy (GTDB): domain Bacteria; phylum Bacteroidota; class Bacteroidia; order Bacteroidales; family Bacteroidaceae; genus Minthosoma. Next base: position 4,062 of record JAFSSN010000184.1, read on the forward strand.
GGTACTAACAGTGCTAAGCAGGATACAGACGAAGGCTTGGTTAACATTGCTGACGTAGATTCTAACGACAATACTCCTGCTGCTATCTACAACATCTCTGGCGCAAAGGTTAATGCTCTCCAGAAGGGTATCAACATCGTCAAGATGACAGACGGAACAGTAAGAAAGGTATTTGTGAAGTAATAGTACAAAATAGGAGGACAATAGGAAAATAATTTGTCCCTACATAAAAAAAAGAGCGAAATCTTTGTGGTTTCGCTCTTTTTTGTTTCCTTTGCATCGATTTGGCATATTATGGTGTGCTTTAGGGTATTTCCGTTAACGTGTCAATAGTGAACAAAACTTCTTTCAAACAATTTTAACTCGGTGGAGTATTGAAGTTTTTTTTTATAGGACTAAAACAACATTCCACCACTAAACAAACTAATAAGTTATGAATAAGAAAGTACTTCTTTTCGTAGCATCAGCGTTAGTAAGTTCAGCATCATTCGCACAGGATTGGGAGGCTCCAGAGTCACCCCAGTTCGGTAAGCTCACATTGAATGATACTGTATATCTTTACAACGTAGATGCAAAGGGTTTCTTCCTTGGTGCTAACTCTTGGGAAACTCAGGCAAGTATCGACCCTAAGAAAGGCTGGAGATGCTTAATTGCACCAGTTGAAGGCAAGGATGGTATCGTTACTATCAAGGACTCTGTTGAGTGTCGTGGCATTAACAGCTACAAGTATTTCTGGGCTACAGCAACAGAAATCTACACTGACTACAACAATCAAGACGCTTCTATTGAATGGAAGTTCGAGGAAATTGGTGAGAATCTCTACAAACTCTTCGTCAATGGCTTGGATGTATTTAATGGATGGCCACTCGGTATCAACCTTACAAGCGACAACCAGACTGTCCTTCAGTTCAACAATCCTGACTACAATGAGGATAACCTCGAGTCTGATCAGTATAACAGATGGACTATTGTAAGCAAGGCAAGCTATGACGCTTACCAGGCTGAATATGTAAGATACGAGACTGCATTGGCTCTCTTTGAAAAGATTCAGGAGAACGAAAGCATCGTAAACGTTACTGAGGCTTACAATGTATATATGAACACTAACAGTACTACTGCCGAGCTTAATGCGGCAATCAAGCTCATCGACGACCAGATTAACAAGATGAAGGAGGAAGAGGTTGACCCTGAAAACCCACCAGTAGTTACTGACGAGTACATTCCTGATGCTGACTTCGAATTGAATCAGGGTGCAGGCGTATGGAAGAAGGACTTCACAGCACAGAACTTCCAGACTAACGGTACTCCAAACAAGATGGAAGACCCTACTTACTTCCTCGAGGCATGGGACGGAAGCTCATACAAGGGTAAGATTTACGTGTCTATCCCAAGCCTTCCAAACGGTATCTATGAGTTCACTCTTTCTGCTGCTACAAACGGTAGCGAACCAGGTTATGTTTACGCTAACGAAGACAGTATAGCCGTAACAACTGGCTCAAAGATGACTGCATACACTGTATTTACTTACGTTCAGGACAACAAGCTCGAGGTTGGTTTCAAGCTTCCAACAGCTAAGCAGAACTGGGTTGGTATCGACGATGCTAAGCTCCGCTACTTCGGTAACGCTGCCGCTTCTTTCACTAACTGGTTCAATGCTAAGGTTGAAAACGCTAAGAACTATGACGACGTTAAGGTTCAGCAGTCACTTCTCGACACTTACAATGCTATTCTTGAGACAAACACAAGCGGTATGACTAAGGAGCAGATTATTGCAAAGGTTGCAGAACTTGACAATCTTAGCGATGCTATCGAAGAGAATGCTGCAGCATACGCTACATTCAAGGATTTGATTGATCAGGGTAACGAACTTCTTGATAAGGGCTATGCCGGTGACGAGGCTGTTGAACTCGAGGAATACATCGTTGAGGAGGCTACTGACATCATCGACGGTCTCAAGCTTGGCACAGAAGAGTTGAAAGCAGAAATCACTAAGCTTTCTGACCTCGTTCAGATTGTCAAGACTAACTGCCTCGCTAAGGGTATGGATTGTACAAACCTCATCGCCAACCCTAACTTCACAAACAAGCTCAATGGTTGGGAGTATGATTCTCAATATACTGATATTGCTTGGGGTGGTAAGGCAGAAAACCCTAACGCAGAGCGTTGGAACGCTAACTTCGACTGCTACCAGACTATAACAAACGTTCCTAACGGTGTTTACACACTCAAGGTTCAGGCTTTCTATCGTCCTGTAGGTAGCACAACTACTGCTTATCAGAACTACACTAATAATCCTGATGACGAGGTAAACGACATCAAGACATTTATCTACATCAACAACTCTCTGAAGCCTGTTGTAAACATTGCTACACAAATTTTCACAGAGCAGTTCGACGGTGCAGAACTCGTATCTGGTTCAAAAGAAACTGGCGACGCACTCTACGTTGTTAACACAATGAACTCATCAACTGATGCGTTCAACACAGGTGCTTACGAGAACGTTGTTAAGGGTATCGTAACTGACGGTACACTCAGAGTAGGTATCAAGAACACAACTGGTACTGAGAGTGGTCGTTGGTCACTCTGGGATAACTTCCGCCTCAGTTTTGAAGGAATGGATTTGGAGACTATCCATGAAATGATTGAAAACTATGGCGATGAAGTAGCTAACTTGTCTAACCAGCCAGCTAACGCTGAGGTTCTTGAAGCACTCAAGAATACTTACAACAACGGTATTGACGAGACTGACGGTAACAAGGCATTCAAGTTGCTCAACGAACTTATCAACAACATTGATAAGGCTAAGGCAAGCATCGAGGCTTACAAGAAGCTCAGCGACGCTAAGGAGACATTCGCTGCTATATTCGACGAGACTACAGCTGCTGAGGATGTTGTTGCTGCTGCTACAAGCGTATTCAACGAGATTGAGACCAAGTTCTCTTCTAACGCTTACACTGATGAGGAAATCGACGCTGTAATTGAAACTATCAAGTTCCATAGCACTAAGCTCAGACTTCCTGTTGACATAGCAGAGGCTTCTGAAGAAAATCCAAAGGAGATTACAAGTGTTATCGAGAACAACAGCTTCGAGGATGTAGCTACTGACAATGATGGCAACACTAAGCCAACTGCTAAGGGATGGACATTCTCTAAGGGTGACGATACTGGCGTTAAGGATAACAGCGAAAGCACCTACGCTGTTGAGAACGCTGATGGTTCATACATCTTCAACACATGGAAGGGTGCTGCATTCGACTACTATGTAAGCCAGAAGATTTATGGTCTTCCAGAAGGTACATACAAGCTCTCTGCTATCCTCGCATCTGATAAGGGTAACAAGATTACTCTCAGCAGTAACGAGCAGTCTGAAACATTCGAAATGGAGAATGCTAAGGAAATCGGTGTTGTAGAAAGCATATTCTTCCTTGTTAAGGAAGGCGACGTAGTTGAAGTTAAGGCTTCTTCTACAAGCTGGTTCAAGGTTGATAACTTCACTCTCGACTACTACGGTAAGGATTACGTTCCAACTGCAGTTAACGAGGTTGCTACAGACAATGTTCCTGCTGCTATCTTCACTGTTACTGGTGCACGTGTAAATAACTACACTAAGGGCATCAACATCGTTAAGATGAGCGACGGCTCAGTGAAGAAGGTTTTGGTTAAGTAATAACATTTTCTTATAATTATAAAAAAGGCGTGTCGGTTGGCACGCCTTTTTTTGTTATCTTTGCACCATGAACACATACTTGGAGATAAAAAAGATTATTGGCAATGAATATGCTAACGGTGAGGCATCGGCAATGGCGCTGATGCTTTTGGAGGATGTGGCTGGAATTAGCAGGACACAGGCTCTGATGGGGGAGAACGTAGATGAGGATACTATGGTAACCCTGCGCACAATGGCTGAACGTATTGCTAATGGCGAACCTCTACAGTATGTGACGGGGAAGGCTGAGTTTTGCGGAATGTCATTCAAGGTGAATAGCGACGTGCTTATTCCAAGGCCTGAGACTGAGGAACTGGTGGAGTGGATTGTGGATGTGGCAAAAAGAAAAGAGGGGAGAGTGAGGGTGCTGGATATTGGCACCGGCTCGGGATGTATAGCCGTTTCTATAGCAAAGAATGTTGGCACGGCGCAGGTGGATGCATGGGACGTCAGCGAGGGTGCTTTAAGGACGGCACGCGAGAATGCAGCAAGCAATGGTGTGGATGTGCGGTTTGAGAGGGTGGATGTGTTGTCATTCGACGGCAAGACGTCGAATGAGAAGTATGACATCATAGTGTCTAATCCCCCGTATATTTGTAAGAGTGAGGCGAAGGACATGGAGAGGAATGTGTTGGAGCATGAGCCTCACATAGCGTTGTTTGTGGATGATGATGACCCGTTATTGTTTTATCGCCGTATTGCCGATATTGGCAATCATCTATTGAATGACGGTGGCCTTTTGTTTTATGAGATAAATCGTCAGTACGGTGCTGAGACCATTGCCATGCTTCAGGCATCCGGTTATTCTAACATCGTAATCCGACAAGACCAATTCGGCAACGATAGAATGGCGAAGGGTGAGAAGGAAAATTGAGAATTAAGAATTAATAACTGAAGTTTTGCAAGTAGTAAACTGGAGTTAACTTCGTGAAGTAAAAAAGGAGTAACCGCTTCGCTCAGGACGATACTCTTTCGCTTAAAACGCATCCGTAAACAGTCAAACGTCCGTTTTACTCCATGGAGCGTAGCGGAATTAACTCCGCTTAATTTCTTTTTTACTCCAAGCAAGTAAAGCGTTAGCAATACTTGCAAAAGTTGAGTTAATAATTAATATTGCGGACCGCGGGGTATTCAATTATGAATTAAGATTGCGGACAACATATTCAATTGATAATTCAAGTTTCATGAATGCTAAACTTGTTAGTTTATGAGGTCTTTGGGAAATGAGCAAGTTTTTTTACTGTAATGACTCACTAACATAACCTTAAAACCTATAAGCGAAGCGACCTATTAACCGCAAAACCGAACGTAACATAGTCTTTAATAACAATTATGTCTTTAATGATTGATAAAATATTTTCAAGGACAATAGGGATGATGACATTGGCAGCGTGTATGTTCAATGTGGCGCCTGCTATGGCTGATAATGGTGACTGGACCATGTATGCGTCATATCATAACCCTACAAAGACCGTAAAGGTGGGTACAAGCCATTATGTACTTGCCAATGGTAACTTGTACGTGTACGACAGTGAAGACGGCTCTCTGGGCGCTTTTGACAAGACTAATGCCTTGAGCGACTTCGGTATCTACGACATTGCATACAGCAAGGCCACTAACAGCTTGTTCATTCTGTACAAAAACGGCAATATCGACGTGATGAGGATTGGCAGGGGATGTATCAACATGCCTGACCTTAAGAACAAGTCGCTCAGCGACAAGACTCTCAAGGAGGTGAACATCACGGGTAACAAGGCATATATCTCTATCGGCTCGGGTATAGTGGTGGTGAACCTCAGCGACACTTACTTCGAGAACTTCTATAACCTGAACAAGACGGTTACAAAGACGCTCGTGAGCGACACTAAGATTTATGCCACTACAAGTAACGGCATATATGTGGGCAAGCTCTCAGACAACCTGCTGGATGCTTCTAACTGGAAGCTGACGACAACGGAGGAACTGAACAAGGACGGTGAATATGCGTCGCTGAAGAATGAGAATACTGCCGATGCCGAGGCTCTTGCCACGGTATCTTCAATAACGCCTAACAGCCCGATAAGAAACTATTCGTACAAGCTGGCTATGTATGGCGACAGAATGCTGGTGTCGGGAGGTAACTTCGACTATGAGAACGTGGATTACAAAGGTACTGCCATGCAGTATGAAAACGGCAAATGGACTAACTTCGACGAGACTGCAAGCATCAAACTGAGTTCTGCAAGTTCGTACATCAACCTGACGGATTTGGTTCAGGATCCTAATGATGATACTCACCACTGGGCAAGTACGGTGAGTTCAGGTATCTATGAGTTCAAAAACTACGTGTGCGTGAACCGCTATTCGCACAATAACTCTCCGCTGAAGTCTATCCTTCCCGAAAACACCTTTGCCGATATGTTATATACCAGAGTGACGGGTCTGCAATACGACAGCAAAGGCAATCTATGGATGTGCAACAACCAGGTGGACTCTGTGGTGTGCGTAATGAAGAAGGACGGCACATGGAAGAAATACTACTTCAACGAGATAGAAGGTTTTCCTACATTCGACAACATCATGTTTGACTCTCAAGGATGGGCGTGGATAAACAGCCGACGAACTACGACAAGCGGTCACGTTGCAGGAATACTTGTATTTGACAACAACGGTACGATAGACGATACTGACGATGACAAACATAAGTTCATAAGTACGTTCAGCAACCAAGACGGAACAAGCTACACGCCTAACCTATACTACTGCACCAAGGAGGACCTCGACGGGGCGGTGTGGATAGGTACAGAGTCGGGATTGTTTGTAACCTACTCGCCTGACAAGGTGTTTGACTCTGACTTCACGCTGTCGCAAGTGAAGGTGGCGCGCAATGACGGCAGCGGTCTTGCCGACTATCTATTGTCGGGTGTTCCTGTGAAGTGTATTGCCATAGACGGCGGAAACAGAAAGTGGATAGGTACGTTAGGCAACGGAGTGTTTCTTGTGAGTGCCGACGGTACGGAGACCATAGAACATTTCACGACTGAAAATTCACCTCTCATATCTGACGGCATAAATAATATTGCCATCAACGGCAAGACGGGCGAGGTGTTCTTTGCCACTAAGTCAGGTCTGTGCTCTTTCGTAGGCGATGCCACAGATGCTGCTTCAGACATGGACGACAACAGCTTGAAGGTATATCCTAACCCTGTAAGACCAGAATACAGCGGTGACATTCACATCACAGGACTGATGTATAATTCAAACGTGAAGATTGTGAATGCGGCAGGAAAGCTCGTTAATGAGGGTACAAGCATAGGCGGCGAGTATTCATGGAACGGATGCTATAACAACGGCAAGCGTTGCAATTCTGGCATCTATTACGTTCTCGGAACAGACGAGGACGGCAAGAAGGGTGCAACGACGAAGATTTTGATTGTGAAGTAAGACATACGTGAGTAAAAAAGTAATAAAAATGACATTAAGCATATTGATTCCTACTCATGACTTTACTTGCTACAAGTTAGTGTATGACTTGCACGAACAGGCAGAAAGGCTGGGAATAGACTATGAGATTATCGTTGCCGAGGACGGAAGCAGATACACCGTGTCGATGATTGCAAACTTGAAGGTGGAGAACCTGAGTAACTGCAAGTATTTCCGTCAGCAACCTGCATTGAAGCCTGCTGGCATACGTAATCTGCTGGCTGAAAAGGCACAGGGAGAATGGATAATGTTCATTGACTCTGACGCCAAGGTGAACAGTGATGATTTTTTGAAAAAATATCTCGACAACAAGGATAAAGCCGACGTGGTGGTGGGTGGAGTAAAGACTCCTGATGCGCATCTTAATCCTGAGGTGTCGCTGAGATACAGATATGAGAAAGAGGCTGACAAGCACAGGAGTGCAGAGGAGAGAATGAAGAATCCTTATGCACGCTTTGCTACATTTAACTTCATGGTGAAGCGTTCTGTGTTTATGGATATTAAGTTTGACAAGGACTGCAAGGAGTATGGTTATGAGGATGCGTTGTTTGGTGTGGAACTGAAAAAGCGCAACGTGAGCATTCTTCATATCGACAATGCTCTTATCCACACTGGACTTGATGACAATAAGACGTTTCTGAAAAAGACTGAGACGGCTCTGCATACATTGAAGGGGCTGAACGGTAAGATGAAAAGTTGCAGCGGTGTAGAGCAGATGTATGCAAAACTACAATCTCTTCACATGCTTTGGGCTATGCGCCTTTTCTTCTGGCTTTTCTCCTCACAGATTAAAAAGAACTTACTCGGCAAAAAGCCTTCCCTATTTTTATTCTCAGTGTATAAACTGGGATACTATGGGGAAATTAAGAATTAACTTGTTGGGGTGTGAGGCTGTGAGGTTGTGAGGTTGTAAGGTTATATGGTTATACGGTTATAAGGTTATAAGGTTATAAGGTTGGGAGGTTATAAGGTTGTAAGGTTATGAGGTTGTAAGGTTATGAGGTTAAAAAAATCAACTAACATAACCTTAAAAAAAATAAGCGAAGAGACATATCAACCTTAAAAACGAACGAAACGTAACTTGATAAA
>JAFSSN010000185.1 GCA_017450985.1 Bacteroidaceae bacterium
CATAATTTAATTTGCTGGTAATTTGCTAGCAACTTGCTTAAACAATCAAAATGCGAATGCAAATTCATCTAGCATACTGATAATCAGCGACAATTAAAATTAAATTTAATTTGCTGGTAATTTACCAAAGAAAGAGATAATGGGCTCTTTTACAGGTATTCCTGAACAAGAAAGTGCCAATAGTGGCAGATATTTAATCAGAGCAAAAGCGCAACAAATATTGATCGACAATGAATAAAAGAAGTTGTAGTTTAACGCAAAATATAATTGAACGCATTTTGAGCGACGTTTGAGCATAAGAAAATAGGGTGTGCCTATTTTGGCACACCCTATTCTTATGCTGTCTCTTTTGCTCCGCAAAATAAGCCATGAGCAAAAGACGATTATACCTGACAGAAGTATTTACTTGCTTACGATGACAAATCCACCCTCGTTAGCCATTGTAACGGTGAATGGTGATGCTGATATACGTACGTCCTTCTTCTGAGGCTCACGGTTCTTGATGTTGTCGCTATAGAGACTTACCACATCACCCTTCTTGAACATTGGGAGAGAGAGTTTAAGGGTAAGTTCCTTGCCTGTAGCATTATTACCACCGATATACCACTTGTCACCATGTCGGCGAGCAATGACACAATACTTACCAGGATAGCCGTCGATAAATACTGTCTCATCCCATGTGGTTGGAACAGAGCGCATATATTCGAGGCAGATGTCAGGGGCACCACCCTTGCCCACCTCGTTAAGGTTCTCAGGAGTGATGGCAAAATTCTGTATCGGATTCTGGAAAAGCACAGTAGTAGCCAACTCATGGCAGTCGGTTGTACGACGAGTGTTGCCACGCTTTGAAGGGTCATTACCTTTGTTCAATGTGCGTGAGAGGAAACAACCGCCAAACTCCATACTGCCGATGGCATTACGCACAAACGGATGGAGCGCAGTGTTCTGAGCCTCAACATCGCAGAAATGCTGGTCAAAATAAATGTTCTCGGAAGCAAGTACCGCTTCAGAGCCTACATAGTTAGGATACATACGCTCCCAACCACGAGGAATGGTGCAGCCATGGAAGATGACCATGAGGCCATTGTCGTCGGCATCGGAAAGAATGGACTCATACAAGCGCATGGTCTCCTGTTTGTCGCCTCCGAAGAAATCGACCTTTATACCCTTCACGCCGATGCGGTGCATCCAACGCATATATTCCTTGCGGCTGATAGGATTGCTCATGATATTGATAGGTCCCTGCTCGATGTCATTCCACCAACCAGATGAACTGTACCACAGGAACACATCTACATTCTGGCTCTTGGCATAACGCACGAGGTCTTCCATACGCTCACGTCCTATGTTGTTGTCCCACCAGTTATCTACAAGCACATACTCATAGCCCATTGACTTGGCAAGTGATATGAACTTGACCTGATCATCGTAGTTGATGGAGTTGTCCTGCCAGATAATCCAGCTCCACGTACCACGTCCATACTTATACTTATTTGTAGTCTCATACTGCTGTTCAACATAATCCCAAGGCACTGTGGTCTCGACAATAGGCTTCAACGAAGTGCCGACAGTGATAGTACGCCAAGGCGTAGCACCAGGGAGGGCAAATGCCGGCTCGATTGTGCCGTTACCGTTGTTTTCCTCTGCCATAGGGAAACAAAGGCTATAGAGTCCGTCGCCCTTCATATCTGACAGACGCGAACCACAGTAAGCAGAACTTACTCCTGTTTCACTGACAAGCACCCATCCTTCCTTACGTGGAGCGGCGTTCTTCTTACCATTCTTTGCCGGAGCAGCAGCCTCGGCACCACCTACATGGAACAGACAAGGGAATGTGTAGCCGTGGCCATACTTGGACTTCTGTGTCATAGGAGCATCGAAAACATACTCTTCCTCGTAGCTTGGCTTTGTGCCCTTCCATCCAATCATCGCATCTGACTGCGGACAAATGAATGTGGTTGTGTTTGAAGGGAAATCGAAGCCTGTAGCCTCGCTCATGACACGGACAGAGAACTTCTTGCCGTGAGCACGGTCGGGCTGATTAGGAACGACATAACGGAAGGCGACGTCGTTGTTGCCGGCACGGAACTCAATGTCGTAGGTCATGTTACGGCTATTGCGCAAAGTAACCTTCAGTTCGTTGGCATTAACCTGAACATGGCTGAACTTGCTACGGTCCATAGAATAATTGTAATACAGTGACTTCTCTGCCTTGCTCACGAACGTAAGGTTCTTGGAGAAATCGGCGAAGTCTGCTACGAAGCCGAGTGGTGACTCGTCAAGCATCTGAATGCCGTCGTAAGTTACGGAATAGACCGGCTTGCCATCCTTCAGGTCGAAATTGAGTTTCAACTTTCCGTCAGGACCCGACAAGGTGACTGGTTCAGCCACAGCGTTCATGCTCAACAAAGCTGCAGCAAGTAATAGAAATTTATGTTTCATATTGTGGTTGATTATTTTACAAGCAAAGCCAACGAGTGATGTCATCGGCTATGCCTGCCTTGTTTATTCATTCTTCTCATCTTTCGCAAGTATCGCTAACGCTTTATTTGCTTGGAGTTCAAAAGGGAAGTTAAGCGAAGTTAATTTCACTTAAGAATTAAGAGTTAAAAATTAAGAGTTAAGATTGCGAACCACGGCAGTCACCTTTGGTAACTTTCATTCTTCACTTTTCATTCTTCACTTTTCACTCTTCACTTTTCATTCTTCACTCCGCCTCCGGCAACTCTTCGCTCCGAAGGTTAATCCTTTTTTACTTCACGAAGTTAACTCCAGTTAACTACTTGCGAAACTTAAGATTCATGCAAATTACGCTGTATCAGGCCTATCATTGTGCAACCTTATCAATGAGTTGTTCACGATATGCCTCTATGGCGCGCTTGCACACTTCCTCAGCCTCGGCAATGGTACCCTCCACACGTCCTCCGGCAGCATTGAAGTGACCACCGCCATTAAAGAAACGTTCAGCCAATTCGCGCGCCGAGAAATCATCATAAGAACGTACTGACACCCATACAATAGGTTTCTCTGTGTCCTCGCGCAACGATATTGACAGTTTCTGCCCGCGAATTGCCAACGGCATGTTAACCACACCTTCAAGGTCGCCCTTCAAGAAATTGAACTGTTTGAGTTCTTCTCGCGACACAGTGAAATAAGAAGCATGGAGTTCAGGATACTGCACCAGCTTATTGCTGAGTATGTATCCCATGAGACGATAGCGGTCAAGCGTGTAGGTGTTGAACAGCTTGCGGTAGATAAGGTCTTTATTGATACCTTTACGCAGCAGTTCAGCTATAATCATAAATATATCAGGGTCATTGCTGTTGTAAGTGAAGCCGCCAGTATCTGTACACATTCCGGCATAAAGGTCCTCGGCAGCATTGAGACTGAGGTTTGACAATCCGCCTATGGCGTTGATGACACGGAATACAAGTTCGCACGTGCTGCTGCAATCAGGGCATGACACCATGACATCGGCAAAATTCTCAGGATTGAGATGATGGTCGATGAGTATCTTACGCGCATTAGACCTGCGCAAAGGTACTGCCACTTCCTCAATGCGCGACAAGGCATTAAAGTCAAGACAGCAGATGAGGTCGGCCATATTGATGAGGTTGTAGCCCATTGACTTCTGACGCTCAAATATGACTATCTTGTCTGAATCGTGCATCCATTTCAAGAAATCAGGGAAGAGGTTTGGAACAATGACACTCACCTGTTTGCCCTTCTTCTCGAGATACTCCTTCAATCCGAGAGACGAACCAATGGCATCGCCGTCGGGGGATGAATGAGCAATAATGACGACGTTGCGACACTCGTCAAAGTATTTCTTGATAGCTGTGGTTTCCCTTGATGATATTTTCTGTTTTAGCATTGTCTGATAGATTATTACGGCAAGTCCGTTGTCGGCACGAGCCGGAGATTAAAAGATTTTGGTATAATGGTTATTCCTCTTCAATAGGATTAGGATCGCGCTTCAACGAACTTACAACGATGTCGCGCACCTCCTTGATGAGTACCTTGGAACTCTTGCCTTCAAAACTCTCATAAGGTATAGGATCGTGTATCACGAGTTCCATGGCATGATGATGCACTATTGTGGCCTCACGATTGAACACCTCATAACTGCCATTGATGGTTATAGGAACAATGGGACGCTTCAACTGAGTAGCCAAGAGAAACGCACCGCGCTTAAACTCTGCCACATTGCCGTCGTGGGTACGTGTTCCCTCTGGGAAGATGCACATTGACATCCCCTTCTCGAGATTCTCCCTCGACTCTTCCACGGCTTTGGCTATGGACGATACGGACTCGCCGATATACACATGTCCTGACTTGTAGCAGGCATAACCGATGAACGGGATGTTGCGGAGATAGTCCTTCATCATCCACTTGAACTTATGTCCGAGATATGCATACACAAGGAATATGTCAAAATATCCCTGGTGATTTGGCATGAACACGTATGTCTGCTTCGGGTCGAGTTTCTCACGTCCGACAACGGTGATTGGCAACAAGTAAATTGTACATGTAAACCAGCTCCAGAACTGCGGCACATAGTGGGCAAAGTATCTGCGGTCGCCGCATATACCTGCCAAGGCTGTAAGACTGCCACAGAATGCCGACATCAGTATGAAGAGAGGTGTCGCTATGAGAAATGTGTAGGTTTTATATAACATCTTTTTCTTCCTATATTATTTTTTTGTGAAAGATTTCGGCAGACATCTTAGCGTAATGACTGCCACCTCAGGCCACGCTCCGAAACGGAAAGGTCCGATGTATCCGCCCAAACCGTCGGAGACGTTCAGCACCTTTGTGTCCCTGACATAAATTCCCGACCATTCACGGTAATGCCACTGTATAGGCGACCAGTCGCCTACCTTAAACTGTGCAGCATGGGTATGGCCGGAGAGTGTGAGCTGAACTGATGTCTCCGGGATAATCTGCATGTGCCAATGACAAGGGTCGTGTGAAAGAAGCACAATAAAGTCGTTTTTCTTCACGCCCTTCAGCGCTTTATATATATCGCCACGGCGAGGAAACGGAGGAGCGCCAAAACACTCGACTCCAGAGATGACTATCGACTCGTTACCGCGACGAACAACAGCATGGTCGTTCAGCAGCGGATGCCATCCTATGCTACGCTGACATTGCACCAGACGCTCGACATCCTTCTTCTGCTCTTCCTCGCTCATGCCGTCGTAAGTACCATAATCGTGGTTTCCCAACACACTGAACACGCCGTCGGGAGCCTGAATATGTGCAAGTATGGACTTGACTTCTTCCATCTCCGCAGACTTACGATTGACCATGTCGCCTGTGAACACTACCATGTCGCAATGTTGCTGATTGATGAGATTCACCACACGATGAAGGTCTTTACGGCGGAACGTGCCGGCATGTAAATCGGAAAATTGCAGAATACGATAGCCGTCAAACTTCGCCGGCAGCGTCTCATAAAATATGACATGACGACGCACCACGAAATGGCGGCTGCCCCAAAAGATGCCCGTCAAAAGCACAAGAACTATCAGCATGGCAATTGCCATACCCGAAATACGGAGCGTTGTCCATAATATGTTCTTGTCTTTTACCGTCATCTGTTTCACATTAAGTTTCCAACAAGAAATTTTCTCATTTCACCTATTGGCATCTTGCGGCGCGAGGCATAGTCTGCCAACTGTTCCGCATCAATATGGCCAACAGAAAAATATGATGCTTTGGGATGACGTATCATCAATCCGCTCACCGAGGAATGAGGACGCATCATGCAATTGTCCGTAAGCGTCACCCCGACATTTGAATAATCAATCAATTCGTCCAGCAGGCGGTTAAGCGACATGTCCGGCAGACACGGATAACCTACAGCCGGGCGTATGCCCTCAAACTGTTCCGAATATAACTGCTCCATCGTGAGGTCCTCATCGGGAGCATATCCCCAAATGCTTTTTCTCACCTCCTCATGAAGACACTCGGCTGCCGCCTCTGCTATACGGTCAGAAAGGGTTTGCGCAAGCATTTTGTTGTACATATCGTCATCGGAATACAACTCCTGCATTTCTGCATCAACAGATGTGGCAAACACTCCGATGGTATCTTGCAACATTGAGCCTTTCGGGCGTATATAATCGCTCAGGCACCTACAATATCCGTCGTTGTCAGGCTGCTGCTGGCGAAGCATCGGCAGACGCATTATCTCGCGCGGATTCTTTGCACAGCAAGGACAATCGGTAGGATGTTCAAGTACGATGTCGTCGCCATCGGAATTGCACCTAAACAGCTCCACCACTCCACTTGCACCATAGTGACGGTCGAAACGATTGAGCATAGCATCGGCATCACGTCGCAAACGACGGCCTTCATCACTGTCAGCCTTCACCTTCCACGCAAAATGGAAGTAGCACCAGTTGATGTAGGGTGCGAGAGTGCTTATTTGATATCGGCGCAGCATCGGCAAACAACAACGGCCTTCATTCAGGCGTCATCAGTTGAATACAAGTTCCTTACCACGCACGCCGTCAATGACTATGCCATCGCTATAGGCTGTCTTGCCATTAACAATGGTACGCATGACTTTCCACTGGAATGTGCGCTCGTCCATAGGCGTCCAACCACACTTTGTGTAGTAACGTCCCTCACGAACCTGCCAGTTGGCATTCGGCTTCACGAGAACGAGGTCGGCATAATATCCCGGACGCACGAATCCACGACGGTCGATGCCGAAAAGCATTGCCGGGTTGTGGCTCATGAGCTGAGGCACGCGCTCGATAGGCAACACTCCATCATTAACCATCTCAAGCATAGATACCAATGAGAACTGAATCATCGGCATGCCCGACATAGCCTTCAAGGCACCACCCTGCTTCTCAGAAAGAAGGTGAGGTGCATGGTCTGTGGCAACAACATCAATCAATCCATTAGTGAGAGCCTCACGCAAGG
>JAFSSN010000186.1 GCA_017450985.1 Bacteroidaceae bacterium
AGGAACGGCATGGCGAGAGCACGGAAGGAAGCATGCTGATACAAAGGAACGGCACGGCAAGGACACGGAAGGGAGCATGCTGATACAAAGGAACGGCATGGCGAGAGCACGGAAGGGAGCATGCAGGCACAGAGGAACGGCATGGCAAGGACATGGGAAGAAGCATGCTGATACAAAGGAATGGCACGGCAAGGACACGGGAGGGAACATGCAAGCACAGAGGAACGGCATGGCGAGAGCACGGAAGGAAGCATGCTGATACAAAGGAACGGCACGGCAAGGACACGGAAGGGAGCATGTTGATACAAAGGGATGGCACGGCAAGAGCACGGAAGGTAGCATGCAGGCACAAAAAAAGCGTTCATGTTTTATGAGTTGCAGACTCTCTTGAGTCATGAGGCTCACGAAACATGAACGCTTGTTATGTATTTCGGATATTATTAGTGACGCTGGCGGCGTACAGAGACACGCGGTGCAGAAGGGCTCTTGACTTTCTTCTCCTTCGTGTTTGACTTCTGTACTGTAGTGTTGCCTGTCGAAGATGTTCCGCGGCGTGTGTCTGAGCTTGCCACGGTGCGCTTCTTTGAGCTTTCAAGCTTGGCTATGCTGTCGCGGCGTGCAAGCTCGGCAGAATCGACAGGTGTTGTCCAGATGTGCTGCTCGAAGTCTGTCATCTGCTTTTCGATGCGTGCCTGCTCCGTCTTTACTTCCGAAGGCTTAACATTCTCCGCAAGCAGCTTGCCCTGCATGTTGTTAGTCATGTAGATTGTGCCCTTGTACTTGTTTGTATCGAAGAAGTCTGCCATAGACATGGTGGCAGCATTGTTGATGTTTGAAGTCATGACGGTATGGGCACTGAGGTAGGTGACAATATCATCGTACTTGACCCAGAAAAGAGGCTTCAGAACGGCGGAAGAGCCTGAGTCCTCGCTTGCACTGCCTTCCTCGCCGTCAGCGTCCTCTGTGCCCTCATCGTCGCTTCCTCCAAAGCTGAAGGAGCTGTCCGAGCCGAAGCTGAAACGGTCGTGGAGCACAGGGCAGAGGGCTACGACGCGGCTGTGATACGTAGCCGTGTTCTGGTCGTAGTAGCTGCTTTCCTTGACATAGTACGAAAGGACATCGGCAGAAGGTATATTGCTGTCATCCACCTTTATTGTTTCATTCTGAGTGTCGTGAGCAATGTTGAACTTCTCGACAAAAGACGCGAAGTTCAAGCGTCGTGCCTCAGAGAAGTCCTCGCGCTCGCTATAGTACTCGTACACAGGAATCTTGCCGTTGTTGAAGAGGCGGAAGAGAAGCGTGAAGAGGTTCATCTGATTGCCCTGAGGCTCGACTGGATAATAGAGTGCAGCGTTCTCGTCCTTTCTGAGGTCGAGAGTGCGGTAGAGGTCACGGCGCCAGTCCACTTCCTTAGGCATTGGAACAGCCGTAGGAAACATAAGCTCGGCACGGCTCACCGTTGTCGTCTTTGTCTCAGTGTTACGACGGCGGTTCGCAGTCGTGGTGCGTCGGTTGGCGCCAGTACGGCTGGTTGTGGTGGTCGTTCCCCTATTGTTGTTCTGAACACGTCTCTGGGCAGGCTGTGCCTCCATCTGACACATGGCAGTCTGCAATGCAAAGAGCGTAAGTATGAACAGTATCTTCTTCATAAACGAATCTTTTTATCAATTTATAATGACTTCAACAGACGACGGCAGCGTGCGCTGTATGCCGTCAGGTCCTATGACCTTAATGCGCGAGATGTTGAATATCTTGCCTCTGCTGAGTGAGCGTATGCGTGAAATCTGGTTCGGAGTGAAGCTTGCTGAGTTGCTGACCTCTGGCATGGCGTTTCCCATTCGGTCAACGAACACTGTCTCGAAGCCTACGACGCGGAAGGCTATGTTGAGCAGTCCGTCGTCGATGGCAGCTCCTATGCCGCCCGCCGTGAGAAGCACCTGCTTGGAGATGCGGCCTCCCTTAAAGCGGTCCTTGTTGCCCGAGGCATCCTGCACCTCGATGTATCCTGTAGGGTCAGGGAGCTTGCGCACGTGGAACTCGAACTTGCCCATCTGCTGCTGGCGGCCCTCGTTCTCAGCCGTCACGGTGAACACGGCATCGGTTCCGACCTTCGACGGCACGGCAACATACTGGCCGTTGCCCTTCTTAGTGAGCGTACCGTTGGTCATTGAGACGTTAATCTTGTTGGCAGGTACGCCAGGCACACTAACGCTTATAGGGTTCTGGTAGCCTGCGTAGAGCATGTTCATGAGCGTGGCTGACACGGTTGCAGACGGTTCCACTACCGTATATGGCTGCTCGAACTCTCGTCGTATCTCCTCGCCGTTGCCGTTGTGCATGACGATGTAGCCCTTGAGCGTGAAGTCGCCGACAGAGTTGCACACCGTCTCGAAGTGGCCGTTGGAAGACTTCAGCAGCGTGTTGCCCACGTAGATGTCAGGGCGCTGTGTAGTATCGACCGCAGCCATGACTATGTCGGCAGAGAAAGAGCCTCCGCGCACGACCGTCTTGGAACTTGGAATGACAAACGCGCTAATCTGGTTCACGCGCACGTCCTTCACGTCGATGTTAGAAATCAGCTTGTGCAATATCTGGCTCTCGGCTTGCTTCACATCCGTCTGAAGCTTGGTCAGGAGTGTGACTGCAGCCACCACAGGGGTGTTCTCGAACATATATTCTTGCCAGTTCTTTCCGAGGCCGGAAAGAGTGGACGGCACTTCGGTCGAGAGATTGCTGCCTATGATGCGTCGCTGCACGGAGTCGTTGATGATGCGTAGCACCTTCTCCCTGTAGCCGTCGATGGCAGCCTTAAGCTTTGCGCCCTTTCCCACTCCAGGGGCAAGCATCACGTGCGTGGCAGCCTCGAGGTTGTCGCGGCTCTTGATGTTGTGCACATCGCCGTCCTTGCCGTCCGCCTCGCGAACGATGTCCACCTTGAGCTGCTCCGCGAAGTCGTAGAGCGAGTCAGTGGCAGCCTTCACGTGCATAGCCTTCTGGTACCAAGCGCGCGTCTTCTCCGGGTTCTGCTTCATAGCGTCCTCCAGCGTGGCATAGATAGCCTCGTTCTGCACGCTTGAGTTATCCTTGGTACGGTTAAGTCCTTCGTCAACGAGGGAGAAACCTTTCAGCACGTCCGAACTTACGTTCATGGCAAGCATGGCCATCAGAACGACGTACATGAGGTTAATCATCTTTTGACGAGGTGTAATCTTCTTCTTTGCCATCCCGCTTAACTTATTTTCATTTTCAGAGCCTCAACCATCTTGGCATAAACTTCGTTCAACTCCTGGAGCTGAGCAGCAAGACGCTTGGTCTGCTCGTTCACGTCGTCGATAGTTGACGACTGCGTGCCCACGCTCTTGAGCTGAAGCTCATAGAAGCGGTTGATGCCCGTAAGAGTACGGTTCATTGTTTCCATCTCCTCAGAGTCGCGAGTGAGACGTGCGCTCTGCTCTGCCACCTTCTTCAGGGTCTCGGTCAAGTCAGTGAGCTGGTTGACGTAATCCGTCGTAGCACGCTGCATGTCTGGCGTCATGCCCTGGAACTGAGCAGCCTGGAATGCAGGTACAGACGCTGACGAGATGTTCTCGGCAAGCTCTGCAGCATTGACGATAGTGACTGGCGTAGGAGTAGGATTTGCCGCAGGTTCGCCGCTTGCACCCTGTGCGCCGTTAGCCTGAGCCGCGTTGCCGAGGCTTGCAGCAGCATTGGCAAGGGCAGCAGCCGTCTCCTCAGATATGCCTGCACCGCCGCCTACGACTACCGTGCCACCCGCAGGAACGTCACCGGCAGCCACCGTGCCGCCCGGTACTCCGCCGCCCACATATACCGTGCCTCCGGCAGGTACGTTGCCCATGTTGGCAGCAGCACGTGCGAGAGCCTCAGCCGTATCGTCGGTGAATATGGCATTACGCGCATCCTCAGCAGCGTTCTCCACATCCTCGCCTATGGCAGTCTGATGCTCAAATCCGGCAAGGAAGAACACTACCACCTCGGTACCCATTCCGAGGAACAGCATAACGTCCGCTCCGGTGATGTGAGTAAGCTTGAAGAGGGCACCTGCAATAACGACCGATGCACCCCAACTGTATGCGAAGTTCAGAAACGTCTGACCCTTCTGACTGTCCATCCATTTCTGGATGCCTGACAACTTATATTTCTTTGCCATACTATCTATTGTAAATGATTGTCGGTGAGTGACTGGCGGAGCGTCGGAAGCCCGACTGCGGATGCGCCATCCTACCTATCGAATTAAACGTTCAAATTAACATGGCCGAGGCTTCCTGCCTACGGTCATCGTCCCCGGTGTCGGAGACTATCGTCGTGCCCTGCTTGCCGTGCCCACCTGACTGCGCACGCAGCGGAAACCTATGTACGAGCGTCCCACATTCTGGTACTCGCTGGTACGCCAGGCCGACTTGATGTAGCTCTCAGGGTCTTTCCAAGAACCGCCTCTCACGCTCTTCTTCTTCAGCACGTAAGGGTCTTCCTTGGCAGCATTGTAGAGCAGCGTAGGGTTCATATCGCTCATGGAGAGCACGCCCGCCTCAGTATATACGTTGTTTGTCCACTCAGCCACGTTACCTGCCATGTCGTACAAGCCGTTGCTGTTGGCACTGTAGATACCCGTCTTTGAAGTTATCAGGTTACCGTCCTTGGTATAGTTACCACGGTCCGGCTTAAAGTTGGCATAGAAGCATCCCCTGTCGCTTGCCACGCCGTCCTGCTCCCACGGCAGCTCGTTGCCGTTCTTGCCGCGCGCCGCAAACTCCCACTCAGCCTCGGTAGGAAGGCGGTAGCGCTGAATGTACTTGGCGGCAGAGCCCAGTCCCTTCACGAGGAAGTCGGTGCGCCAGTTGCAGAAAGCATTAGCCTGCTCCCAGTTCACGCCCACTACAGGATAGTCGTTGAAGTTGGCATGAGTGAAGTACAGACGCATGTATATCTCGTTCTCGGCATTCTGGAAGTCGTTAATCCAGCACGTAGTGTCAGGATATACATTCACGATGTAAGTATTCACGAAGTCCCAGTAGCTTGACAGAGGTCGTGTGATAGTCTCGCGGTGTATCACGCCGTCGTCATCGACGTAAGCCGTGTCCTTGCTAATCATGACCTGCTCGTCAGGATTAGGCTGCACGTCGGTGTTGAGGTTGCGCTCGGCAGGGTTGAGACGGTACTTGCGCTTGGCAGCCATAACATAGTCGAACACCTCGTAGCGGTAGTTCAGCTGGCTCACATCGAGCATCTTCTCTCCCGTCACAGGATGCACCGTGTAGAGACTCTCTACAGCCCTCTGCTGATTCTCGTCAAGATTGCGCGGAATAGCCTTGTCCCAGTTGAGATGCGGCTTGATAGGCTGGTCGTCCTTGTCCGTGTCGATGATGTACGACTCGTCGCCGCCGTAGTTAGGGTCGGCAAGGCGAGTACGGATGATGGAGTCACGCACCCAGTACACGAACTGGCGGTACATGGCATTCGTAACCTCCTTTTCGTCCATCCAGAAGGCATCGACGGAAATCTCACGCGACGGCATTTCCTTGCCCCACAGCGAGTCGGTAGTCTCCGAGCCCATCTTGAGCGAGCCGCGCTTCACCAACACCATGCCGTAGGGAGCAGGCTCGTATATTGCTACACCGCCTATACCCGTCACCTCTCCGCCTCGGGCGTTCACATTGCCGCCGACGGAGAAACATGAGTGCAACATGAGTGAGACACTCACTGCACACACAGTAAAGAATGCAAAAAACAGCAGATTCCTATTCTTCATTTCAACAATTATTTTTCTCTTGACCAAGTTATTACAACCATCGGACAGACTTATACATGTTACGTCCTTTCTTAAACAAGTCGAGGTTGGTCTTGTAACCCACCACCAACTCGTGCGAACCGTTCACCATTCCTATGCCCGATGTGTACATCTGGTATGAATAGCCGAGCGCAATGCCATGGAATACACCGCCCAGCATAAACGTGGTTGACACATCGGGGCTGTAGCCCAAGCCTGCATACAACTTACGTTCCTCATATTCATAAACAACCTTACATTGCACGTCCTCCCTCCATGTCTGCCAGTCGGTCATCACAAGAAGCGAGGGTTGTAATGTCAATAACGTATTTTTGAGTTTAATATTGCCTCCTCCCATAAAAAAATATGACGAAGGAAACTGAACCTCATATTTTTCGCCGGCCGTCACCGTTGGCGACGTTAGGTGCATCACCGATGCTCCAGCCCACAGGTTGGGCATGGTGTAATACACTCCGGCATTAAAGTCAAGCACGTTGCCGTCCACCGCCGAAGTCGGGAAGGCAGGGTCGTTGACATCCTCAAGCTTCACCTTCGAGCCGTCGAGCTTCTCGCTCAACATTCCCATGCTCACGCCGCCCGCCAGACGCCCTTTCAGTCCTATCTTGGCATTGTAGGCATACTGCACGCTAATCTTAGTCGTGGTGAACATTCCGACACGGTCGCTCAGCAAGCTCAAGCCTCCGCCGTGGCGCGGACTGAGGAAGTAGATAGGCATGTCGGCACCCACGTACATCGTGGCAGGCGCATCCTCATATCCCATCATCTGCATGGAATAGGCTCCCGACACGCTCAGCATGCCGTCGGCACCCGACACAGCGGGATTATAATACGACTTCAGGGCTGTGTAGTCGGCAAACTGCACATCCATCTGTGCCTCAGCCGTGGCGGCACCAAGCACAAGAAGTATAACACTCGTAAATAATCTCACTTTCATATATAGCACTTGAGTCTCGCAAGCAGCACTATTGCCTCACTTGCCTGTAGTCGAACGGAGCATGAAGGCATCAGCCTCACTTCGTTCCACGGAGTAAAAGGGCGAACGGTTAGTTAACGATTCAAGACTGCGAACCGCGGACAGACGTCCACGCCAGCCCGCACTCTCGGCTTTTCACTTTCAACTTTCAACTCGCGAGGCAGCGCTCCGCGAAGTCCACTCCTCTCTAATTCCGATACTTCAGTATAGTATTTAACTGCAAAGTTAATAATTTATTGCCTTACAGCCCAAAATATCCCATTTTAAGTGTACTTTACACCCTCATTTTCTCTCCCAGCCACGGCATTTTCATTCCAACGCCCTACTTCAGCAGCCAATCGAGCAGCGAACACACGCGGATGCTCTTGCCGTCAACCTCCACCGTGCGCGACTCCGTGAAGGCAACCAGCGTGAGATTGTCGCAGCCGAGAGCCTCCGAAGCCCTGACCAGAGCCGACGTCTCGCGCTCCATCACCTTCGGACTGTCCACATCATAGGCAACCTGTATGAGTTCCTGCGCCTTATTGCGGCTGCACACCACGAAGTCCACCTCCTTGGCACGCGAGTTGGGGCGGTAGTAATACACGTCGAGGAAGTCGAACGAGCATCGTCGCAGCAGCTCTATATATACCACGTTCTCCATTCTCCAGCCCACGTTCTCGGCAGCCATCGAATTGGCACGGTTATTCTCCATGCCCACATCAATGACATACACCTTCTCGCCCGTGATGCGCTCCTTGCTCTTGAACGAATGGCGCGGCAGCACCCTCAACAGGAAAGCCTGCTGCAAGTAATCGAGATAGCGTTTCACTGTCTTGTCCGACACGCCCAGCACCGAAGCCAGCTCGTCAAAGTTGGCAACCTGACACGTGTTGTTAATGAAGTGATTGGCTATCGAGCGCAGCACCTCCACGTTTCTCACCTTGTAGCGGCTTCTGATGTCCTTCTGCACCACAGCCTCAATCAGCCCCTGAATGTAGCTCCGCTTGTTGCGCAGCCTCTGCATCTCAGGAAAACCGCCGTCGTTCAGATAGTCGAACAGCGCGCGCTTCCTGTCAGCCTCAGCCTTGGTCGTTATGCCCGTCGTGTCGATGCCGTGAAAGGCACAGTACTCAGCGAAAGAGAACGGATAGAGGCATATCTCGTTGTATCGTCCCGTGAGATGCGTGGCAAGCTCGCTACTCAGCAGCCTCGCGTTGCTTCCCGTCACGAACACTCGCACCTGGTTACGCAGCAGACGGTTGATGAACAGTTCCCAACCCTCCACGTTCTGTATCTCGTCGAAGAACAGGTACGGCACGTCCGTTCCGTAAATCTGATACAGACACGAAAGCAGCAGATTCAAGTCGGCCACCTCCATGCCCGCAAGACGGTCGTCGTCGATATTGGCATAGCCGTAGCGCACACCGTGGTCTTTAAGCACCTTATGGCACAACGTAGATTTGCCGCTCCTTCGAACGCCAATCACGACCTGCGCCAACGGACTGTCAAACTCAAAGAGATTTTCCTCCCTTCTGTTCACCCACTGCGCAGTCTTGTACCTTTCCACCTCTTCTTTCTGCTCCGCAAGTACCTGAAGCATAACTTTTTCATCTACCATAGGCATCGTCTTTTATTGCCCGCAAATATATGCCTTATTCCGATAAAATGCAAATTTCGCCCCTTCAAATTCCGATAAAATGCAAGTTTTAACGCTCCGAATTCCGATAAAATGCAGATTCCGCACCGCTCTATTCCGATAAAATGCAAGTTTTGACACTCCAAACTCCGATAAAATGCAGATTCCGCACCGTTCTATTCCGATAAAATGCAAGTTTTGACGCTCCAAACTCCGATAAAATGCACATCACGCACCGCTCTATTCCGATAAAATGCAAGTTTCGGCACTCTGAATTCCGATAAAATGCACATCACGCACTGCTCTATTCCGATAAAATGCAAGTTTCGGCACTCTGAATTCCGATAAAATGCAGAAAGGGCATTACCTTCGGGGCAAGGAGAAAGGGAGGACGAGGAAAAGGAGGAGACAGGGAAATGCAAGAGGACGAGGGAAAGGAGTGAAAAAACTTCAAGAATCATGCTGCAAGATGGATATTTTTTAGTATATTTGCATTGTTAATCTTTCTCTTTCTATGAATATCTTTCCAAGGCAAATACGATATAGAGACGGACATTCTACGGATGTCGTACGGATATGTTACGGATGCGGTACGGGTATTCTACGGGTACGACCCGTAGAAATGCGGAGAAAAGCCGTAGAATTTCCATAGAAAATGCGTAGAAGAACCGTGGGCTTACCGCAGCATGGATATACGTAAGCAGCAGCTTTTCAATTCCGTCAACAGATGGAGACGAAATCAGGCACTTCGTATCGCCACATCAGGCATTTTAAATTATCTCAACTTTAGCAAGTATCGCTAACGCTTTACTTGCTTGGAGTAAAAAAGGAGTTAAGCGGAGTTAATTCCGCTACGCTCCATGGAGTAAAACGGACGTTTGACTGTTTACGGATGCGTTTTAAGCGAAAGAGTATCGTCATGAGCGAAGCGGTTACTCCTTTTTACTTCACGAAGTTAACTCCTGTTTACTACTTGCGAAACTTCAGTAAACATCGGTCACCTCACGTCACATCATCATGCATTTCACATCGTCTCGCTTTCGTCCGTTTCATTTCACTTCGGCTAACACCCTTTCGCCCACGGCAGTACTTTATTAAGCAGTACAAAAAATGCCCAGGGACAATCCCTGAGCATCGTATAGCAGTATGGAAATATGCGTAGTTTACTTCTTTGAACACTGGCCGCACTTAGGAGCCACGTCGATGGCATGGCCGACACATCCGCTCGGCTGCTGTATGTTGAGCAGAGCGCACACCGTGGCGGCAATATCGTTGACCGTGTGAGTGCTGTTGTCCCATGCGTGGCGCACGCCCTTGCCCATGATGACGAAAGGAATGTGTGTGTCGTATGGGCTCCATACGGCATGGTTGGTGCCGAGAGGAATACCGTTGTAGTTCTTCTTGTAGCCGTCGTCATAGTCCTCGGTCACGTTAGCCTCCAGAATAACCTGTATGTCACCGCTGCGCTTCGGGTTGTAGCCGTTAATAGCCATAGTGCGCACAGGTTCAGGAACGTATGAAGGAATCTTCGTAGGTTCGAAGGCGTATGCCACGATGTCCTTCTTGCGAAGAATGTCGAGACAGAGGTCAATCATGCCCTGCTTCATTTCGGGTGTAGTGACCACCTTGTCGTTGAAGTACACGTTGTGGCATTCGAGACTGTGGACAGGATTCTCCGCAACGCCGAACTTAGCCTTGAGCGTGTCGTTGAGTTCCTTCATGATGCGGTAGTAAGGCCATGTGCTTGCCGGTATGCCGTGCTCCTTGCGGAACACCACGTTGTGGCTGCCTGCGTGGTCGGCGGTGAGGAAAGCCACCCACTCGCCCTTGCCTACCTGGGCATCGAGGGCATCGAATATGCGCTTGAGGTCGCGGTCGAGGCGGAGATACGTGTCCTCAATCCACGGTGCGTTAGGACCGAGCTTGTGGCCAATCATGTCGGTGCATGAGAAACTTACGGCGAGGAAGTCGGTCACGTTCTCAGGATTGAGTCCGAGCTTCTCGCCCTTCAGCGCAGCGAGAGCCATGTCGGCGGTGTATGTGTTGCCGTAAGGAATGTACTTGAGTATCGTTCCTGTGCGCTGGTCGTAGTATTTCTCGTCGAGACCTGCCGACTGCTTGTAGGTCTGTGCGTCGTAGAGCAGTTCCCAGAAGTCGGCAACGTACTCGCCGTTCTTGTCCTTCTTGCGTCCGTATTCCTTCAGATACTTGGCTCCGAGCTTCTGCTTGTTGAAGTCGATGACCCACTTAGGCAGTGCCTTCATGTAGTAGGTAGATGATATGAAGTCCATGCTCTCGCTGTCCATCCAGTAGGCAGCGTTGGCGCTGTGGCCGGCAGGGAATATGGAGCCGCGGTCCTTGATGCTCACGCTCACGACCTTGCTTCGGAAGTTGGTGGCGAGACGCAGCTCGTCGGTCATAGTGGTGGTGAGCATACGGTGTGGCGAAGCCTTGCCCTCCTTGCTCTTTGTGCCCAGGCCTTCGACGCTCAAATCACGTACTGGCGAATCCCATTTCCCATCAAAATACATACTGTTTCCGATTATTCCCGTGAATGCAGGCACCGAGCCTGTATATATAGCCGTGTGGCCTACTGCCGTGACAGCCGGCACGTAGTTGATGAGAAGGCGGTTACAGTTGTAGCCCTCTGCCATGAGACGGCGGAAGCCTCCGTCGCCGTAGCGTTCGTAGTAGCGTGTGAGGTAGTCCCAGCGCATCTGGTCAACCACGATTCCCACCACGATTTTCGGTTTGTTTTCCAGTTCCTTCACCTCCTGTGCGCGTGACGCCGTGGCAAGGAACGTTGAATGGAGAATGACAGCTAATGTAAGGATTAAGGCTCTCTTCGCAGAGCGATAACCCGCAGTTTGATTGTAATGTCTCATATTGTTCTTGTTTTTCCGCAAAGATACAGACTTTATTTTTCGTGGCAAGCATATCGTGAATGATTTTGTACGTTTCTTCCCCACGTTGCCGCCGCAGACGTTTCATGTACCGTGGTACGGGCTGAATCGGGAGACATATTTTGATAGTACGCGAGAGGAGCGATTGCATTTCAACAATGCCCCGTACATAACATTTTGATACTTTTACAACATTTTTGATACAAAAAGTGTATGTTTTAACGATAAAAGGGAGCAGTAAACAACAAAATTAGTACTTTTGCAGTGAAAGAAAACAAATTAATTTATTAAAAACTTAATATTCACAAATGAAACGATTTATCATCGCTTTGCTTGCGTCTGCATTGTTCGTTGACGCAAACGCACAGAAGAACAATGAAGTTTACTTGGCAGTGTCTCCAATGACTTTGGAAACATCAGTATCATCCGGTAGTAAAAAAATAGAAAATGAGACTTACACAGGATGCACTCTCGGCTACAACCACATTTTCGACTTGAAGCAGGGCAGCGACCTCAAGTTCGTTCTCGGTGCCAACATTTTCTACGGTACTAAGGATTTGGAAACAGTAACTTTGGATGACGGTTCTTCTGCAAGCAGCGCAACAGAGCAGTTCGGAAAACTTCGCGTTCCATTGTCACTGAAGTATATCTTCTCAACTAAGGAGACCATCGGCATCGAGCCTTACGCTGGTTTATACATCGACTACAACATAGAGTCTTCTGCCGAGATTAAGTATGGTTCAACAACTACTACAATCGACTATTTCAAGGAGTATGACATCAATCGCTTCGAGACAGGATTCCTTGTAGGATGCGACTTAAGAATCAAATCTATTGTTATTGGATTCGACTATAACAGGTCATTCACTAACTACTATTCAAAGAATGGCACCAACATGAAATGGTCGGGCTTCGACATTAAGTTAGGATACAGATTCTAAGCCTTCGGCCGAAGTTGTCAGCACAAGTGCGGAACGTGCATCAGACATGTTCAAACGCCTGTTTCATAACATGGCATTAATATAATGCATCTCCCCACATAACGACAGGTTAAGGACTCACACACACTAATGTGCGGGTCCTTTTTTGTGGCACGGACTAATGAGAAGGGATTGCAAGCCGAAATAATAACGTTTTTGTTATATTTATTCATAAATATTTGGCCTTTTATAACGTTTTCGTTATCTTTGCATCGTCGAACATAAATATATCCGCTAATGAAAACAAAACAATTTTGTTTAGAGGCAATTGCCCACGGGTGTTATGTTAAAAGACACGGGAGCAACCATGATATATGGTACAGTCCCATTACTGGAAAGACCTTTGCCATACCTCGGCACGGCAGTCAGAAACTGCCAAAGGGTCTGGAAAGAAAAGCTCGTGAGGTGTT
This sequence comes from Bacteroidaceae bacterium, assembly GCA_017450985.1. Taxonomy (GTDB): domain Bacteria; phylum Bacteroidota; class Bacteroidia; order Bacteroidales; family Bacteroidaceae; genus Minthosoma. Next base: position 12,691 of record JAFSSN010000186.1, read on the forward strand.
GGGCTTTTAATAGCCCTTCACCTTCAGCTTTTGTAACGTGTAACTATAAAAACAAGTGTTATGAAAAAAACTGTCATTATTGAAAGAGCTTCTGACGGCACTTATGCGTGCTATCTCGACGAAGACTTCGACACTTTTTCACTCGCAGGCTACGGGAATAGCGTCGAAGAGGCAAAGAAAGACTTTTGGGAAGCCTATAACGACACGAAAGAAATAGAAGAAGCTGAGGGACGAACTATGCCGCAATTCACCGTGACATACAAATATGACATGCAGTCCTTCTTCGACTATTTCAATTTCCTTAACATTACGCGCATCGCCGAGCGTTCTGGCATTAACCCATCATTGCTACGTCAATATTCCAAGGGACTTGCCAAGCCTGGAGAGAGGCAATATAAGAGGCTTAGCGACACGATGAGTAAAATAACGGAGGAACTTGCTGCAGCATCTCTGTAGCAAGGACAGGCATGAAACAGACGTCACATTTGCCGGGGACGATACGTTTTCTTTTTTTGAAAAGCATATTGTGTTTTTTCTTCTCTTACTCCCCGTCCTATCCTCCTATCTCCGCACATAACGACAGGTTAAGGACTCGCACACACTAATGTGCGGGTCCTTTTTGTGGCACGGACACGGACAATATTCGTCAAACACCTGAAAATAACGGCAAAGAAATGCTTTTTTTATGCTTACTATAGAAAAGTAAGACGTATTTTGCATATCTTTGCGGAAAATTTTAAGAGAATGGAACAAGCATTTTACATTTACAACACTCTTTCAAGACAAAAGGAAGTATTCAAACCGCTACATGCACCTTTCGTGGGAATGTATGTGTGCGGTCCTACAGTATATGGCGACGCGCATCTCGGTCATGCTCGTCCAGCAATCACGTTCGACATCTTATTCCGCTACCTCAAGCATCTCGGCTACAAGGTGCGCTATGTGCGTAACATCACCGACGTGGGTCACTTGGAGCACGATGCCGACGAGGGCGAGGACAAGATTGCGAAGAAGGCACGTCTCGAGCAGCTCGAGCCTATGGAGGTGGCTCAGTACTACACCAACCGCTTCCACGAGGCTATGGACGCCTTGGGCTGTCTGCCTCCAAGCATCGAGCCACATGCTACCGGCCATATTATTGAGCAGCAGCAACTCGTGCAGCAGATTCTCGACAACGGCTATGCCTACACGTCAAACGGCTCTGTGTATTTCGACGTAGAGAAGTACAACAAGGACCACAAGTACGGCATACTCTCTGGCCGCAGCCTTGAGAACATAAAGGACGCAAGCCGCGAACTGGCTGGCGTGGGCGAGAAGAAGAACCAGGCCGACTTCGCTCTCTGGAAGGCTGCTCAGCCTGAGCACATCATGCGCTGGCCTTCGCCATGGAGCGACGGATTCCCAGGATGGCACTGCGAATGTACTGCCATGGGACGCAAATACCTCGGCTCACACTTCGACATACATGGAGGAGGACTCGACCTCGTGTTCCCTCACCATGAGTGCGAGATTGCACAGGCGGTGGCAAGTCAGGGCGACCAGATGGTAAAGTACTGGATGCACAACAACATGATTACCATCGACGGCAAGAAGATGGGTAAGTCATACAACAACTTCATCACGCTCCCACAGTTCTTTAGCGGTGAGCATGAGCGTCTGGAAAGAGGCTACTCTCCTATGACGATACGCTTCTTCATCCTCCAGGCACACTACCGTTCAACGGTAGATTTCTCAAACGAGGCACTGCAGGCAGCGGAGAAGGGACTGGAACGCCTCTTGGACGCATGGAAGGCACTTGCCAACATTACCCCTTCTAACAATGCGTCAATCAACGTAAGCTTCGTAGATGAGCTGAAGGCAAAGTGCTACGACGCTATGAACGACGACCTCAACACTCCTATCGTCATCTCACACCTCTTCGACGCAACAAAGACCATCAACAGCGTTGCCGACAAGAAGGAGACTATCAGCGCCGATGCCCTCGAGGCTCTCAAACAGCTGTTCAGCACATTCGTGTTCGACCTCCTCGGTCTGAAGTCAGGAAGCGCACAGGCTGCAGCGCAGGGCGGAATGTCAGACGCAAGGGAAGAGGCCTTCGGCAAGGTGGTAGATATGCTTCTCGAGCAGCGCAGCAAGGCCAAGGCTAACAAGGACTGGGCTACCAGCGACCTCATCCGCGACAACCTCGCTGCACTCGGATTCGAGGTGAAGGACACCAAGGACGGCTACTCTTGGAAACTGAACAAGTAATTAACAACATAAGGAAAGGTGGATTCTATGATTGCATGTCGTAGGATTCACCTTTTTTGCAAACAAACAAGATTATGTTCAACAATATCAAACGTATCATGATGCTGGTATCGGCTGTTGCAATCAACCTCTGCCTCATAGCATGTATATTCATGATTGCATCGCTGCCAAGCGACGACCCGAACGTGTCAAGCTTCTACCTCATGGGCTTCTTGTTCTTAGCAGCATCATTATGGTCGCTATTCAACGTATATAACTTATTTAAGAAAGATAATTAGCCTATGAAACGCTTATTATACTCATTTCTCATTGCATGTGCTGCATCGCTTACGGCAAATGCAAAGAGCGTTGTGTTCACACTCACCGACGGCACACTCGTGTACTATTTGCTCGACAACGACAATCCGCCGATAATGAAGTTCATAGACGGAGGAGTGACTGTCAATGCCGACAAATATGCCTTCTCCGGCTTCAAGCACTTCTACATTTCCGACACCGATGACCCTAACGCCATCGAGGGCACGGAAGAGCAGAAGACGACGCTGAAGGGCAACATTCTCACTCTCGACGCAGCAAAGGCCAAGAGCGTGAAGGTGTACGACGCGGCTGGAGCAGCCGTCAATGCCGCCGTGACTAAGAATGCAGGAGCACTCATCGTCGATCTGCAGTCGCTCGCCACAGGCACTTACATCGTAAAGACAAGTAACTCATCTTTTAAGGTCTATAAGAAATAAGCACTACGTTATGAAGAAAAGTATACTAAGCATAATGATGCTCCTCGGCGCACTCGCCGGCAGCACAGAGGCAAAGGCCGAGGTGGGCGACACTCTATGGCTCGACTATAGCGACCGCTTTGTCGAGGACCAATACTACGCTCTCAGCGAACTCGACTCCATAGCCTTCCGCAAGTCCAACATGAAGACGTTCCGCAAGTCGGGCATCAACGCCTTCAAGAGCTACATGGACGGCTCGCTCGGCATCTACACCTTCGAGAAGCCTGACCGCTTCATCGTAAAGCCAAACACGTACAGCAGCAACGACTACTCCAAGGAGACTTCTAAGTTCTGCATCCAGCGTTCAGCAGAGTCAGAGCACTTCATCATCTTCTGGGAAAAGGGCCTCAACCCTAACGCTGCCGGCAACATAAGCCTCGGCGGCTTCTCCGTCAACGTGAAGACACTGCTCAAGGACGCAGAGAAGATATGGAAATGCTACGTCGAGGAACTCGGCTTCCTCACACCAGGCAACTCCACTACCGACAAGGCAAAGATAGAGATGTACATCGTAAACCAAACCGACTGGCGCGCCGACGGTAGCGGTACGTCGGGTACCATCTACACCTACAACGGTACGACGAAGTCATCAAAGTCATATCAGGTCGGCATGTTCCACTGCAACCCTTGGGCTGCAACAGGGCGCAACGGCCACACCGTGGCACACGAGATTGGACACACCTTCCAGTATCTCGTAAGCGCAGACCTCGGCAGCACGCACGGTCTCAACTACGTGCTCGGCGAGAACTCAAAGGGCAACGAATGGTGGGAAGACTGTGCCAACTGGCAGGCCTACAAGGTCTATCCTTCATACCAGTACTCCGACGGAGAGTACTACGAGGGATTCCTCACACGCCACCACATGAACATACACCACGAGGACATACGCTACTTCAACTGCTTCTATCAGGACTGGTGGTGCCAGCAGCACGGCATGAACACCGTGGGACGAGTATGGCGCGAGGCAAAGCGTCCTGAGGACCCTTCACAGGCATACATGCGCATCTTCGGCCTCGACACCGACGGATATGCCAAGGAGATGTACGACGCATTCTCACACCTCGTCACAATAGACATCGACAGGGTGCGCGACTACGGAAAGGCTAAGATTGGACAGGAGCCGCAGCGTCTCAAGGAAGCCTCTGCCGACTTCCTCGCAAAATACCTCGACAACGACAACTCATGGTGGGTAGTCGATGCCGACTACTGTCCGCAGAACTACGGCTACAACGCCAACCCGCTCAAGGTTCCGGCAGCAGGAACTGTAGTCAAGGCAACATTCCGCGGACTTGCAGGAAGTGACGGCTACCGCAAGGTTAAGACTGAGTATGCCGGCTGGCGCTACGGCTTCGTGGCATACTGCGCAGACGGCACACGCGTATATTCCGACATGCAGTCAGACAAGAACGGCGAAGCAACCATCACCGTACCAGATAACTGCCAGAACCTTTGGTTTGTTGTCATGGGTGCACCTACGACCTACTGGGCACACTCATGGAACGACGACGTGAGCGACGACGAGCAGTGGCCATACGCCGTCAAGTTTGAGGGAACAGACGCCTACGGAGCATCAAAGAACCACGGCGAGTATCCTGACGACTACGTGCGCCGCGACACCACGGTTGTCATCAATGCCAAGCTCTCATACAGCGGCAGCTCATACAGCAGCGTGCTCGTACAGTACGACATGGACGCAGTGTCAGAAGCCCTCGGAGTGTCAACAGCTACGATGAAGGCTGTCAAGGTGGGAAAGAAAAACGAAAAGAACTACCTGCGTTTTGCCGGCCTCAACGCCAACGGCGTCACAGAAACCAACAACAACACTACCACCACATCGTCAAGCACCGTATTGGGCCACTGGTTCACAACCACTGGAAACGTCACGACCTATGGCAACACATCTGCCATATTTGCCGAGATGACTCCTAACAACTTTGAATGTAAAGTGGGGCAATATCCAGGAAAATTACAAAAAAACAAGACATATATCATACGCCAAGCATTTATTTATACCGACGCTAACGGTACTGAATATAAGGCTATTATGGAAGTACACCTTAATGTGATATAAAAATTTACAAAAAAAAGTAATATTTTTTTCAAAATCCATTAAACCTTTCATAGCGTATATAGTCATACCAATGCAAGCGCAAGAAAAAAGGTTGTTTCAACCAAGCGTTGATGAGCACAGCCAAGGCGACTTGCAACCGAAACAAGAAGGGACAATGCAAATAATATGAATAGGTAAAGATTAAATGCGATGATTAACTATTAGAGTTAATAGAAACAGGGGACGTTGCGAAACGACCCCTGTTTTTTTTGCGCCATAAAGCCATATCGACCGCAGAAAGACTTCGCAAGGAATTAAGGCGAAGCCAGACGAAAGAATAAAAGAAGCCAAGAGTAAGTACTAAAGAAAACGGGCATAAGTACAAATGAAGCCGAGCAGAATCACAATAGAATACTGACGAAGGCACTGAAGATAACAAGCAAAAACAAAATACATGTCGAGCATAAGCACGAAAGAATACTGACGAAGGCACGAAAGCAAACAAGCAAAAGCGCAATACAAGCCAGGCATAAGCACGAAAAAAGAGTCAAGAATCAAGGTCGGTGACAGCGGCAGCCGCATGTCAAGAAACGAGCCTTAATCCTCAACTCAAAAATCAACTACAATTAAAAAATAAGTAAAAGTCAAGAATCAATCATATTTTGTCAATTAGAAAACGACCTTCTTAGTCCTTCCGTCCTTCATCTTCACCACGTTCACGCCCTTCACAGGAGCAGCGAGACGGGCACCAGAGAGAGAATAGAAAGCCTCAACGCCCTCGGCATCAGAAACAGCCTCGATGGCATTCACCGTGCCACCCTTTGTGCTGTGCTTGTATATTCCCACAACCTTAGCCTCCAACGGAGCAGTATAGCCGCCGAAGAACGTCATCATGCAAATCTGAGGAAGAATGCCTGTGTCCTTCATGCCGTCCTCAAGGTCGAACTTATACTCAGTCGAACCCTCTGGCACGTCGCGGAGAGTCTGGTCAGACCAGAAAGCAAGATGCCATCCTGCAGCCACAGGCTCGGCAAACTTAATCAGCACATAGTCGCAGTCAGTAACGTCGATGTTCATCATCTTGATGGCAATCTGCAAGTCACTCGTAGCCGTGTATGTAGTGTAGCCGTCGCCAGCCTCAACAGAAGTACGCGCAAAATTATCATACTCCTTACCCTGCGACTGCGGAATCTCAATCAGCGTACCAGTCTCCTCGACATTACCCTGGTTCTCGGCAGGAAGCTCAGCATCCGCACTCACCTTCACGCCGTCCTTCAGCGTAGTGATGCGCAAGGCAGTCATCTTGTCGTTAGCATCCTCCTTCACGATAGTAATCTTATACTCGCCATACTCAGCCACAGAGAAATTAGCATAACCAGTCTCGCCCACCTTAGTCACCTTAGTGAACTCAGCAGGATAAGAAGCATCCTCATCGCCGTAAGGAATGTCAGAGCCGGTCACGTTCGTGTTGTCATCATTGTCGCCGTAAGCCAAACCAGCACCCTTAATCTTCTTGGCACCAGTCAGACGCTCCAGCTGCACGTACACATTGTGTCCCTCAGTACCCTCGGCAGCAAACTCAAGAGTGTAGTTGCCCTTTGCAAACTGAATAGACGGACACACATTGTTGTCGGCATTGTTAGGCTTCACCACAGAGCCGTAAGAGAAACGAGTCTTGTCGCTGCTCACCGTCCAGTGATGCTTGGCAGGATCGAAGCCCTCGGCGTCGATGTTCAGCTGCCAGCGCAGTGACTCGTCAGGATTGTACACACCGCTCTCGGTAATAGTATTATAGTTGTTGAAGAAACGCCACATAGTAAGAGCCGAATTAGAGTCGGCTGTGTTGCTCGTAAAGTCAACGTGACCCATGCCGTCAACCTCATAGAACACATACGGAGTACCGCCGTCCAGAGCCTTGTAAGTGCTGCGAGTGAAGCTGCCAACAGTATTGTTCACTACAGGCACAGGATTGGCACCGTTGCGTGCCACCATGTTGTCGCGGATGATAGGAGTGCAAGAGTACTTCACGAAGTCGTCGTTCTTGCCGTGGATATGGAGGAAAGGCGCAGCCTTGGCACCAGAAGTGCGGAGGTGGAACTCGTTCAATGGGAAACCGCTGATAGAAGCATAGGCACTGAACATCTTTCCGTCCGTAGCATTAGCCACGGCATAAGTCATCATACCGCCGTTTGAGAATCCGCAGCAGAACACGCGGGACTCGTCAATAGAATAAGTAGCCTTAACCTCGTCGATGATGCTCTGGAAAAACTCCACGTCCTCGTTATACTCGCCGTTGGCATTCCATCCAGCCACCGAGCCGCCGAAGATAGGGAAATACTGGTCGCGTCCCTGAGGATACACCACGATACAGCCCTTAGCATCGGCTATGTTAGTCTTGAAAGGAGAATAGTCCGTATCGTGACCGCTTGCACCGTGGAGCGACACCACAAGGGCAGGCTTGTCCTCAAGCTTGTTAGGGACATAGAGAATATACTTACGTTTCACACCATTCACCGTAATGGTCTTTTCGGTATTAACCTTTGTTGCATACACAGAGCCGGCCTCCAATGCCGCCATACACAACAAGGCCAAAAATTTGCTATTCATAAATGTTCAAATATTTTTATTGTTTTTTTCAATGCAAAAGTACGCTTTCCTCGCCGTCTCCCTCTTCGCCGATGATACAAAAAGTGTCGTTTATGTATCAAATGCCCCAAACAGCCATAAAATCAATTCGTCCTCACGCCTTCCCTCCTCCCTCTTCCATGCCCCATTCCGCCCGTCATCCGCGCTTTTGCCTTCACCTTTTCTTCCTTGAATTACAGTCACTTAATCATATCATCCCCGTATCTGCTACGTGTTTTCTACGTATTTTCTACGACTTTTCTACGCATTTCTACGGATAAAACCCGGAGAAAATACGTAGAAAACCCGATGAAAATACGGAGGACATACGTAGAAATAGCGAAGGAAGAACGAAGAGGACATGCAGAAGGGCATGAGAAAAGCAAGCACACTCTTACCTAACTTTCCACTCTCCCCGCAACAAAAGACAATCAAACCATGCAATACAGACATCTATTTTCAGTCATTATTACCCACTATTCGCCCCTCATTTCGACCATATAGCAGAATGGTTGACGAAGGAAGCATTTTTTCTTCATAATATATTCATCATTAACTAATTTTACATATCTTTGCCACCGCATATTCAACTAACAAACAATGAGATTATGAAGACAAGACTGTACAATGCACCAGAGGCAAAGGTGCAGAAAAAAGGATTGCGCGCTAACATTCTTGCCGGCAGCAATGATGTTAGCAGCGGAGAGACATCCGGCAAGGACTTTGATATCGACGATGGCAACGGCGCACATGAGCGTAAGACTGTTGACATAAGTACCTTGTAGTCTCCACTCCCGACCAGCACATTTTCCATAACATTTACATACACTGCTTTCGCAAGAATCGCTAACGCTTTACTTGCTTGGAGCAAAAAGGAGTTAAACGAAGTTTATTTCGCTACGTTCAATGGAGTAAACTGACGAATGATGTGAATTGATAATTGACAATAGACAATTGATAATTGATTAACAAAGTAACTTTCATTCTTCACTTTTCACTCTTCACTTAGCCTCCGGCTACTCTTCACCTCGTATGAAAGAGTATCGTCTTGAGCGAAGCGACAACTCCTCTATTACTCCACGAAGTTTACTCCCGTTAATTACTTGTGAAACATGAATACATACACTTCCACTTGCTTTTCCGCACATGCGACAAACAAATGGAAGTGTCTCATTTTTGTCCCTTCATGACGCAAGCATTCCCCGTTTTTATGCAATAAATACTTTGTACTGCATAAAAAAGCACGTTTTTTATGCAATACACATTGCGAATTGAAGAAAATATGGTAATATTGCATCGAAATAATCATTTAAAAAGATGAAGACAATCATATTGAATCAACGCAAAGAACGCGACGAACTGATGTCACGCCCTTACCTCACACGGCGCAGCAGTCAGGATGCCGACGTGTTGCTGGGCAGTCGTCTCATAAAGTTGATAACCGGTCCTCGTCGAGTAGGCAAATCGACGCAGGCTTTGTTGATGTTGCGCGACAAGAACTTTGCATACCTCAACTTCGACAACCAACCGTTGTTGGATGCGTGGGATGCCAACCTTGTCATGCGCATGCTGGATGATGTCTATCCCGGATATGAATACATACTGCTTGACGAGGTGCAGAATCTTGACGCGTGGGACATGTGGGTAAGTGAACTTTACCGAATGGGCAAGAACCTTGTCATCACGGGTAGTAATGCAAAAATGCTCAGCAGCGAGATGGCAACTGTGCTTACAGGCAAGTACCTGCAAGTGGAAATGCTTCCGTTCAGCCTTGAAGAGTTTTTCGACTGGAACAAGTTCGACCTTCATTCCCTGGAACCAGAGCACATGGCTGATGCCCTCAGTCTTATGGACGACTACATGCGAAACGGAGGCTATCCCGAAGTAGTGATGTCGCGTCAGCTCACACGCAGCTACCTTGACACGCTGTTCGACTCCATAATATGGAAGGATGTGGCAAAGCGTCACAAGGTGCGCAACATCACCGACCTCAACAGCCTTGCCATGTATCTTGTCTCCAACTTCTGCAATCCTGTCAGCGCCAACGAACTGACGGAAGAGCTGGGGCTGTCGAGTGTCAATACTACCAAGAAGTACATGGACTACTTGCACGAGCCGTACCTCTTCTACTATCTGCCGCGCTACAACAATAAGTTCAAGTTGATGAACAAGGCACCGCGAAAGGTGTATGTGGTTGACAACGGCTTTGTGGCTTCGAAGGCATTTTCGCTGAGCGACAATCTGGACAGGTTGCTTGAGAATCAGGTGTTCATTGAGCTTTTACGCCGCGGCTACGACACTGAAAAGACCATGTTCTACTATCGTTCGCGCAACGACAAGGAGGTGGATTTCGTTCTTCGCCGTGGAACGCACATAGAGCGTCTGGTGCAGGTGTGCTACGACATGAGCAATCCCAAGACGGAGAAGCGCGAAGTGGACAGCATCGTGGAATGTTCGAAGGAGCTGAAGTGTGCCAACCTCGTCATAGTCACCAGCAATGACAAACGCACGATTGAGAAGGACGGTTGCAGGATTGACGTCATTCCAATCAACGAGTTTTAGTGAGCCAATACAAGTGACGAAACATAAAAATGACGGCCTTATGTCCATGTGTGACATAAGGTCGTCATTTCCTTTTTCTCCAGTCCATTAGGACCTGCATATCTGCATCGCGCCGCAGAAAGGCGGCAGCCTTAGAACAGCTTCACTTCGTGAGCAGTACCGCCGGCATATTTATTGACGAGAGTGACGATGTATTCAGCACAGCGAAGAACGTTGTCGCGGTCGCCGTCGTAGCCGTTGACGATGGCAAAGAGACGGCGGGTCTGCATCGACATCTTGGTGCGCTCGTTGTCGCTCGTAGGAGTGCCTATGCCGCCCACGGCATCGCGATAGACAGGCAGTCCGGCAATGTTAATCATGCCTCGCCCTATGCCCTCGTACGGCTCGCCTTCCTTGCCTATGCCAAGGGTGATGGTGCTGCCGCTAATCTTGTCGCAGTCAAATCCACCTATGCTGTAGCCGTAGGCTATGGAAGCAAGGTTGATGAGGTCAACCGCCGTGTCAATCTGATAGAGGTCCTTGCCCTGCAGCACACGGCGCACGAGAGCCTCGCCGCTCGGACGGTAGCGGCTCGGGTCCTTGCCGCACAGACGGTACACCTGACGCGTGGCAAGGATGCTCTGCATCTGCTTTATGGAGTCGATAGTGTACTTTGCCTTGTAGTTGTTGAGGAACGAGTTTATCTCGTCCCACAGTTCGGCGCAGTACTGGCTGTTGGTGAACTCGGCGCTTACTGCCGCTCCCACGAAGCCGGGGCACACGGCACGTATCTCGTCCGATACGATGACTTCCTTATCCATAGGCTGCTGTCTATTTCTCGTACACACTTTCTATCTCGACCACATACACGCTGTGGAATCCGCCGCCCGGCTGGTCGTTGTACCAGCATTCGAGCAATGACTCATCGACGAAGTCCTCGGCTTTCATGTCGGCCTTGAAGAGCTTTCTGCCGACGAGCGTGAGTCGTGCCTCGTCAAATCCCATCACTCCCTCAGGCATCTCCACGGCATGGAGTCCGGCAGCCTCAACCTTGTTGATGTCTCTGCCCGACTTGCTTCCGCACAACTGGAGTGCTCTGCGCTGACTCTCAGGAAAGAAACTTATGGTGAGACGGTCGTTAGCCTCAACGAACTCATGTGTGTAACGCTCAGGGCGTATGAAGAGGTATGCCACAGGCTTGTGCCAGAGGTAGCCAACGCCGCCCCACGAAGCCGTCATGGTGTTGAACTTGTCGGCCGTGCCAGCCGTGATGAGCATCCACTGGTTGGCGATGAGGTCGATAACGTCCTCCTTTGCCAACACCTTTATATCAGTCTTTTTCATTTGTCTGCGTTTTTTTGAGCCATGTCTTTCTCTATAAATTCTATCAGTCGTGCCACGGCCTCGGCCTCAGGTATGTTCTTCTCGATACATTCCTTCTTCTTGTAGAGGCTGACCTTGCCCACGCCTGCTCCCACGTATCCGTAGTCGGCATCAGCCATCTCGCCCGGTCCGTTGACGATACATCCCATGATGCCTATCTTGAGTCCTGTGAGGTGCTTGGTGGCTTCCTTAATCTTCTTGATTGTCTCCTCGAGGTTGTAGAGCGTGCGTCCGCATCCAGGGCACGAGATGTACTCGGTCTTGGTGAAGCGGAGGCGTGCTGCCTGCAGTATGCCGTATGCCGTGTCGGTAATCTGCTGCCGGCTCACGGCATCGGTGTGGTTGAGGAGTATGAGTCCGTCTGCCAGCCCGTCGATGAGCACTACGCCCGAGTCGAGTGCAGCCTTCAGCTGAAGATCCTCGAGACTGTTCTCTGCATATTCCTGGCAGATGAGCATAGGATTCTTGACGCCGAGGTTCATGAGCTGGAATGCAAGGGCACGATGCTCGCCGAGCTTGTTTGCCGTCTGCGGACGGCTCACGATGAGCACTTCAGGGTGTGCCTTGAGGAATGCCACGTTCTCGGCATTGAGGCGGTAAGGGTTGAGCACGATGGTGTTCATGAGAGGCACGTCGCTGAGGACTACTGCAACGTTGTCGCCGCCGATGCCCTTCACTTCCTCGCCGTTAGCCTCGACGAGTCCCTTCAGCGTCACAGCCACGGTCTTGCGCTTCTCTGGGCGCAGCCACTTGTACTCGTCGGGGAGTACGAACTCGTCGATAGGAAGCTGTGCGTCCTTGCGTGAGTTGATGGCGTAGTCAACGAGCTTGCGTGCCACAGGAATCTCGTTCTCAGGTGCTTCGGAGAGTGACACGCGCACGGTGTCGCCTATGCCGTCGGAGAGCAATGCTCCTATGCCCACGGCACTCTTGATGCGTCCGTCCTCGCCGTCGCCGGCCTCAGTCACTCCGAGGTGGAGCGGGAATGCCATGCCTTCCTTGTCCATGGTTGTGACAAGGAGGCGCACGGTGCGTACCATGACCACTGTGTTGCTTGCCTTGATGGAGATGACCACGTCGGTGAACTTCTCGCGCACGCATATGCGCAGGAATTCCATGCACGACTCGACCATGCCTTCAGGCGTGTCGCCGTAGCGGCTCATGATGCGGTCGGACAGGCTGCCGTGGTTCACTCCGATGCGGATGGCAGTATGGTTTTCCTTGCATATATTGAGGAAAGGAACGAACCTTTCTTCTATCTTCTTTATCTCGCTGGCATATTCCTCGTCGGTGTATTCCAGCTTCTTGAACGTGCGGGCAGGGTCAACGTAGTTGCCCGGGTTGATGCGCACCTTCTCGCATATCGTTGCAGCAGTGTCGGCAACGGCAGCGTTGAAGTGTACGTCAGCCACGAGAGGCACGTTGTAGCCATCATTGCGGAGCATGGCGTTGATAGCCTTCATGTTCTGCGCCTCGCGCTGTCCCTGGGTAGTGAAACGTACAATCTCGCCACCGGCATCGACTATTCTCTTTGCCTGTTCCACCGAGTCTTCGGTGTCCATTGTCGAAGTGTTTGCCATCGACTGCACGCGTATAGGCCACACACTGCCCATAAGCACTCCGCCGACATTCACTTCGGTGCTCCATCTACGGGAATAATTGAATAAATCTATCATGTCTTTTCCTGTTGATAATTGCTAATTGGCAACTGATAATTACCGACTGAGGGATACGTCTCTCAGGGAGACGCAGCAGCGGTTAACTATCAGTTGCCAATTAAATTAGTTGCACTTATATTCAAACTTCACTTCCTTGAGCTCCTCGTTAGCCTTTTCGATCTTCTTGCGAAGGCCGTTCTTATAGGCAGCGAACTTCTCGGCAAGAGCCTCGTCGCTGAGTGCAAGCATCTGCACGGCGAGGATGGCGGCATTGAGTGCGCCGTTGATGGCCACCGTTGCCACAGGGATGCCAGGAGGCATCTGAAGCATTGAATAGACAGCGTCCACTCCATCAAGAACCGAGCCCTTGACCGGCACTCCGATGACAGGGAGAGTTGTGCTTGCTGCTATCACTCCAGGAAGGGCAGCAGCCATGCCTGCACCGGCTATGATAACCTTTATGCCGCGCTGCTTTGCGCCCTTGGCAAACGCCTCTACGGCATCAGGTGTACGGTGAGCACTGAGAGCATTGATTTCAAAAGGAATCTGCATCTCATCAAAGAACTTGGCAGCCTTCTCCATCACTGGGAGGTCAGACGTGCTGCCCATGATAATTGAAACAAGTGGAGTCATAATATATTCTTTTTGTAATTGTTTCTAAAAGGTTGGAGGCGTGAGGTCAAATCCAGTCCTTAAGTATGAAGAACATGGAGCAGACGAAGCCTACGAAGAAGCCTGCGCCGACCTGCGACACGGAGTGCTGGCGAAGTATTATGCGGCTCGTGCCGAGGGCTCCCGACAGCAGTATGAGTATGCACGCAGGAATGACGGGATTGAAGTAGAGCAGAGAGCTGAATGCCACGAGGGCTCCCACCAGTCCGCCCATGCCCACCATGTGGGTGCTTATCTTCCACCATGCGTTTATCACGACGCATATAATCTGCGACACCAGTGCCGCCATGACTATGCCTCGGAAGAACATGGCCACCTTCATGTCGGTCATCAGTATGAGACAAGTGGAATAGCTTACCAGCGTGAGTATGTAGGGCAGGTGCCTGTGCTCGCGATGACTAAGCTGCATGTGCGTCCATTTATTGACTATGCGGAAGATGTTTATTCCCGTTCTGGGAATAAGGACTGTGAAGACGTACACCATGCCAAGAATGAGTATCTTGTAATTGAACGGCAACATCTTCAGATAACTGAATGCAAACAAACCGAATATGACCCACAGGGGTACATAAAAAGGAGAGAAGACTGCAGACAGCGCCTTTGCTGCCCGTATTAACTTCTTTTCGCTCATATACTTTTGCGTTTTAATGCTGTTGGAATACCGAACAGTGAACGATACCTGTTCACTGTTCTTCGCTCTATGTCAATGCCACGAAGCCTCAACTGTTCCACAAGTTCATTGTCGGAATAAGGATTGCGCTTGTCCTCGCCGTCGATGATGTCACGCATGGCTGTCTCCACCTTGCGGCTGTCAACGTCCTCGCCCTTTTTGTTGGTGCGCACTCGCTTGAAGAAGTACGACATAGGGTAGAGAGTGCCGTCAACGAGTGCATACTTGCCGTTGCACACTCGCGATATGGTGCTCACGTCGAGGCCGGTCTTCTTTGCCACGTCCTCCATGATGAGCTTCTGGAGGTCGTCATCGTTCTGCGACAGGAAGAACTGGCGCTGCAAGTCGATTATCGCGGCCATGGTGGTCTCGAGAGTCTGCTGGCGCTGGCGTATGGACTTGATGAACATACGCGCGGCATCGACCTTCTGCTGATAGTAGGTCATGCGCTCCTTGTCGTGCCTGCCCAGCTTTTCGCCGGTCTTCTGCATGGCATCCAGCATGCGCACATATTCCTGGTTGACATGAAGGCTCGGCACATCGCCGTTGTTGAGGGCGAACGTCACATTGCCGTCGGAGTCGGTCTCGACGATGAAGTCGGGCACAGCCAGCTGCACGCTGTCGGCAGCCGACTCGCTGAGTGCAAGTCCTGGATGGAGATTAAGTTTCTTGATTGTGTCGAGTACATCGCTGAGATGTACGCTGTTCATTCCCGTCACCGTCTGCAGCTTAGCAACGTTGTTGTTGATAAACAAGTCGTAGTGGCGGTCTATAATGTCGCGAGCGTCCTGCAACAGTCCTAATTTCTCGAAGGACTGGTGATTGGAGTCGCCAAGTATTCTGTCAATCTGCAACAGGAGACATTCTCTCGTGTCGCGTGCGCCTATGCCGGCGGGGTCGAACTGCTGTACTATCTTCAGAGCCTTCTCCACCTCCTCCTCGTCGGTGTAGATGTTGTGGTTGATAAGCATATCGTCAACGATGCTCGGAATAGGTCGTGAAAGGAAGCCGCGGTTGTCGAGCGAGTAGATGAGATACTCCACGAGAGTGTATTGCTCGTCGGTCAGGTCGTAGTTGACCATCTGTTCCATCATGTCGTCCATGAACGACTTCGTGGCGCCGACCGGTATTTCCTGTTTCTCGGTCTCTCCCCCGCCGCTCACAGCCGGCAGGTCGTCGGGGTCGTAGTCATAGAGCGTGTCGGAACTTTCAAACTCGTCGGTCTCCTCACGTTCGTCCACTCCTCCTTCCGTCTCGTCTGCGCCGTTGTCCTCGTCGCGTTCCTCGGCAGTCTTCAGCAGTCCCTCATCCAAAGCCACGTTATCAAGAAGTTCATTCTTCACGTTGTCTGTCAGTTCGGCCACAGGCAGTTCGAGCATCTTCACCGTCAGTAACTGCTGCGGTGAGAGACGTAGTTGCTGCTGCTGCGTCAATACTTGATAAGCACTTTGTGAGACACCCATAATTTTGTGATACAAGCTTTACATTTTGAATTTGCACGCAAATTTAGATAAAATCCACGATATTTCGCATCAGGGAACACAAAAATTAATCAGCAAACCACATTCGGCGAAATTCCTTCATTCGTGGAAACCTGATTATTTATTCTAATTAAATCTTTCTGAGCAGTTACATACGGCATGTATTTCAACATAAAAGGTATCAAAAACATATACACGCCCAAAGTCAAAACTGTATTGATAAAAGCAACTACAACAACTGACAAATTCAAGAAAGACAGCACATAAGCAAACACTTGGTACACGAGTTGGTGAGACACCAAGAGCATGATGGAATACCTCCCCCAGTAAGACAATACCGGAATATGCTTGAAATATTTAGTCAAAAAGAACACCGACAAAGCTCCCATAACTCCACACGGATACAACACTAAAATCTCCTTCAAACCAAATATATTAGCTGCAAAACGGAAATCACAATTATAGCTTAATATGGCAACTGCAATCACAAGTACAACCACAAAACAAAGTAAATAACCATCGGTTTTATTTGGCTTCAGCATATTAGTGCGCCTGTAAACATAATAGCCAAAAACAAAGAAAGGAAATGAACTAAATGAAGAATCAATAAAGCCTGGTAAATAAATCCTGAAATACGAGCAAACCAATCCAGCAGCTCCGATTAAGAAAGTACACAAAAATATTATAGCATCTGGTTTCTTAGTTTTATTGCCTAATAACATAACAACGTAAAATATCATGTTAATTTCAAACAAACACAACAAGAACCAAATTGGCACATTAGGAAATCCCTCGTGAGCTATTATTCTGCATATATTATGCGAATTATAATACAACTGACCGTGTTGCATTCTTATATCAAAAAACTCGAACAATAAGAACGGAATAAACAATGAAGTCGTTACGTAAAAGAAAGAAAACGGAATGAGAAGTTTATTGCACTTTCGTTTCGTAAAATCTACTATTCCAGAATATGTCTTAAAGAAACATCCTGACAACACAAAATACAATGGCATTCTAAAAGATGAAAAAAACGAATGCATAGGCAACTGAATGTCATAATATTCAAACACATGAAACCATACAACTAAGACAATACAAAACCCTTTTGCCAAATCAAAATACTCGATTCTATTTCCCATACTAAATTATTTTTAAAAAGAATGAACAAAAAAAACGCACAAATATACACATTAAAGCTGATATTTCTGCACATACATACTGACAAAAACGATTTTTACATTTCATTTCCTATAGTCCTGCATAACTCTTAATGAGGTATTCGTAAATAGAGAAAATGAGTATGGACAGACTTTCACAACTTCATAACAAATAGGAACAGTAACGGAAATATGATGGAACAGAAATGCAAAAGCAAAATTAACTATGCATCATTTGCATTCAGAAAAAAAACATTACCTTTGCAACAACAATATAATAGTTTTAATGGAAGATTTCATACACTTACACGTTCATACGCAGTTTTCGATTCTCGACGGTATGTCACAGATTTCGGACATCGTGGACAAGGCTATTGCCGACGGCATGAAGGGCGTCGCGATAACTGACCATGGTAATATGTTCGGTATCAAGGAACTGTTCGACTACTGTAACAAAGTAAATAAAGGACGGAAGAAAGAAGGATTAGAGCCATTCATTCCTATCTTCGGATGTGAGATGTACGTCGCACGACGCAACAAGGAAGACATGACGGAGAAGCGCGACCGAGGAGGTAACCACCTCATTGTGCTCGCTAAAAATGCTAATGGATATCGCAATCTCATCAGACTTGTATCGCGCGCTTGGGTTGACGGTAACTACGGACGCCCGCGTACCGACCACAAGGACCTGGAGATGTTTCATGAAGACCTCATCGTGTGTGCTGCCTGCATTGCCGGAGAACCGCAGGAATACGTCCGCCGCGCATTGCGTCTGGGCAAGTTTGCCACCGAGCCTCTGAGCAAGGAGGAGCTGCTGGCAAAGGCCGACGAGGCGGTGAAGTGGTACAAGCGTGTGTTCGGTGACGACTACTACATGGAGTTGCAGCGTCACGAAGTGAAGGACCCTACCATCAATGCCAACAGGGAAACCTACGAAGAGCAGAAGGCGGTCGAGCCGTACCTGATAGAGCTTGCCAAGAACAACGGAGTGAAGATAATCTGTACCAACGATTCTCATTTCGTCAATCAGGAGGATGCCGAAGCACACGAGCGTCTGCTCTGTCTCTCTACGGGCAAAATCATCTCAGAGCCTCACATGCTCTATTCGAAGCAGGAGTGGTTCAAGACAAAGGCTGAGATGTACGAGGTGTTCAGCGACATGCCTGAGACGCTGTCCAACACCATGGAAATCCTTGCCAAGGTAGAGACCTACAACATAGAGAGCGACCCTATCATGCCGTTCTTCCCTATTCCCGAAAGCTTCGGTACGGAGGACGAATGGCGCAAGAAATACACTGAAGAAGACTTGTTCAAGGAGTTCACTTCCGACGAGAACGGCGAGAACCAGATGCCGGAAGAGGACGGACTCAAGAAGATAAAGAAGCTCGGCGGCTACGATAAGATTTACCGTATCAAGTTTGAAGCGGACTTCCTCGCCAAGCTCGCATACGAGGGCGCGCAGCGCATCTACGGCTCGGGCACAGTGAAGGAGCTAACGGCCGACACCCTCATAAAGGGCTCGTATGGAATACCTGAGGAAGTGGAGGACCGCATACGCTTCGAGCTTCACATCATGAAGACGATGGGATTCCCTGGCTACTTCCTTATCGTGCAGGACTTCATCAACTCGGCCCGTAAGGAACTTGACGTATGGGTAGGCCCTGGTCGTGGTTCTGCCGCAGGTTCCGTAGTAGCATACTGCTTGGGCATCACCAAGCTCGACCCGCTCAAGTACGACCTTCTGTTTGAGCGTTTCCTCAACCCTGACCGTATCTCCCTCCCTGATATTGATACCGACTTCGACGACGACGGACGAGGCAAGGTGCTGCAATGGGTTATGGACAAGTACGGGCATGAAAACTGCGCACACATCATCACATACGGTACGATGGCGGCAAAGAACTCCATCAAGGATGTGGCGCGCGTACAGAACATCCCGCTGCCAATAGTCAACGCATGGTGTAAGGCCATGCCCGACCGTCTGCCCGACGGCATGAAGCCGAAGCTCGCCAACTACCTGAAGTGTACTCCGGAGTTGCAGCAGGCAGCCACGTCAACCAATGTAGAAGAACGTCACACTATCGAATATGCGCAACGACTGGAAGGTACGGTGCGCAACACGGGTATCCACGCCTGCGGCTTCATCATCTGCCGTGACCCTATCAGCGACCACGTGCCGGTGTCAACTGCCGACGACCCCGACTTCCCTGACATCAAGACTGCCGTAACGCAGTACGACGGACACGTTATCGAGTCAACAGGTCTTATCAAGATGGACTTCCTGGGTCTGAAGACGCTTTCGGAGATGAAGGAATGCCTCAAGCTCGTGAAGCAAGACCTTGGCATAGACATCGACCTCGACCACATACCTATCGACGATGCAAAGACCTACCAGCTCTATCAGGAGGGCAAGACGGTAGGTACATTCCAGTTCGAGTCGGCAGGTATGCAGAAATATCTGCGCGAACTCCACCCTACAGTGTTTGAGGACCTCATCGCCATGAACGCCCTCTACCGTCCGGGACCTATGGACTACATTCCGTCGTTCATTGCCCGCAAGAACGGACGCGAGCCTATCACCTACGATATTGCCTGCATGGAGAAGTATCTTAAGGACACGTACGGCATCACAGTGTATCAGGAGCAAGTCATGCTGCTGTCGCGACAGCTTGCCGACTTCACCCGAGGTGAGTCCGACGCCCTGCGTAAGGCGATGGGTAAGAAGAAGAAGGACATCGTAGATGCCATGAAGCCTAAGTTCATCGAGGGAGGTAAGAACAACGGCCACGACCCTAAAATTCTGGAGAAGATATGGGCCGACTGGGAGAAGTTCGCGTCATACGCCTTCAACAAGTCGCACGCCGCATGCTACTCATGGGTTGCCTACCAGACGGCTTACCTCAAGGCCAACTACCCTGCCCACTTCCTCGCCGCCCTCATGACGCGCCGTCATTCCGACATCAAGGAAATCACGAAGCTCATGGACGAATGTAAGAACATGGGCATCGCAACGCTCGGTCCTGACGTGAACGAGTCGTTCACCGACTTCAGCGTAAACAAGCAGGGAGCTGTACGCTTCGGTCTTGGAGGCATCAAGGGCGTGGGTGAGAACAGCGTGCTGGCACTCATCAACGAGCGCGAGAAGAACGGCCCGTACACATCGGTATATAACCTCTTTGAGCGCGTGAACCTTTCGGCATGCGGACGCAAGAGCATGGAAGGCATGATTCTCGCAGGAGCATTCGACTGCTTCAAAGAGATTCCGCGCGAGGCATATTTCTCCGAGACCGGAGTCAAGAACGGCGAGGTCTTCCTCGACGTGCTCATGCGCTACGGCTTGAAGTTCCAGCAGGAGAAGAACATGGCAGCGACATCACTCTTCGGCGACGAGGAAATGATAGAGATTACTCACCCTGTGCCGCCAAAGGACATCGTGCAATGGGGCTCGCTCGAACGACTGAACAAGGAGCGCGAACTCGTGGGCATCTACCTGTCGGCACATCCGCTCGACGACTATGCCATCGTGCTCAATCACGTATGCTCTACCAAGGCAGCCGAACTGAGCGACCTGTCAAAGTTTGCGAAATCCGAGGAGATAAGCTTCGGAGGCATCGTGACCAACATACGCCAGGGCATGACCAAGAGAGACAAGCCGTATGCCATCATCACCATAGAGGACTACTCCGGAGGCGGCGAAATAGCGTTGTTCGGACAGGAATACATGGACTACAGAAGCAAGTTTGAAGTAGGACTGTCGCTCTTCATCACAGCCAAGGTAACGCCACGACGCTACAACGAGGCGATATTCGACCTTAACCTGAAGCGCATACAGCTTCTTGCCGACGTTAAGGACACCCTCATTGAGAACATCACCATCACCATGCCTCTCGACAAACTCACCGAAGAGGTGGTGACAGACCTCACGGAGATTATACACGAGAACCCGGGCAAGACGGACCTCTTTTTCAGATTCTTCTCTACCGAGAACATGAAAGTGAACCTGAGGGCAAAGGCCGTCAAGATTTCAGTAAGAAAAGACTTAGTAAACTACATTTCCGAGCATCCGGGAATGAGTTTTGAGATAAACAAATAATAACACAACTAAAAACTTTCAGACATTATGGTAATCAACGAAGAAAACTACGAGGAGATTGCATCACAAGGTAAGCCAATGATGCTTGACTTCTGGGCTACATGGTGTGGTCCATGCAAAAAGATAGGTCCAGACATCGAAGCACTTGCCGCAGAGTATGAAGGTAAGGCTATCGTGGGCAAGATTGACGTGGAAGAGTCTGAAGACCTTGCCATGCAGTTCGGCATACGCAACGTGCCGACAATCCTGTTCATCAAGGACGGTCAGGTTGTTGACAAGGTAGTAGGTGCCGCTCCTAAGGCAACATTCGAAGAGAAACTCAAAGCTATTTTATAATTCAAACAAAGGAATAATGGCTGACGCAGAAGATTTACTTATGGATGCAGAGGACGACGCTCAGTGCGTTGCCTACATCAAAAGCTACCTGCCACAGGACTTGAAGGACAAGTTCTCAGACGACGAGCTGTACTACTTCCTCGACATTATCTATGACTACTATGCTACGAGCGGCATCTTCGACAAGGAGCCTGACGCCGACGGATACGTGGACATCGACCTCGATGAGGTGGTGAACTACATCATCAAGAAGGCTAAGAAGGAGGACATGGGTACATACGAGCATGACGACATTCTGTTCGTGGTGCAGGGCGAAATGGAGTACAGCGAGCAAAGCTGTGAATAATAATCTACTTACAATATGCAGAGAGTGGCGGAACATACATTCCGCCACTCTTTTTGTATATACAAACGACTAACTGCCAACGTAATTGAAGAGCCTGCAATCAGAGTTCCTGAAATTCTCCTGTCGCCAAGCCTACTTGAGACAACACACACTATCAATCAATTACAGAAATCACGGAAACGGATTTGTCAGCCATTACTTTCAACTCATCATCGTGACTTCTACGGATAACCTACGCATTTTCTCTGTATTTTCTACGCATTCTCTCCGCATATATCCGTACAAAATCCGTAGAAAACCCGTACAAAATCCGTAAAAGACTCGGACAACATCCGTAGCAAAAGCGTTTCTGCATCGTATTAGAGTTGGAAATGATTGTCGGCCAAAGGCTCTGGACGTCCCGTACCTGTACGTCAATGCTCACGCAATTCTGCAATAAGTGCTTGGGCTTTAGCAAACTTCACAGCAACAAAGTTAATCAAAATCGCGCAGACAATCAAATAAAAACATATTTATTTATTCAACAATATGAATACATCATATTAACACAGACAAAGAAAAAACTGGGCTTTGCACTTTGACCGTCAATATCATCTGCCTATTGTCCGTTCCACTTCCACGCAGCACAAAGTTAGCATGACGGCAGGCATGTCTTTTTACTACTGCGCATCATCAAAACGAATAATGCGGAATAATGGCCTCGATATTGCGCATTATTGAGGTCGATAATGCGCAATAGCTAAAAGCGGACTGTTCCTGGGCTTTTTATGCGTAGCGTCATGACATAGGACAGAATTATCTTTTTGCACAAGCAAGCATTTCAAAGGACTTGTTTGAGCGATGATTGGGCAACGATTGAGCGATGACTGAACATTGACTGAGCAGCGTTCAAGCAAAGTTTAACGGGCATTTAACGCTTGTTAAATGCCCGTTAAACGATATGCA